>NZ_JBBWVD010000034.1:0-63433 GCF_041903745.1 Thiocapsa sp. C2-2m | reverse complement strand
GCGGCCATCGAAGACCTCGACTACCGCACTCACCGCGGCCTGGACAAAGCCCTGATGAGCCGCCTGGCGACCGGTCAGTGGATCGGCGAGCACCTCAACGTCATCCTCACCGGGCCGACCGATTCAGCGACATGATGCACACCTCTCTACGTTATTGAAAGTCCAACGATGTTTGATTTAAATCCCGTGTTAACGGGATCGTCCGACCCAGCTCCCCAGCATCCGGCGGAACCAAACGCGCAAGATCATCACAACGGATGATCCACGGCGCGCCGTGACACGGCTGACGTGCGGGCAGGCGCCGGTCTCGAATCCAGCGCAAGACCGTCATCTTGCTCACGCCGAGTTGCTCGGCCGCTTCGTGCAGATTGAGCTCGCCGCGCTCGCGACGCTCCCCCTCGCGGTAGACCCGCACCCCATGATCGCCACGCCACGAACGGATCCGGCTTTCCGTCCAGGTGAGCCCCTTGGCGGTGCGCTTACCGAGCCGGTTCAACAGCCCCGCAATGCTCGCGTCGGGCAGCAGGCGAGCCAGCTCGCCGATCAGCTCCTGCGTGTCGCGATCGGTGACCCAGCGGTGTTGTCCGCTGCGGTTCTTCTTTACGCGCAGCTGCGTGTGATCGCCACCCTGCCAGTGAATGACGACGGCGAGCGTCTCGTCCTCCACGTCGACCAGGATCTCCTGTATCACGGTGCGCAGGATCTGCTTGCGCGTCTCGGGCGTGGCCGCGGGATGATTCCAGACGCGCTCGAGATCGCCGCCCAAGGCGAGGAGGCGCTCGCGCTCGTCCTCGGAGAGTTGAACCGGTGGCGCTGTATCCTCCGACGCCAGCACGCGCTCCAGGCGTGCTACCTCCGCGAGACACACATTCCAGCGCCGTTCCAGCTCGCCGGCCACCAGGCGGTTGTCGGGATCGACCGCATCGTATTGGCGGCGGGCGCGGGCAGCTTCGAAGCGGGCTTGCTCCAGGGCAAGCTCGACCTGGCGACGCTGCGCGCGGGCCTCCTCGCCCTGGTGCTCGAGCACCTGCAGCGCCCCCGCGACCCCTTCGGGTCGGAGCACCCGCAGCACTTCGGCACCGATCGCCGCGTCGATCCGAAGCGCGCCGAAGGCCAAGCAGGAGCCGCCAACCCCGTGACTGAGCCGGGCGCCGACGCAGTGATAGCGCGCCGTATTGCCGCCCTGACCGCTGTAGCCCACATGCAGCTTGCGCCCGCAGCGGCGACACCGCAGCAGTCCGGCGAGCAGCCCCTCGCCACGCCGCACGGCACCGCGCACCATCTCGCCTTTCATGTTGCTGTTGTCTGCAATAATCTGTTGGTTGCGCGCGTACTGATCCCAGCTGATGTAGGACTCATGATGGTCGCGAATCAGCACCGTCCAGTCCGCCGGTGATTGGCGCACGCCGCGTACGACGCGCTTGCGCGAGGCTTCAATGCGTACCCGGCTCGCGGTGCGACCGAAGACGTAAGCGCCGGCATAGACCGGATTGGTCAGGAGCTTATGCACTGCCGAGTAGCCCGGCAACTGCCAGATGACCATGCGCCCCTCGCTTCCGTAGCGCACACTCGGCAAGGCCATGTTCTCCTGACGCAGCCACAGGAGCACTTGGCGGACGCTCTGCAGGTGCGCGAAGCGCGTGAAGACCAGCGCGACGGCGTCCTGGATGCGCCGATCCGGGTCCTTCTCCAAGCGATTGTCGTGCGTGCGTACGTAACCGATCGCGACACTGGTGTAGAGCTCGCCACGGCGGGCCTTGAGCATGAGCGCCTCGTGAGCGCGCTGACGCAACACCGCCAGCTCCATCTCCGAGAGCGTGCCTTTCATCCCCAACAGCAGTCGGTCGTTGGGCAGACGCGGATCATAGACACCTTCTTCGTCGATGATAACGGCGCCCACCAAGGCGCTGAGCTCCAGCAAGGTATGCCAGTCGCGCCCGTTGCGGGCGAGGCGCGATGCCTCGAGGGCCAGCACGGCACCCGCTTCGCCATTACAGATCGCGGCCAGCAGCCGCTCGAAGCCAGGGCGGGCCATGCCCCCGCCGGAGCGTCCGAGATCCTCGTCGATGAGCTCAACCTCGGCAAACCCAAGGTCTCGTGCCCGTTCGATCAATCCATACTGGCGACGCTGGCTCTCGGGATGGTTCTGCACCTGGTCGGGGGTGGACTGACGCACGTACACATAAGCCTTGCGGCCCAGTTGCTCGCTTCCCAGTTTAGTCATCGTCCTGCTCCTGCGCCGCCGTCGCGCGTGTCTGCGGGGCCCCGCCGGCCTCGGCTGCGGCCACCTGATGCAGGAGCTCGCTCAGGAGCGTGCGCAAGGCCTCGCGCCGCTCCTGCGGAAGCACTCCGGGCGGGATCTGCTGGACGTCGAACAGGCTCAATTGGGCAAACAGCGGGTCTCGTTTCGTGGGCATCGTCTCCTCCGCGGGGCTGATCACTCGCCCCGGAGGATAGAAGCCGATCGAGTCGTTCGCCGAGTTCCCGCAGGGTGCACAGCGGCCAGCCGGGCGCTGGCTGAAGACGCACCCGCTGCGCCGCCGGCTCGCACATCCACGCCGGGATTAAAGCCCGACTCCCGTCCGGTTGAGCGATGACGAGATGACGCTCGCCCTGATGATGGACGGTGCGAATGACCTCGACCCGTTCGCCGGCCCGCGGGTGGAAGGGATAATGAACGCAGGCTTCCGCCGGCTGATATTGAGCAGTATGTGATGGGCCCGACCGGCGTGGGGAAGACTTGGATCGCGTGCGCCCTGGCCAACAAAGCCTGTCGCGACGGCTTCACCGTGCGCTACCTGCGCCTGCCCCGGCTGCTGCAGGATCTGGCGATGGCCCGCGCCGAGGGACGTTACACCAAGCTGCTCGCCGACTTGGCGCGCACCGATCTGCTGGTCCTGGACGACTGGGGACTGGCCCCTTTGAATGACGAGCAGCGACGCGATCTGCTCGAAATCCTCGACGACCGATTCAAGCGGTGCGCCACCCTGGTCACCAGCCAACTCCCGGTCACCCTTTGGCATGACTACCTCGGCGATCCGACCCTCGCCGACGCCATCCTCGATCGCCTCGTCCACTGCGCCTACAAGATCAACTTGACCGGAGACTCCATGCGCAAACACGCCTCCGGGTTGACAGACGACCCCGCCCTCGCGTAACTAAACCCATCCCGTGTCGCGGGGCCACTTCGGACTGGCCGCTTTGGCCGGAATCACCGGCCGCTTTCCTTCGGACTGACTGGCCGGATTGAATCAGAACCAGTGGCCACTTTTCTTCGGACCGGGTGGCCACTTTCGCCGGAATACGCAACGGGCTGCGGACCTCGAATCGCAGCTCGCCGAACCGGGCACTGAATTGCGCCAGACCGGGACCGTCGAGCGCAAGATGCAGGGCCGAGAGGACCCGCGCAGGTTCGGGTAGACCGGCCTCGCGGGCCCAAGCGCACACCACCGGGACGGCCGGGTCACCCGCGTCCAGCACCAGCATGTGCTCGCCCACCAGATCGCCGAGGACCTTGCGGGGCAGACCCTCGGCGACGACGCATCCGCCGCGCAAAACCAAGAGGTTGTCCGACAGACGCTCGGCCTCGTCCATGTAATGGGTGGTTAGAACGATCGCCAAACCCTCGCGTCTGAGAGTATCGATCAGCTCCCAGACGCCGAACCTGGCCTGTGGGTCGACCCCGTCGACCACGCGCACTCCGGCGAAGCTCTTGACCAGACCGCTGGCGAGCAACACGGGTTCGTCGTCGGAAACATGGGCGTCCATCGCGAGAGAAGGCACTCGGGTGGGCGGGGCGATCCGAATATTTGAACCGCAAAGGCACAAGGGACGCAAAAAAGAATTGTCTTTTTACTCAGGACATCGTCGTCGCCGAGACCCGCCCGGACGCCCCGGTAATGCCGAAGGCAGGGGCGGCGGATAGGACTCCGCCGCCGCCTCGATGATCGCGGGGTCAGGCCGCGAGATGATCGAGCGGCGTAGCGGTGACGTGGTTCGCATAGCTGCTCAAGGTGACCAAAGCGATACCAGTGATGACCTCGAGGAGGTTCTCCCGAGTGAAGCCGGCGCGCAGGAAGGACTCGACGTCAGCTTCCGGCACCCAGCCGCGGTGCTCGGTCATGGCGGCGGTAAATCGGCGTAACGCTTGGAGACGCGCGTCGGCGAGCCGCTGGCCGTGACGAATCGCCGCAGCGATTTCATCGGCTTGAGTGTCATCCCCGAACATCGGATTCGGGGACTTGCAGTAATGACACTGGTTGGCATGAGCCGCGGCGACATAGACGACCTGTTGCTCGATCGGGGACAGGCTCGAGCGACTCAGCAGGGTTGCGAGCTGCCGATAAGCGTCGAGGGCAACCGGAGACTCCGCGAGCGTACGCAGGAGGTTGGGTAGCTCGCCGCCGTCCCGTTCAATATCTGCCATGATGTCGCGCGAGGGGCTCGGTGCGGTCTTCATGTCGTGAAGTTGAAACGAAATCATGTGCGATACCTGATCGGGTGTGCGGAGAAGCGGGGAACTTGTAAGCTGAATATATTGGTCAGGATTCCAACCGCAATCCGCCGATGCATCGAATAAGATCACAAGATGCTTCGGTTTTGATCGTCCCTCGCCGAAGGATGCCGTTAGCCCTGCATGGTACCGTTGCCGTTGTTACAGCTCGACGCCTTCACAAGGGCCGAGGCTTGATCCACGCAGGCGGTCGCCGTGTCCTTCTCGAGGACGCCGAGCCAACGTCGCGGAATGGCGCTCGGACCGTAAAACGCCCCGGCAATCATCCCGAGGATGGCCCCCGTGGTGTCTGCATCTCCGCCGCGATTGACGACATCCACCAGCGCCGTCTCGAAGCAGTCGGTCGCGAAGAGCGCTTGAAAGACAGCCCGCAGCGTTTCGACCAAATAGCCACCTGGATTCTCCATGCGGCGCCGATCGAAGCGATATTGCGGCTCGACCGCGACCAAGTCTTCCGCGAGCAGGCGCAAATCGCTCTTGGGCCGACCCAGCAAGGCGAACTGGACCATGCGAATGACCGTCAGGGTGCCCGCGTCGGCCAAGCGACTATGATGGGTGACGTGGGATTGAATGCGGTTGGCCTCGGCGACCGCCTCATCGTCAGCCCCGAGCGTGTAGAGTGCGATCGGCAGGCAGCGCATGCAGGCACCGTTGCCGGCATCGTGCTCGCTCTCGGGAACTTCGAGGGTTCCGTTCAAACGATATTGGCTGATACCGCGGCGAACCGTATGGCCGATGTCCACGGGCTTGGTGCGCATCCAGTCGCTGAACGCCTCGGCGATCGTGTACGCGTCGACAGAGCCGGCCGCGAGGATGCTGTTGCCGAGGGCAAGACTCATCTCGGTGTCGTCGGTCACGCGCCCCTTGCGCAGTTTCAACCAACCGCCGCCGATCAGATTGCGGTGCTCGCCGTGGACCTCGCGGATCTCACGCGGGGTCATGAACTCGACGGTTGCGCCGAGCGCATCTCCGACGGCGAGACCCAGATAGGCTCCGGCCGCTCGGTCATAGACGTTGTCGATCTTGGATGTGCTCCAAGTCAGCTCAGTGCTCAGGTCCGAAACAAGCATGATAGTCGGTGCATACCTCGCACGACGGCGCTCGGCAGGTGTAGATCCCTTCCGCCTCGCAGAGCTGTTTGTAGAGGAACCGCTTCCATTTCATATCGTTGACGTTGCGCCCGGCCAACGAGGGGAAATTCCGGCGCATCAACGCGGTCAGATCGGCTCGGTTCCAGAGTCCGAGATCTTGCCAGAGATGGTCGCTCGCCAGACAGCCGGCGGCCACCACATGGGCCATCCAGACCTCGGACCGGGAGTCGCCGGCCTTGTGCATGAGCATCAGCCGGACCAGCTCCTCGCGCTCGTCACCGCGCACCTCGGGCGAAGATGTCGCGCCGTCGAGCGCATCGAGAAAGTCCCGCGAAGCCGCTCCGGGAAAATGGTGCCGCACCAAACAATGAAACGCGGCAGGCTCAAGCCCCAGCCAGGGCGGCATGGCACCCCCGCCCGCGGCATGGGTCGCGATCATACTCGCGAAGGCTTGATCGTTGCCGGCCCCAACCGCCCTCACCATGAGGCGGGCATAGATGCGGGCGGCATCCTGTTCCGAGTCGAGGGCGAGGGCCGACATGACCTCAGTACTCCACGAGGATGTCTTCGTCGCGCACGATCATCTGGCAGGCCAGACGCCACTCGCTCGGCATGTCGTCGACGGCGATCCGATCGATGTCCTCCTTGGTCAGTTTACCCAGCTCGACCAACACGCCGCGCTCCTTGTCGGTCAGGAAGCCGCTCATGCGGCCCTTGCGGTCGACGCTGGTCACACGCACCAAACAGTTGCCGCACTCGCCGTCCTGGCAGTCGTGGTGCAATGGCACCTTGTACTCCTTGGCGAGCTTCAGGATGGTCTCGGTGTGGCTTCCCGCCACGGCGTAAACGGTCTTGTCTTTGTAGTCGGGGCTTGAAAAGGTCACGAGTGGCATAGTGTCGGGTCTCTCTGGGTCGATGACCGGGCATTGGGTACCGTGCGCGGCACCGCGAGCGCTCCGATCGGTCTCGAACGGGGGCGACGGGTCGGTCGGCAACGGGCAGACCGCCGCCGTGAATCAGGCCGGCTTGACCTTGCAGTCGCCAAGGATCTGAGCCTGGCAGGCGAGCCGGTCATGACGGCTGGCCATGTTCTCGCGCAGGACCTTTTCCTCCAGCACGGAGGGCTCGGTCAGATTGTTCCAACCCTCCTCCACATGCATCATGCAGGTGCCGCAGTCGCCCTCGCGGCAGCCGTAGATGATGCCGGCGCCGATCCGCTCGGAGACCTCGATGACCCGCGTTCCGGCTGGAACGTTGACGGTCTGCTCGATATCCGAAAAGGTAATCTTGGCTTTCGCCATGGTGTCTGACTCCTGAATTGTCGATGGTTGATGATGATGAAATCGTGTCATTGACGTTTTTGACGATTCAATCTAAACCGCGCCGCGTCAACGTCTCGCCGTGGGACGAGAGCGACCCCTTCTCGACGTCGGCGATCTCACGCGAGAGGCGGTTTAGCCCAAATCGGCGAAGTCGATGACCCGCCCCTGCTCGCCGCGCACGAGGGCGCCGGCCAGCGCTCGTCCGAAGTCGCGGCACTCCTCGAGCTCCTCCTCCGTCGGGATGAGCTTGATGCGCAGACCCGCGACCGGGACACGGAGCTTCAGCCCGCGCAGGCGGTCCTCGATCATCTTCACCGCCTCGCCGGTCCAGCCGTAGGACCCGAAGGCGGCGCCGAGCTTGCCTTTCAGATCGATCACGGCGAGCGAGGAGAGCAGATCCCAAATCGGCTTGGCCGCATCCCCGTTGATCGTCGGCGAGCCCAGGACCAGGGCATCGGCGGACTCGATCAGATCCACGAAGGGCTGGATCTCCCCGCCTTCGAGGTCGTAGAGCGACACGCGGATCCCGGACTCGACTTCCACCCCGGCGCGGATTGCCTCGGCCATGCGCGCGGTGCTGCCGTAGGCGCTCATGTAGAAGATGATCAGCGAGCGCTCGCCTTGATCGATACGCTCGGCCAAACTTGGCGTGGACAGCTCGCGATAGCGGGTGACATAGCGGCGCGGTCGATCCCGCAGGATGGGTCCATGGGTCGGGGCGATCAGTTTGATCGGCAGCGGCTCGATCAGCTTGAGTGCATCGACCACGTAACTCTTGAAGGGCCGCATGATGTGGGCGTAGTAGTAGTCGAACGCGAAGCGGAAATCGCCGCAGATGTCGTTGAAGAGCCGCGCGTCGCAATGGTGGCAGCCGAAGACATCGCCCGAGAAAAGAACCCCCTCTTCCACCAGCCAGGTGCACTGGGTATCGGGCCAATGCAGGAAGGGCGTATGCAGAAAGCGCAAGGTCCTTCCGCCGAGCGAGACCTCGTCGCCCGTTCCGACCGTCTTGTAGGTCAGCGGCCGGTCGTCGCTCGGTTTGAGCAGCGCCTTGAGCATGGCCGTCGCGCGCTTGGAGATGTAGAGCTGCGCTTGGGGCGCGCGGCGCATCAGCTCGGGCAGCGCCCCGGTGTGATCCGGCTCCAGATGGTTGAGTACGATGACACGGATCTCGTCGTAGCGGGCGACCGACTCCAGACGCGCGAAGAAGTCTTCGGCGAACTCGGCCTTCACCGTGTCGATGACCGCGACACCCTCCTCCCCGCGCACCAGATAGCTGTTGTAGGTCGTGCCGTTGGCCGTGCGCAGGATGATGTCGAAGGTGCGCAGACCCGGATCGAGCGCGCCGATCCAGTGCACCCCGGGCGCCACTGCCACGGCCTCGCCATGACCGGCGAGATCCCGAGCGATCGCCGAGGATGCGGGCGACATCAGGCGACCGCTCCGTCGGCCGGCAGATCGCACCGGGGATCTAGGCCGCTTCGGGAGCAGGACTGCAGATCCTGATCGACCACGAGCGTCACACCGAGCGCGTCGAGCAACGAACCCGGCTCGAAGCCACAACCCAGGCCATGCTCGGATTCGATCAAAGGTCGACGGATCAGCAGCGGATCCTCCAGCATCAGGGCCAAGGCCGTCGCCTCATCCAGGGTCTCGGGCCGAACCTCGCCCCGCTTGATCCGAGGTGCAGTCGGATTGAACCACTCGACCACCGGCAGATCCCCGAAAAACGGCCGCAGCCGCGCGTCGGTCCAAGGCTCGGCGAGCAGATTCCGCACGGTCAGACGATGCCCGAGCGACGTCAGCAACGCCTTCTGCTTGGCGTTGGACAAACACCCCGGCTTCTCGTAGAACAGCACAGACGACATCAACTCACCTTTCCAATTTGAATCAACCGGATAAAAAATCCTGAACCGCGCCCCACCAATGCCGCGGACTACACCGAAGCCTGCACCACTCCAAGGTCGCGGATCACACGGAGCGCGGTTCAGCGAGCCTGGATCTGGGTGCGTATCTCCGCCCACCGATCCGGCGGGATCCCGGTCAGCGACCCCGGCGGATTCACCGGCACCCCGAGACCGTCCAGAATGACCCCCTCGATCGGGCAGATGCTCGCGCACTGCGGATCGCCGAAGTCGCCCTCGCACTCGGTGCAGGCGCGTGCGTCAATTATGAAATGCGGACTTGCGTCCCGGATCGCCTCGCTCGGACAGAGCGGCAGGCACGCCCAGCAATTTACACACCCTTCGATAATCTTGTATGCCATGACTGGTCTCCCCTGGGTCTCGTCTGGTGTTGCGCTCTAAACCGCGTCCAAAGTGAACTGCATCGTTTTCATCGCGTGTCGGGCCCAAGGATTTCTCCGACCTTTGCGGAAACGCGGTTTCGAATTTATTATCTTCTAATACCTTAAACCGCGCCGACTCCAACGGTCGTTCAATCTGCCGGAGCCGATCCCATCCAAGAACATCGCGTACCGCACCGGGCGCGGTTTAAGCGCTCATGCGATGTTCGGCGCCGTCGGGGCGTTCAAGCAGCCCCGCCTCCCCCATCTCGCGATACACCGCGGCAATCGCCTCCTCGATCGGCTCCATCGCATGCTCTCCGTTCGGCGCGATTCCGGCGGCCTCTAGCTGGCCCCAAGGCTCGTAGCCGATGCGCGAGCAGAGCACGACCTCGCAGCCGTCGAGCACACGGATGGTCTTGGCCAGAACGGACTCGCCGTCGCCGCAGGTCTCGTCTCCGGAGCAATAGAGGTCGACCTTGCGGTGACCAACGAAGCGCACGTCGTTCGCGCTGGCCTCGTAGACCAGGAACTCGCGGGCGTGGCCAAAATGCTGGTTGATCACGCCGCCGCCGGTGGTGGCCACCGCCATCAACACCGGACGGGGCTCGGGGCGCGCGGGGCGACGCCGGGTCAAGGAGGCGATGGAGACGAAGGTCTCGCTGGACTGGTTGCGCTGCGCCATGCGGCTGGCCTCGATGGCGGCATGGACCTCCGCACGACGGGCCATCGCGGCGGCGTAATCGACCTCCTGCTCCGCGATCTTGTCGAGTGTGAACTCGTCGCCCCGATCCTCGCCGAGCATGCCGACGGCATCCGCGCGGCATTGGCGGCAATGGCGCATCATGGCCATGTCCCCGGCGCAGGCATCCTGCAGTGCGCTCAGCTCCTCGTTGGTCGGTCCGCGTTGGCCCATCAACCCGTAGAAGGTCCCGTGCTCGGGCTCGGCGATGAGCGGCATGACATTGTGCAGGAAGGCCCCCTTGGCCTTGACGACCCGGCTGACCTCCTTGAGATGCTCGGCGTTCACACCCGGGATCAGCACCGAGTTGACCTTGACCAGGACACCGCGCGCGACCAGCATCTCAAGGCCCTTCTGCTGCTGCTCGATCAGGATCTCGGCCGCCTTGCGCCCGGTCACCCGCCGATTGTTCCAGAAGATCCAGGGATAGATCTTGGCGCCAACGTCCGGGTCGACGCAGTTGATGGTGATGGTGACGTGCTCGATGTTGTGCTTGCAGATCTCGTCGACCAGGTCGGGCAGCGCGAGCCCGTTGGTGGAGACGCACAGCTTAATGTCCGGGGCCTTCTCGGAGAGCTGGCGAAAGGTCTCCAAGGTGCGCTGCGGATTGGCGAGCGGATCGCCCGGACCGGCGATGCCGAGCACCGTCATCTGGGGGATGGCCGCGGCGACGGCGATGACCTTTTTGACCGCCTGATCCGGGGTCAGCACCTCGGAGACAACACCCGGGCGCGACTCGTTGGAGCAGTCGTACTTGCGATTACAGTAGTGACACTGGATGTTGCAGGCGGGAGCGACGGCAACATGCATCCGCGCATAGTGATGATGCGCATCCTCGGAGAAACAGGGATGATTGTTGATCTTGGCGCGGATCGCCTCGGGCAGATGAGCGAGCTTCTCGCCGCCGGCACCGCAGCCGCTCGACGCGCAACCGCCGCCGGGCACGCCCGCGGCATCGGCAATCACCTTCAACTCCATCACGCTGCCTCCGGAGATGGGGCACAGGCCCCGCGAAAAGATGTCTCTGAAAGGCAGATAAGCAAAGACCATGCCCGGTCTTTGCGATGGGTTAACCGACTGAAAGAATTACAGACGACAGCACCCGAGCCAAGCGCTTGTCGGGATCACGACAGCCCCGGCGCAATCGAGGTGTGGGATTCGGCGCAACGCCCGACGCGGCTAAGGCGCCGGTCGAACCTCATCCGCAACGGCAGTGAGTCGCGCCAAAGGGTCTTGCCGGTAGAACAGCCGCATCTGCTCGTAGACCGCCGGGTATTCGGAATGAACGAGATCGGGCAGCTCGAAGAATCCCTCGCTGAGCACGGCGAAAAACTCGGCAGGCGACTCTGTCGCGTAGGGGTCGATCGGTGTTTCCTCGTCGGCGTCGACTCGTCGACACAGGTCTTCGTAGGCGGCGGAGAAGGTCTCCGCCCAGACCTTCGGCGACATGCCGGCATGCAGCGGCGGGCAGCCGTTCGCTGCCCCGTCGCGCATGTCGAGCTTGTGAGCCAGCTCATGGATCACGACGTTGTAGCCGTCGCGCTCCATCCCGGCCTCGACATCCGCCCACGAGAGGATGACCGGCCCCTGCTCCCATGCCTCGCCGCTTTTCGCCTCCTGCTCGGTCCAGACCACGCCGTCGTCGCCCATGACCTCGCGCTCGGGAACGAACTCCTCCGGATAGACGATGACCGCATACCAGCCGCGGTACCAATCCAGCCCCAGCTCAAGGACGGGAAGACAGGCCTGCAGGGCAATCGCCAGACGCATCGTGTCCGTCAGCTCAAGCCCTTGCGCGGGGTCCAGACGTTTATCGCGCAGGAAGAGGAGGGCCAGATCGGCGAGACGCCGGATCTCCTCTTCGGTCAGGTCATCGAGCAGCGGGAGGGCGTCCCGGACACGCGCCAAGTCGTGTGGGTCGACGCGCGCCCGCTCGCGCTCGAGCACGCGCGACTGCCACCATCCGGTCAGAGCGCGCACGTCTGCACCGCCCGACGAGGCCGAGCACGACAGGGTTCGTACAATCGAGGCGAATGGCGCATGGCACGGGTCTTATCGCGCAAAAGCACGCGCCTATCCGGGTCTTCGCCGGGTAATTGACGTACGTCAAGGCGAATCGCACACCGCTGCCCAAGATGCAGGGATCGACTCTCCCCCGCCTGGCTCCCGATCATGACGCGAAAGCTGCTGATCATCGTAATCCTGGTCCTCGTCGGACTCTTGGCATGGCTGTTGTATTGGACCCCGAGCGGGGTCGGTGTGGATCCGGAAGGGCCAAAGCACAGCACGCTGGAACTGGCCTCGCCGCCGCAAGGCGGTGACTTTGTTCTCGACTCCGCAAACGGCCCGGTCGCCCTCGCCGATCTTCGCGGCAACGTGGTTCTGATCTACTTCGGCTACACCTGGTGTCCGGATATCTGTCCGACCAATCTGGTCCTGATCGCAGGCGCGCTCAAGGCGCTGACGCCCGAAGAGTTGGAACGGGTCCGGGTCCTCTTCGTGAGCGTCGACCCCGAGCGGGATTCGGTCGAGCGGCTCGCCGAGTATAGTGGCTATTTTCACCCCGAGATCATCGGCCTAACCGGCACGACCGAGCAAATCGCCGAGGTCGCCAAGCTCTACGGCGCAGCCTACCGGCGTACCGACCTCGACGATTCGGCGATGGGTTACGTCGTGGATCACTCCGCCTACAGTCATCTTGTGGACACGCAAGGCAAGCTCGTGCGCAACCTCGATCACGCCACGCCCTCCGCGGAGATCGTCGCGGCGATCCGAACACTGCTGGGATCGAGCCCGCCCGCCGAGAATCAGTCCGAACCTTAACCCGCCGAACCCCGCAACCCATGCCGTCTGTTGGAGGACACATCATGCCCGGATATGCATTGCCACTGCTCGCGGCCACCTTCTTCACCGCCATTTCCTTCGCCGCTTCCTTCTCCGCTCTTGGCGCGGAGCTCTCGATCGGCGATCCCTACGCTCGGGCGGTACCGCCCGGCCAGCCGAACAGCGCCGTCTTCATGTCCCTGGAGAACCAAACCGCGGAGAACCAGGCGCTGGTCGGTGCCGAGAGCGCTGTCTCGGAGATCGTCGAGCTGCACACGCACGTCGAAGAAGGCGGGATGATGCGGATGCGCCGGATCGAGAAGATCGAAGTGCCCGCCGGGGAGACGGTTACCCTCAAGCCGGGCGGCCTGCATGTCATGCTCATCGGCCTCAAACAACCCCTGGAGCCGGGAGACGCGGTCGATCTCACCCTGATCTTCGAAGACGGCTCGCGCAAGCCCGTTCAGGCGCCGGTGCGCCGAATCGAGGCACCGATGAAGCACATGAATCATTGAGATCGGACCGACGCCGAGAGTGACAAGCGCCACGCGGCCGACGAGGACCGATCCTTCATCGCCGCCCATGTGTTGACATCGGCAGTACGCTCATGGTCAAACGATCCGGATCACGACGCCGGATGACGGAATTTTTTTGCTCCTTGCCTGTCCTCGAGCAGGTGAAACGGCCTCGTTTGGATGGATGCGAGACACCGCTGGTTTGACCCATATGCGGATGTTCTGATATACATCCATGGGTTTTCTCGCCCCCCGACCAGGCCGTCGATCCGCGCAAGGTGTCGCGGCCATGAATCACGACCCGATTAGGCATCCTCCATGGTAAAGAACTGGCTGATAACAGTGACGATGGCAACGGCTTTGGTAAGTGGCGCGGCACACGCGTCCCAAGGGCTCCAAGTTGCCGCCCCTCAGGTCGGAGACCCGCAAGCCGGCGAAGCGAAAGCCAACGGCGTATGCATCGCCTGCCACGGTCCCCAAGGCAACAGCATCGTACCGATCTGGCCTAAGCTGGCCGGACAGCACCCGGAATACATCGTGAAACAGTTGACCGACTACAAGGCCGGTCGCCGCGCCAACGAGCAAATGACCCCGATGGCCATGCCGTTGACCGATCAAGAGGTCCTCGATCTGGCCGCCTACTACGCGACTCAGCCCAAGACCCCTGGCACGGCGGATGCCGAGTTGGCGAGCATGGGCGAATCCATCTATCGCTGGGGCAATCCGGAGACCGGCGTCCCGGCGTGCAGCGGATGTCACGGCCCGGCCGGGCAAGGCCAGTCGCTCGCCAAGTTTCCGCGGGTTTCGGCCCAGCACGCGGACTACACCAAGCAGACCCTCGAGCACTTCCGCGGTGCGCTGCGTGCCAACGATCCGAACGCGATGATGCGCGGCGCCGCGGCTCGGCTGAGCGATCAGGAGATCGCCGCGGTGTCTCAGTACATTCAAGGGTTGAGCAAGTAAGTCACGCGCGGCAACCGGGGCGGCTCACGGAGGAGTCGTTTCCGATCCGTCGCTTTGCGCATCCCGTCCGCGGGGTGACCGTCGATTTCGGAGATTGGTCATCGGAGCACTGGACTCAGGGCCGACCGAACCAGGCTTGATCGAAGCCGTGGGAGTCGAGCGCGCGGCGATCGCGACCGGGCAGACGAGGCGAGCGAGCCCGGCCGCAGGCGCCGAGCCGACCGATGGGATACCTGGCCACGCGCACCATCAAACCGTCTCCCATGCGTCCTCGCTTTCGACCGACGCACGCCGTCTCAAGCTCTTGAGCTTCAATGTGCAGGCCGGGATCTACTCGCGCCGCTACAGCGACTACTTCACCAATAGTTGGAAGCACATCCTCCCGCACCCCGAACGACTGGCGAATCTGACCCGCATCGCTCAACTGCTGCATCAGTTCGACCTGGTTGGCCTCCAAGAGGTCGACGCCGGCTCCCTGCGCAGCGCCTACATCGACCAGATCCAGTATCTGGCTCGCCACGGCGCCTTTCCGCACTGGTACAGGCAGGTCAACCGCAACCTCGGCCCCTTCGCACAGCACAGCAACGGGCTTCTCAGCCGCCTGCATCCGCAGCGAATCACCGAGCACAAGCTCCCCGGCCTCCCGGGACGGGGCGCCGTCGTCGCGGAGCTCGGGCTTTCGGACCACGAGACCCTCGCCGTGGCGATCGTACATCTGGCCCTCGGATGGCGCGCACGGCGGCGTCAACTCGATTACCTGATCGCACTGTCCGAGCAACACCCGTATCTCGTCATCATGGGCGACTTCAACTGCGGGTGCGATTCGAAAGGGCTCCGAGCCATGGTCCGAAAAGCCGCTATGCGCGGACTCGACTGCGAGCTCAAGACCTTCCCGAGCTGGCGTCCGACGCACAATCTGGATCACATCCTGGTCTCTCAGCCGCTGCGCGTGATCGCCGCTCGCGTGGTCGATTATGCCTTGTCGGATCACCTTCCGATCAGTATGACGATCGAATTGCCCGAGGGCGTTTCCTTCTCGGCAGACCAACCCCGGCCGGATCCGAAATCGGCGCGCTGAACCGGACGCACTAAACCGGACGAGCCGGGCTTCCCGGCGTCGCCGATCACTTCACAGCTTCACTGGGTCAATCACTGGCCCGCTCGCTTAAACCGCGTCCAGAGCGAAATGCTGATTTTCGAGTGAGCTCGACGTTTGGTGCATCCACGGCCCTTAGCGGGGACGCGGTTTAAATTTTAATGTTTTTTGATATCTTAAACTGCGCCGGCTCCAGCGGTCGTCAAGTCTGCCGGGGTCGATCCCATCCAAAAACATCGCATACCCCACTGGGCGCGGTTTAATCCTGCACGTAAAAATAGCGCCACGCACAGCCGCTCTGTTGCTTGAGCAATGCGAGCAAGGCATCTGTCGGCACCGCCTCGCCCGGAAAGATCTCCTCGACCTGGATGAGCAGGCGCGCAAACCCACCCTGCCGCTTCCAATCCCAAGACCAAATCGGACGACACACGCCGCAACTCGGGCAGACTATGGCTGATTCCTGCCGATCCGAACCGGACGTTCTCGCCGATTGCACGAATTGCTCGACGTACAGCGGCCAATCGCTCAAGCGAGCGCGGCATCCAGGACACCGCGGTGCGCGTGTATTGCGGCCGTAGCACCAGCGCGGATAGTCCGAAGCCAGCGGGACCACGACGTGAGAAAAGGCGCTGCCCGTCTGCGGTTCACTCGCGATCGCGACCGCGCACCCGACGAAGGCGAGCAGCGCGGAAAACTCGGGCCCGACGCGATAGGCGAACTCGCGATCCGGGATGCGATCCGCGATAAACCCCGCATCGGACAGGATGCGGACGAGCCGATCCCGATCCGGACAGACCTCGGCAGCGCGGGGCGCAAGAATCAACCGACCTGCATGATTGGGCGGCGGCGCGACATCCGCGACAGGCATCGAACCCTTCAGTGTCATGACATGTGATCCCCGACCCGCGCCCGCCACTGATCCCGGGGTACGCGCATGCCTTTGCCGCTCCCGACACTCGACCATCGCGAGGGACGCGGTTCAGATGTCATCAGTGGAGTGATGGAAATCGTAGCTCAACTCGCTGCTCGGCATCTGGACCGCGTTGCCTTGAATATAGTCGGGCCGACAATTCCAAACCCGCACGATCGTGGCTTGATCTTCGATGCCGGCCGCGATGACGGATGCACCATGTGTTCTGATCCGCTGAACCACTTGGAGCAGCTCGGCCGGATCGGCGTTGATGAGGGTCGCGAAGGAGAGCTTGGCAAAGGCGACCGGCAACTCCGCCAGCAGGCCCAAATCCGCCGCATTGCCCGTGACGTTGACGACGCAGACCTGAATCCCGTATCTGCGCAGGACATCGACAAGCGGCCTGGCCGCGGCCAAGTGCTCTCGGACGTCTTGCATCTGGAACTGAAGCAACGGGCGGCGCCGGATCAGATTGCGACGAACCATCTGATCGCGAAACCAGGGGAGCCATTCTTCGGCCGCGACCGACGCGACGCTTTGATGGATCATAAGACGCAGCTTGGGGTGCGACTTGCGCTCTGCGTCCATGACATCGAGCGCGTGCTCCAGCACCCAACGGTCGATCCTCGACATCCATCCGCTACGCTTGGCCACTGGCAGAAAATCGGCAGCCGGAACGTACTCCCCGTCGAGCGTGCGCAAGCGGAGCTGCACCTCGTAGAGCTCGCCGACGTTCGCCCCGAGCGAGACGATCGGCTGAAACATCAGCAGCAGTCCGTTCTGGTTGACGGCGGTGTCGATCAACTGCTTGAGCAGACGCTCGTAGTCCGAGCCGCGATCGGGGGCGACGACGGGAGTCCAGACCCGCACCCGATTGCCGCCCGCCTGCCGCGCCCGCGCTGCGGTGGTGCGGCTGCGCGAGACCATCGTAATGGCGTCGTCGGCGGGTGGCGTAAAGAGCCCGATTCCGATTGTCACGGTGAGCGCAAAGCGCTTGTCCTGGACCCGAAGCTTGGTGTCGGCAAAGGTCCGCAGCAGCTGCTCCGCAAACCTCTCCAACGCCTCGCGGGTCGCTCGCCTGGCCAGCACGGCGAAGGTAAAGTCATCCAGGCGCGCAGCGCACTCCTGCGGGGCAAGCTGGTCGACGAGCTTCTCCTCGAGCTGACGCAACAGCCGCTCCGTGCCATCGATCCCCAAGGCATTGGAGATGTCCTGATACCGATCGAGCTCGATCAGCACAAGACCGACCCCGGGCGACGGCGCCTCCGGGTCGCGCACCACGCGATCGAGACCAAGCAGAAACGTCTCCTTCGAGAGCGCACCCGGAATGCCCTCGGGCTGATCGGCGTTGACTCGGCGATCCTTGAGCAGACGCGACAGCCGGATGCGATGCTCGATCGCACCGATGAGCTGCTCGCGCTGGATCGGCTTGGCGATGAAGCTGTCGCCGCCGACCCGCAACGCCTCCAGCTGCTTGTCCGGGTCGGTCTCGGCAGAGAGAAAGATAATAGGCGTATCGAAGTACTCGCCGTGATCCCGAATAATCGCGGTCAGCTCGGTTCCGCTCGCATCCGGCATGTAGAGATCCATCAGGATCAGATCCGGCCGAACATCATGCATCTTCCGCAGGATCTCGAGCGGTCGATCGACGATGTGCGGCTCCATCCCCGCCTTGCTCAGCAGCAACGCGATGTATTTGGCCTGCAGCGGGTCGTCTTCGACGACCAGGATCCGGGGTCGGCTGCTCTTGGTCGGACCGCTCAGCTCGACGAGTCGCTTGGCCAAGTCGGATACCGCAACCGGCGTCGGAAAATAGCCGCGCGCACCGGCGCGCATCACCTGGAGCCGCGTCTCGATGTTCTCGGCGGCGGCGATACAGACCACCTCGGGCTTCGTGTTCCCGGTTCCCGTCAGGCGCTCGATCAAACCGGATGGGCCGGCACCGAAAGAGACGTAGCGCAGATCGAGGATCAGCGCCGCGGGCCGCGCCCGCCCGAGCGCGGCTTCGAGCGCGTCGAGATCCTCGAAGGCATCCAGGTGCAACCCGGCCGGCCCAATCATGCTCGCGAGCCCGGTCTGCAACGTCAAGTCGCTGCCAAGATAGAAGATCCTATTCTCGGTAACCGCGATATCTGCTTCGTTCATGAGCGAAAGCGCCTCGGTGGGGCGTCGAGAGATCCTGTCTGCCGTTGCCTGGTCCGACACCGTCCACGCGGGCAGACTCCCTTGAGACCGACTTCGGGATCGGCAGCCCGAACCCGAAGGTCAAGTGTAACGCCGGTCCGCGGAGTACCCTCGGTTCGATCGGGTTGAAATCCCGGCAGTCTTTCGTTAGTTTCCGCGGACATGCTGCTGGGGGTGTCCGGTACGCGTGACCGAATCCGACCGAGAGGGCCTGTCGACCGACCGGCACCGCACGGTTCCATGATGCAGTCACGCGCCGGGCTGAGAAAGACCCTTCGAACCTGATCCGGATCATGCCGGCGCAGGAAAGCAGGCGACGAGGACGGATCAAGGGCGCCGGCCCGCAACGATGACGGAGCCCGCCGGGCACATCCATCGAACGGCCCGCGCAACCATCCGGGTAGTGTATCTCATGAGCCTTGTCGGCTCTCGGTTCCTGCCGCCTCGACTCGGGATGCGTTTGCATCCCGATGACCCCGCCGCGCCTCCCGCCGACCACCGTCCGCCGTCATCCTTTCGAGCCGCAGCTTTTACGGCCGATCCGGCCCCATATCACAGTCGCCACCATACGCCACGCGTCCGTCGAGAGGAGATTCCATGAGCGCTATCCCACAGGCCTTCGTCCAGAAGACCGCCGAGCTGTCCGACGAGGTCACGCGGCCCTTTCCGAGCTCGCGCAAGGTCTATGTGACGGGATCCCGTCCGGACCTGCGCGTCCCGATGCGCGAGGTCACCCTGACCCCGACACAGACCAACGCGGGGATCGAGGAGAATCCGGCGATCATGATCTATGATACCTCGGGACCCTACACGGATCCCTCCGCGCACATCGATCTGCTCGCCGGCCTGGCCGATCTGCGCAGCGCCTGGATCCAGGAGCGCGGCGACACCGAGCAGCTCGACGGACCCACCTCCGCGTTCGGTCGCCAGCGCCAATCCGATCCGCGGCTCGCGCATCTGCGCTTCGAGCATATTCGCACCCCGCGTCGCGGCAAGCCGGGGCGCAACGTCACCCAGATGCACTACGCACGAGCCGGCACCGTCACGCCCGAGATGGAGTTCGTCGCCATCCGCGAGAACATGCGTCTGGATGCGCTGCGCGCCGATCCGCGTTACGCCAAGCTCCTGCGCCAGCATCGCGGCCACTCCTTCGGCGCCAGCCTGCCCGACACCATCACTCCCGAGTTCGTCCGCGACGAGATCGCCCGCGGGCGCGCCATCATCCCGGCCAACATCAACCACCCCGAGCTGGAGCCCATGATCATCGGGCGCAACTTCCGGGTGAAGATCAACACCAACATCGGTAACTCGGCCGTCACCTCAGGCATCGAGGAGGAGGTCGAGAAGATGGTCTGGTCGGCGCGCTGGGGCGGCGACACCCTCATGGATCTTTCCACCGGCAAGAACATCCACGAGACCCGCGAGTGGATCCTGCGCAACGCACCCGTGCCGATCGGTACCGTGCCGATCTACCAGGCGCTTGAGAAGGTCGACGGCAAGCCCGAGGAGCTGACCTGGGAGATGTTCCGCGACACGCTTATCGAGCAGGCCGAGCAGGGCGTGGACTACTTCACCATCCACGCCGGCGTCCTGTTGCGCTATGTCCCACTGACTGCGGAGCGCCTCACCGGCATCGTCTCGCGCGGCGGCTCCATCCTGGCCAAGTGGTGTCTGGCACACCACAAGGAGAACTTCCTCTACACCCACTTCGGCGAGATCTGCGAGATCATGAAGGCGTACGACGTCTCCTTCAGCCTGGGTGACGGGCTGCGCCCCGGATCGATCGCCGACGCCAACGACGCCGCCCAGTTCGCGGAGCTGGAGACCTTGGGGGAGCTGACCAAGCTCGCCTGGGAGCACGACGTTCAGGTCATGATCGAAGGCCCCGGCCATGTGCCGCTGCAGATGATCGAGGAGAACGTCACCAAGGAGCTGGCCGACTGTTACGAGGCGCCCTTCTACACCTTGGGTCCGCTGATCACGGACATCGCCCCGGCCTACGACCACATCACCTCCGGCATCGGCGCCGCCAACATCGGCTGGTACGGCACCGCCATGCTCTGCTACGTCACGCCCAAGGAGCATCTGGGCCTACCCGACAAACAGGACGTGCGCGACGGCATCGTCACCTACAAGATCGCCGCACACGGCGCGGATCTCGCCAAGGGTCTGCCCGGCGCTCAGATCCGCGACAATGCGCTGTCGAAGGCCCGCTTCGAGTTCCGTTGGGAGGACCAGTTCAACCTCTCGCTGGATCCCGAGCGTGCACGCGAATTCCACGACCAGACCATGCCGCACGAGTCGCACAAGGTCGCCCACTTCTGCTCCATGTGCGGTCCGCATTTCTGCTCGATGAAGATCACGCAGGACGTGCGTGACTATGCACAGGCACATCGACTCGACGACGTGGAGATCGCCATCGAGGAAGGCATGAAGGAGAAGGCGAGCGAGTTCAGAAAGGAAGGGGCGCAGATCTACAAGGCCGTCTGAGCCGGATGCGCTCGGGTCGCTGTTGATGTCCAGTCACGCCCTGTGCAGGCTCGTCGTCTGCGACCTCGACGGCACGCTCCTCACGCCGGAGCACCGTTTGGGAGACTACTCCCGCTCGGTGCTCGCCCGCCTGCGCGCTCGGGGGATCGAGCTCATGCTCGCGTCCGGCCGGCATTTTCAGGACATCCGTTTGCTGTCCGACGCGCTCGGCGGCAACGGCTGTCTGATCTCGTCGAACGGGGCCGCCGTCCATGACCATCAGGCGCGTCTGGTGCAGCGCAGCCCGATTGATCCCGAGTGCGTTCGATTCTTGATCGGCGACCCTGCCTTCCGAACCGTTCACGTGAACCTCTACCGCAGCGAGGACTGGCTGGTGGAACGCGCGGAACCGGATCTGCTCCGGTATCACCGTGATTCCGGCTTTCACTACCGAATCGCGGATCTCGGCGCCCTGGCGCCGGATGACGTCCTCAAGGTCTTCTATTATGGCGAGCCATCCGAGCTGAGGCGGCTGGAGACGCTCATCTCGGAGCATGTCGGGGATCGCGTGTCCACCACCTTCTCGCTGCCGGTGACCCTGGAGGTCATGGCCGCGGAGGTCTCCAAGGGGGCGGCTCTCGCCGTTGTTGCTGGGCGCATGGGGATCGCGCTCTCCGAGGTCATCGCCTTCGGCGACGGCATGAACGATCGCGAGATGCTGAGCCTCGCCGGAACCGGCATCCTCATGGCCAATGCCGACCCGCGCCTCAAGGAGGCACTGCCGCAACTGGAGCAGATCGGGAGCAACCATGAAGAATCGGTCGCCCGCTACCTGGAGGCTAGGTTCGGCAACGATCGATGAGTCCCATCGGCTGAAGCGGGATCCGCATCAAATCGTTTCGACCTCCCGGCCGGTGGCGTTCGATGCCTCGGCCCGTGCATCCCCGAGAACACATCCGCAAACACATCCGGCCATGGCCGATCCGCATGTCTCGCGACTTGCGAAGCCGGTTGTTTCGATCACCGAATATTCACGGGCGTAGGGTATATACTCTCACGCTGGCTCGGCACCCCGATTTTCCGCTCGAACCGAACCCATCGCCCGACCCGACCCCGATTTCATCTTCTCCGGAGCTCCACTCGTGATCGAGACGTTACGCAATATCGCCATCATCGCCCATGTCGATCATGGCAAGACCACGCTGGTGGACAAGCTGCTGCAGCAATCGGGCACGCTGGGGGATCGCTTCGGGCCGGTCGAACGCGTGATGGATTCCAACGCGCTGGAGAAGGAGCGCGGCATCACCATCACCTCCAAGAACACCGCGCTGCGCTGGCGCGACTACCGCATCAACATCGTCGACACGCCAGGCCATGCCGACTTCGGCGGCGAGGTCGAGCGTGTACTCTCCATGGTCGACTCGGTGCTCCTGCTGGTCGATGCCCAGGAAGGGCCGATGCCGCAGACACGATTCGTCACCAGCAAGGCGTTCCAGCATGGCCTGCGACCGATCGTGGTCATCAACAAGATCGACCGTCCGGGTGCGCGGCCGGACTGGGTCATCGACCAGGTCTTCGATCTCTTCGACCGGCTCGGAGCGAGCGACGAGCAGCTCGATTTTCCGATCATCTATGCCTCGGCCCTGAACGGCTATGCCGGGCTGGACAACGCCGTGCGCGAGGGCGACATGACGCCGCTCTTCGAGGCGATCGTCGAGCACTGCCCGGCGCCCGAGGTGGATCCGGATTCGCCCTTCCAGATGCAGATCTCCACGCTGGACTACAGCTCCTTCGTCGGGGCCATCGCGCTCGGGCGCATCCGCCACGGCAGCGTGCGGCCGAACCAGCAGATCGTCGTGGTCAAGCCGGACGGCGGGCGTTACAAGGCCAAGGTCGGTCTGGTCTACGGCTATCTCGGTCTGGAGCGCCATGAAGTCCCGCTCGCCACTGCCGGGGACATCGTCGCCCTGACCGGCATTGAGGCGCCGAACGTCTCGGATACACTCTGTCATCCGGAGCATGCCGAGGCGCTGCCGCCGCTCACCGTCGACGAGCCGACCGTGACCATGACCTTCCAGGTCAACACCTCGCCCTTCGCCGGGCGCGACGGCAAGTACCTGACCTCGCGCCAGCTCAAGGACCGGCTCGAGCGCGAGCTGATCCACAACGTTGCCCTGCGTGTCGAGGAAGGCAACGACCCGGAGAAGTTCCGGGTCTCCGGTCGCGGCGAGCTGCATCTGTCGATCCTGCTCGAAACCATGCGCCGCGAAGGCTACGAGCTGGCCGTCTCGCGTCCCGAGGTCATCTTCCGCGAGATCGACGGACAGATCTGCGAGCCTTACGAGCAGCTCACGGTTGATGTCGAGGAGACCTCGCAGGGCTCGATCATGCAGGCGCTCGGCGAGCGCCGCGGCGAGCTCAAGGACATGGTCCCGGACGGCAAGGGCCGCGTGCGCTTGGACTACGAGGTCCCCTCGCGCGGGCTCATCGGCTTTCAGACCGAGTTCATGTCCATGACCTCGGGTACCGGGCTGAAGTATCACATCTTCGACCGCTATCGCCCCGCCAATCCGGGCGGCATCGCCCCGCGGCGCAACGGCGCACTCATCTCCAACGGCACCGGCAAGGCGCTCGGCTACGCCCTCTTCAGCCTGCAGGAGCGCGGCCGCATGATGGTCTCCCCGGGAGACGAGGTCTACGAAGGCCAAGTGGTCGGGATCCACTCGCGCGACAACGATCTCACCGTCAATCCGCTCAAGGCCAAGCAGTTGACCAACATCCGCGCCGCGGGCTCGGACGAGAACATCCTGCTGACCCCACCGGTGAAGTTCACCCTTGAGCAGGCACTGGAGTTCATCGAAGACGACGAGCTGGTGGAGATCACGCCCGCGGCGATTCGGGTGCGCAAGCGCCATCTCACCGAGAACGACCGCAAGCGGGCCAGTCGCACCTAAACCGCGTCCAGAGCAACAGGTAGGGTTCGAGGGTGAATTCAGTCTCGACACGACAACCGGCGACGGCGGTACGCGGTTTAGGGTGAAGACGACGATTAATCGCGACGTGGCTATCGCGGCTCGGCGTCCGGAGCCGAGGTGATTTCCGGGAAAGGATCGACCGGCGTGTAGGGGCGAATTCATTCGCCCCTACTAGAGTCCCGACAGGTCGTCCGGGCATGCACAGTCGGGATGCCTATTCTCGGAAATCGCCTTAAAGCTGAGAGCTGACGGCTCTTTGCTAAACCGCGCCCAGCGCGGTATGCGATGTTTTTGGAAGGGATCGGCCCCGGCAGACGTGACGACCTTTGGAGCCAGCGCGGTTTAGGCCAAAGGATGATCGCTGACGGCTGACGGCTGACGGCTGACGGCTGACGGCTCAACCATAACGAATCACTCCATCGAACAACGCCCATGCCCGATCTCTATCGCCCCGTCGAGCCCTTTGCGACCCATACGCTGGACGTCGGCCACGACCACCGGCTTTATGTCGAGGAATGCGGTCGGCCGGACGGCATCCCCGCGGTCTTTCTGCACGGCGGGCCCGGTGCGGGTTGCGAGCCGCCCCACCGAGCCTTCTTCGACCCGGCGCGCTATCGCGCGGTCCTGTTCGATCAGCGGGGCTGCGGGCGCTCCACACCCCACGCGTCCCTGTCCGCGAACACCACTTGGGATCTGGTCGCCGATATCGAGCGGATCCGCGAGCGACTCGGGATCGAGCGCTGGCTGGTCTTCGGCGGCTCTTGGGGCTCGACCCTGGCCCTCGCCTATGCAGAGACGCATCCGGATCGTGTGACGGCATTGGTCGTACGCGGGATTTTTCTCTGCCGCGACGAAGAGATTCGTTGGTTCTATCAAGAGGGCGCAAGCTGGATCTATCCGGACTATTGGGAGCAGTTTCTCGCCCCGATCCCGGTCGAGGAGCGCGGCGACCTGATCTCGGCCTATCACGGACGTCTGACCGGCGAGGACTCGGCGACCCGTCTCGCCGCGGCCCAAGCCTGGTCGGTCTGGGAGGGGCGTACGGCGACGTTGCGGGCAAATCCGGACATCGAGGCGCACTTCGCCCACCCGCATGTCGCCTTGAGCTTGGCGCGGATCGAGTGCCATTACTTCATGAACCGATCCTTCTTCCGCCCGAATCAGCTGCTCGACGACGCACACCGTCTCCAAGACATCCCGGGCATCATCATCCAAGGCCGTTACGACACCATCTGTCCGATGCGCTCGGCCTGGGATCTCCATCAGGCCTGGCCGAGGGCCGAGCTGCAAGTGATCACAGATGCCGGTCACTCGGCCTTCGAGCCCGGCATCCGAACGGCCTTGGTGGCGGCGACCGACCGCTTTGCCGATGCGATTGCCTGATCCACAAGAAACCGGCTCAGGTCTTTAGCGCGTTTGCATCTCCTGAATCGCGTCGCACCAATGTCATGGATCAAGACAAGACCGACCCAACCCACTAAATTAGCCTGCCGCTCCGGACGCGATTCAGCATGATCGGTTTACTGCAACGTGTCTCCCGTGCTCAAGTCGAGGTCTCGGGCGAGACGATCGGCGCCATCGAGCGCGGCCTGATGGTCTTGGTCGGCGTGCAGCGGGGCGATACGACCGCCCGGGGAGAACGGCTGCTGGAGCGTCTGCTCGGCTATCGGGTCTTCCCGGATGCCGACGACCGCATGAACCTCAGCCTGCGCGACATCGGCGGCGGGCTTCTGTTGGTGCCGCAATTCACACTCGCGGCCGACACCCGCAAAGGGACCCGCGCGAGCTTCACCTCTGCTGCGCCGCCGGACGAAGGCAAGTGCTTGTTCGACGACCTGGTCGCGCGGGCGCATGCCGCGCATCCCCGGGTCGCAACCGGGCGCTTCGGTGCAGACATGCAGGTCAGCCTGGTCAACGAGGGACCCGTGACCTTCTGGCTGGAGACCTAAACCGCGTCCAGAGCAACATGCGTCGTTTTCATTGTGCGCTTGGCTTCGGCGATATCCTCGATCCCAGTGAGACGCGGTTTAGAATTTAATATTTTTTTAATACTTTAAACCGCGCCGGCTCCAGCGGTTCTGAAATCTGCCGAGGCCGATCCCATCCAAAAACATCGCATACCGCACTGGGCGCGGTTTAGGTTTAAAGACCTGGGGCCAGCATCAGAACACCGATCGTCTCTTGCTCGCTCGGACCGTTCCAGGGCCAAGGATAGGTCGCGCCCGTCAGCCAAGCATCGAGCTGATCCGTTCGATGGGGCGAAAAGAGGTGTCCGGACTGACCGAGCGGCAGCACGCCGCGGGTACCTGCCCAATCCGCGGGGGTGTAGACGACCCGCATCGAGGGGATAAAGATGGGCTCCTCGGGTGCGAGCGGCATCGGCTTCATGACGTTCACCGTGTCCGCATGCCCCCCGACACCGATCGGGCCGACGTTGAAGAGACGGCCGACCAAGGGCAAGGTGCCGAAGGCATGCGGAAAGGTCAGGGTGCGGATCCGGTCCAGACGCGCATCCTCCGGGTCGGGGATACGGGCATCGAGATCCGCCTTGGCGGCCTTCAGCGCCCGCGCCCAGATCTCGGCCGGACCCTCGGTCCAGGACGTCGTCACATCGTCCCAGAAGCTCGACCGCCCGCTGCGGAGCATCTCCTGCAAGGGGCTGTAGGCGAACATGGCCATCGCGGTCATGGCTTCGAGGTCCTCGCCCAGCTCGTCTTCATACAGGGCCCTGTAGAGCGCCGGCTCGAGCAAGGCATAGAAGGCCGCGGACCGGCTCGACCCCGCCATGTCGCCGTCCCAATCGAGCAGCTCCTCGGCAGCGATGTTCCAAACGGCCTGATCCACCGCCTGCAGATCGATCTCGATCCTGCGCAGGGCGGCTTGGGCCAGCCGTGCCTGGGTGCTGATGCGATCGGTCTGAATCTCCGCCATCGCCTCGGGCGTCAGCGGGCCGGCTGCATCGAGCCGCTCGGCAATGCGCTCGGCGCGAAAGGGCGACATCCAGGCGTTGCTGATGGTTACCGGATACTCGACCGGAACGATCCGGTTGTTGGCTGTCACCAAGGCCGCCCCGGGCGGATCGACGCGTCGCGGGTTGCGCGTCTGGGGCACGAGCCCCTGCCAGGCATAGCCCTCGACCCAACCCGGCGAGGGGAAGGCACCCGAGCCCTTGCCGCGCTGCGGCAGGACCCCGCTGACCTGCAGGGCGATCCCGCCATCGCGGTGCGCCGACATGAGGTTCAGGACGACGTGCTTGAACTCCAGGATGGCCTCGCCGGCCTGCTCAAGCGTCTCGGCCTGGTTGAGACGCAGCAACCCGGGGAAGGCGCGATCGGGAAGATCGTTGGTCTCGCGTAGGGCCAGCAGATGGGGCGTGTTCAGGCTCGGCAGATCCATCGGCGTCTCGGTGATCGGACCCAGGATGTCGTTGACGATCACACCGTTGTCGGTCGAGCGGATGACCAGATCGACCGGATCGGCACCCTTGACCGAGATGCGCTCGACCCGGATCGCGATCGGCTCGGACCGCCCGTCCGCACGGGCGACGCTCTTGCCGTCGGGCATGAGACGCTCGACGAAGATGTCCTGCGTATCGGCGATGGTACTGGTGAAGCCCCAGGCAAGATCAGGGTTGTGCCCGATCATCACCAAGGGGACACCGGGCAGACTCGCCCCGGCGACGTGCAGGTCCGGCGCCATCAGCTCAAGCATGTACCAGATCCCGGGCATGGAGCCGGCGAGATGGGGATCGTTCGCAAGCAACGCCGCGCCGTCCGCCGTGCGGGGTCCATTCACCGCCCAGCCGTTGCTGGCCGCCGCCGGCAAGGGCAGGCCGAGTCGGGCAACGATCTCAAGCACGGGCTCGATCGTCGGCCCTTGCCGGTGACCGCGCATCCGGGTCCGCCCCTGCTCCTGCGCTAGCTCGCGCACCAGCTCGGGCGACACCTCCGGCGCCGGAATCCCGGCATCGGTCGGAAAGAGCTCCCGCGCCCGCTCCGGGCCGATGCGGGCCGCCAGACGCAGAAAGGTCAGCTCGGCGCGCAGGTTGTAAGACTGGGTCCAGGCCATATAGCCGCCGATCAGGAGGCTGTCCTGCGGGGTCCAGGGTGCGGGGTCGGTGCCGACGACCAGGTACTCAAGCGGCAGGCGACGCTCGGCCGTCGCCTCGGTCCGATAGGCGTTCACGCCCGCCGCATAGGACTCGAGGAGAGACCTCTCCTCGCGGTTCAAGACAGCCAGACTGCGCTCGGCCTCGCGATCGAGCCCCATGGTGCGAAAGAAGCGATCCGCCGGCAGCACCAGGGCACCGAACACCTCCGCCAAACGCCCGCCGGCGAGACGGCGCAGCAGATCCATCTGCCACATCCGCTCGCGCGCCACGACATAGCCTTGAGCGAACAACAGGTCATGCAGACTGTCGGCCTCGAGCGTCGGGACGGCGTGCGGCCCGTAACGAACGCGCACCGGGGCTTCGAGTCCGGGAATGGCCAGGCACCCCGCATAGCTCGGCTCGCCGCGTTTGGCGATCCACACCAAGCCGGCGGCGCCGGCCAAAAGGCCGATGGCCAGGATCGCAACGACGACCAACAGGATCCGACGTGGCATGCGGCGTGACTCCCGAGGCTTGGCTTACGGCGTCGTCTGGTCGGCCGGCTGGATCCCCTTCACGAACGCGACGAAGCCGTCGCGTTGTGCAGCGACCAGCTCCGCCGGGCCGTGCAACTGCGGGAAGAGATTGCCTTCGGGGGTCTCGATGACGCCCGCGAGGAGCATCCGATCGGCCTGCACATCGTCGCCCGGACCCATGCCGACGCTGCGGCCGTAGCTACCGCGCAGCTCGACTAGGGTGGCGGGAATCGTCTCGGTGCCGATCTGCGTCACGGTCGGCTCGACCGGGGCACCGTCGGGATCTTGGAACTGAGACTGCCAGCGCTCGATGTTGGCCTCCAGCGTCCCGCCCTGACCGGGTCCGAAGAAATAGACGACGAACTCCGCCCCGTCGCCGCCCTCGTCGCCGGGGGGCGCGGGCACCTTGAACTGGAGCCGGCGCATCTCGCTCTTGGGCGTCTCGGCGACCCAGGCATCCGGGACCGACGACTGATAGGACAGCAGTGCGACGGACTGATCGGCCGAGACGAGAGCAGAGCCGACGAGCAGGACGGGGGCGATCAGCAGCGAGCGCAGAACGATGGACATGGGGTTGTCTCCTGATGGTGTTATGGCTCGCAGGACTCGCCGGGCTTGGGGGCCAATCGGGTCGAGCTCGGCGAGAGGGACCTCAACGGGTCAACATTCGGTACTATCCGACCAGCCATCTCATGATAACCGCACCCGCGAGGAGTTGCCGCGATGTCCGATCAACCCGACGCCGACGCCGTCAAGACCTATCTGCTCGATCTGCAGGACCGCATCTGCGCGGCCCTGCGCGAGACCGACGGCGGAGCGGACTTCCGCGAGGATGCCTGGGAGCGTCCGGGCGGCGGTGGCGGGCGCACGCGCATCATGCAAGACGGGGCCGTCTTCGAGCGCGGCGGCATCAACTTTTCGCACGTCTTCGGCGAGCGCCTGCCGCCCTCGGCGAGCGCGAATCGGCCCGAGCTGGCCGGGCGCGGCTTCCAGGCGATGGGCGTGTCCTTGGTCGTGCATCCGCAGAATCCCTATGTGCCGACCTCGCATCTGAACGTGCGGTTCTTCATCGCGGAGCGGCCCGATGCCGAGCCGCTCTGGTGGTTCGGCGGCGGTTTCGATCTGACGCCTTATTATGGCTTCGAGGAAGACGTTCGGCACTGGCACCGCGCGGCGCGCGAGGCCTGTCTGCCGTTCGGCGAGGACGTCTATCCGCGCTACAAGGACTGGTGTGACCGCTATTTCTATCTCAAGCATCGCGCCGAGCCGCGCGGAGTGGGCGGACTCTTCTTTGATGATCTGAGCGAAGGAGGATTCGAGCACAGCTTCGCCTTCATGCGCAGCGTCGCGGAGGCCTATCTGCCGGCCTACCTGCCCATCGTGAATCGCCGCTGGGCTAGGCAATACGGCGACGAGGAGCGCGCCTTCCAGAAATACCGCCGCGGTCGCTATGTGGAGTTCAACCTGGTCTACGACCGAGGCACCCTGTTCGGGCTGCAATCGGGCGGTCGCACCGAGTCGATCCTGATGTCCCTGCCGCCGGAGGTGAGCTGGCGCTACGACTACCGCCCCGAGCCCGGTAGCCCGGAGGCCGATCTCTACGAGCGTTTCCTCAAGCCACGCGACTGGCTTGACGACGAAACCCCCGCCCGGCAGTAGGTTGTGCCGAGCCGTGCGAGGCACAACGAGCGCAGGCGGTGGTTGTGCTTCCTATCGTCAGCACAACCTACGGGTTTTGAATTCTCAGGAAATCGGCTAGGGCTGCGGCTTGGTCAGCCCTTACCGTATTCGGCCTTCGACCCCGTCATATCCCACGCGAAGGTGCAGTCCAGATGCGAGAGGACGGAGATGAGCCCGCTCTCGCCGTCTTCGACCATCACGGCGATCGGCGCACGTTTGTTGAACTGCTTGTTGGCGCGCTTGACCCAGAGGTGGCGCATCTCCGGGTTGCGCGGAAAGTAGGTATGCAACGCGTCTTCGATCCGCACCAGATAAGACAGGCGGCGATTGACCTGCGGATCATCCGGAAAGCACTCCTCGTCCCGATAGCGCGAGAGGTTGCGCGCCTTGATGCTTGCCGGCAGTTGAAGGAGCACCAGGATGTCACTTGCACCGAGGTTCCAGCCTTCCAGAAGCGACATGATGCGGCGTGTGAGCGAGCAGCGCTCGTCGAGCGTGAGTTCGGACATGAGTCGACCCTTGTCTGAGGCACGCCCGAGAGCGTACGGCTTGATGGTCGCGGGTCGGACGACCTCCAACCACGCGTCTGGTGAGGGAGGTGGCGCCGACGCCTTTCGGATGCAACCCGTCACCCGACATCCGGCGCCGCCCTGTCGGGGGTTCGCTGCGCTCTACCCAGCCGGGAGCGGGAACCGCGGGATCGGAGCGTTGAGGATGGGTTTCGCTTTGCTCTACCCATCCTACGGGGCGATCTGCGCGGGATCGTGAGGGTCAGATCAGCGCGGGACGCGGGTGATGCGCAGGACCAGCGGGATCTGTCTCAGGCGGCGCATGATGCGCGCGAGGTGGGCACGGCCTTTCACGAGGATCAGAAACTCCAACGCGGTCGTCATGCCGTCCTTCTCGCGCGAGTGGACGTTCTCGATGTTCGAGCCCAGCTCGGCGATGGCGCCGGCGACGATCGCAAGCGCACCGCGTCGATTGCCGATCTCCACCCGGATCTCGGTCGGGAACTCGCCGTCCGGCTCGCTGGCCCATTCGACATCCAGGCGTTTGTCGCGCTTGGTCTCGAGGCTGCCGAGGTTGCGGCATTCAGTGCGATGGACCACGATCCCGCGCCCCGGGCTGAAGAGCGCGGCGATGGTGTCGCCCGGGATCGGCCGACAACAGCGCGCGAAGCTCACCACCATGCCTTCGGTGCCGCGAATCGCCAAGCGGTGGGGATGCAGATTCTTGTCGGCCTGCATCGCTTGGGTCGCCTCGTCGTCGTCTCCGGCAGCCAAACGACGCGCCACGAATGCGGCCAGACGATTGCCGAGCCCGATGTCGCCGAGCAGGTCGTCGAGCGTGCGCTGGTTGGCCTCTTCCAAATAGGCCGCAACACGGATCGGATCGAGGCTCTCCAGATCTACCCCGAATGCGCCGAGCTCCGCACTCAACAGGCGCCGCCCCAGCACCTGGGCCTCGCGGTGCTTGAGGTTCTTGAGATAGCCCCGGATGCTCGCGCGGGCCTTGCCGGTGACGACGAAATTCAGCCAGGCCGCATTCGGCTTGGCACCGGGTGCGTTGATGATCTCCACGGTCTGGCCGCTGCGCAGATGCGTGCTGAGCGAGACCATCCGCCGGTCGATCCGCGCGGCGACACAGGTGTTGCCGACATCCGAATGGATCGCATAGGCGAAGTCGATGACCGTAGCACCTCGCTTGAGGGTCAGAATCCGACCCTTGGGCGTGAAGACATAGACGTCGTCGGGGAAGAGATCGATCTTCACATGGTCGAGGAACTCCACCGAATTGCCGGCCGCATGCTGCATCACGAGCAGATTTTGCAACCACTCCGAGGCCAGTGTCGTGGCCTTGGCCGTGGATTGCTCGCCGCTCTTGTAGAGCCAGTGCGCGGCGATCCCGGACTCGGCCATGCGCTGCATGTCCTCGGTGCGGATCTGAATCTCGATGTGAATGCCCTGAGGGCCGATGAGCACCGTGTGAAGCGATTGATAGCCGTTCGCCTTGGGGATGGCGATGTAGTCCTTGAAGCGCCCCGGCACGGGTTTGTAGAGATTGTGGACCAGCCCGAGTACACGATAACAGGTGTCGACCCGATCCACCGTCACCCGGAAGGCGAAGACGTCCACCACCTCCGAGAAGGCTCGATGCTTCTCGCGCATCTTGCGATAGATGCCGTAGAGGTGTTTGCGCCGGCCATCGACCTCCCCGTGGATATCCTCCTGATGCAGGGCCTGTTTGAGGGCCATCTCGACGGTGCCGACCATCTCGACGCGCGCACCGCAGGTCTTCTGCAAGGCGCGTTGAATCACGTGACGGCGCCAAGGCCAATGATGCAGGAAGCCCAGCTCTTCGAGCTCGACGCGGATGCGGCTGATGCCGAGACGGTTGGCGATAGGGGCGAAGATGTCGAGCGTCTCGCGCGAGATCCGTCGACAGGCATCGGGATGCATGGACCCGAGCGTACGCATGTTGTGGAGCCGATCGGCGAGCTTGATCAGGATGACGCGAATGTCGCGCGTCATGGCGAGCAGCATCTTCTGCAGGCTCGCCGCCTGGGCCTCGGCACGCGATTCGAACTCGATCTGCGAGAGCTTACTCACCCCGTCGACGAGATCGGCGATCTCCTCGTCGAAGACCTCCGCGACGTCCTCCTTCGTCACCGGCGTGTCCTCGATCACGTCGTGTAGCAGCGCGGCGATCAGGCACTTATGGTCCATGTGCATCTCGGCCAGGATGCGCGCGACCGCGACCGGATGGTAGATGTAGGGCTCGCCCGATTTGCGGCTCTGCCCCTCGTGCGCCTCTGCGCCGAATAGATAAGCACGATAGAACTCGCTGACCTGCTCCGGTGAGAGATAGGTCTCGAGGTAGGCACAGAGGTCGCTGATCAAATAACGGGCCACAGGCGCACGGTCGGATGCCTCCGCTGCGGACTGAACCGGGTGCTCGGAGGCCGGGGCGACGACGGGGAGGAGGGCGGTTTGCATGGATCCGACATCGAACGGGCTCATGACGATGCGCGCCCGGCCGGAGCGTCGGCCCTTGTACGGCCAACCCCCGCGGTCGTTCGCCGAGCCTCGTCGAGCCGCATACCGGACCTACTCGCGCGGATCGCCCTTGGGCTCCGCCTCGCCGAGCTCGGAGGCAAGCTCCTCGGCGAGCGCCTGCTCCAGGGCGGCCGTGGTCTCGTCGATCTCGCGCTGCGCGGCCTGCACCATCGCGGTGGAGATATGGCCCGCGGCGATCTCGCGCAGCGCCATGACGGTTGGCTTGTCGTTGGCCCAGGGCAGGATCGGCTCGACGCCGTTCGCCAACTGGCGGGCACGCTTGGTTGCGAGCAGCACTAGGTCGAAGCGGTTGTCGACGTGATCGAGGCAGTCCTCAACGGTAATTCTGGCCATGCGAAATCATCTCCATCGGGGTCTCGAAAATTCAGGGGGCACCGCCGTAACGGGCCTGGGAATGCGACGGACGCGGGTGTGAGTACTTGTCGTTGTTCGACAGGCGGACGGGCGCGCTGTTCATGCCCCTCCGAACCGCCAGCCCTCGCGGCATCTTTGTGCTAAGAGCCTAACATACATGGCGAAGCCGCAGGGAGCGACGGCGCGCCCGCATCAGGTCAGGACATCGAGCAAGAACCCCAGCCGTGGTCGCTGCCGCTCGAAACGCTGACGCTCCGCGAGGACGATGGCCACGAGCGCCTCCAGGGCCGTGTCGAACACCTCGTTGACGACCAGATAGGCATACTCTTCGACATGCGCCATCTCGTCGCGCGCCTGCGCCATCCGATCGGCGATGACCGCATCGCTGTCGGTGCCTCGCCCGCGCAGGCGGCGTTCCAACTCCGCGATCGACGGCGGCACGACGAAGATCCCGACCGCCGAGCCGAAGCGCTCGCGCACCTGCCGCGCGCCCTGCCAGTCGATCTCCAGGATCAGATCCCGCCCGGCGTCCAGCGCGGCGCGCACGTCGGCCGCGCGGGTCCCGTAGCGGTTGCCGAAGACCTCCGCATGCTCCAGAAACTCACCTGCGGCGACCGACTGCCGAAACCGCGCCTGATCAATGAATTGGTAGTGGACGCCGTCCTGCTCACCGGCGCGGGGCGCCCGCGTCGTGCAAGAGACCGACAGCGAAAGGCCGGGATCACGCGCCAAGAGCGCCTTGACCAATGAGGTCTTCCCGGCGCCGGACGGGGCGGAGACGATAAAGAGGATGCCTTCGCTCATGATGCGCTCAAGTGTTTGAATAGGGGCGTCCGGCCGATGCCGACCGCGACCGTGCGTCCTGCACGCGAACTCGGCAACCGGATCAGAACCTCAGAATATCGCGCCCGCGCCGAGCACGCACGCGGATCGAGCGCGGGGAGCGATGATCGCAGCGTTCCTCTCGCCAAGATCGCGCGGCGGAGTTGGTTTCGTCTGCCGCGACGTGCTACAAACCCGTTGATCATGAGGGCCACCGGACAATCGGAACCGAGCAGACCGAGGCTCCGAGCTCCAACCGGTTGACCGAAAACCAAGCCAGCCGTAACCATCGCCCTGAGTCCAAGACGCGAGATCTCACGGACCATGACTTTGCCGACCATCTTCGACATCTGCACGCCGCGCCAGGACGTCCTGAGGGGCACGATCTCCGAATCGGACTTCGCGGCTGACCTTGCCCAGGTGCTGCGCGGCGACGCCCCGCAGGAATACCTCGACCCGGTCAAGTTCTTCGCGAACACCCATCCGACCCGCGGACTCAAAGATTTGCTGCGCAATGTCTGTCTGCGTCTGGCCGGAAGTCCGGATCAGGTCGCCGCGATCTTCCGGCTGGACACCAAATACGGCGGCGGAAAAACGCATGCCCTGATTGCGCTGACCCACGCCACCAAAGGCATGGCCGGCGTTGCCAATACGGCCGAGTTTCTGGACCCTGCCATCCTCCCGACGACGAAGGTCCGAGTCGCCGCCTTCGATGGCTTCGAGCCCATTCGCCAGGAGATCGTCACGCGTCTCGGCCAGCGCCAGTTCGTCCCCGCCATCAAGTCCGACGTGGCCGCGGTGGATGGCGATCAAAGCGCGCTGGCCCAGCAGCTCGACACCGACCATTACAAAGGACTCGCACCCTATGGCTCCTACGTCGGCCGGGCGATTCTATTCCATACCCTGGCCTTCAACGAGAACCTGAAGGGCGCCACCCCAGAGGAGCTGCGCTGGTCGATCCTCTCGCCCGGCACGGACCTGAGCTTTATCGACGACGCCCGGCGGCGCTTCGTGCAGGGCTCGGCCTATCTGGACGACCGCCCGAATGTCCCGCTGCGGTTTCTCGCCGAGGCCAACCTGACCCAGATCCTGCGCCGTCAAGAGCAGCACGCGGATCCCGGCGAGGCCCGCGCCCAGCTCAACGACCGCATCAAATCGATCTTCGGCGGGACCGTCTTCAACCTCTACCCCTTCCCCGGCGGCCCCTACGAGGTGCCCGACGACGCGGGCGACGGCAAGCCGTCCCTGGTCCTCATGGGGTTCGATGCCGTCGAGGTTGCATCGGACAATGTCACCGTCCCCGAGTTGGTCGGTCGCATCTACGCACAAAAGGACGCAAGCGGCGGCCTGCGGATCAACCGCAACAACCTCGTCTTCCTGTTGGCCGATCAGGCCCGCAAGGAGGAGATGCGGCATAAGATGGTTCGGCGCCTGGCGTTGAACGAGCTGCGCCGCCCGGAACGGCTCAACGAGCTGCCTGATCATCAACAGGACCGGATCAAGAAGTGGTACCAACGCTCCGAGCACGAGCTGGCCCTGGCCATCCAGCAGTGCTACCGGCACGTCATCTACGCATCCAAGCACCGGATCGAGGGCGCAGACCTGGACCTCGCCCATAGCGCTATCGATGTGCAGAGCGCCTCGGACAAGCCCGGCCAAGGCCAGAAGCAGGTGGTCGAAGTCCTGCGCGCCAACAACAAACTGCGCCTGCCCGAGGACGAGCCGGACTCGGCGACCTATATCCGCGACCGCACGCCCCTGAAGAAGGGCACCATCACCACCGCCGCCCTGCGCGCCGAGTTCCGACGCGACCCCGGCCTGCCGATCCTGGTGGGCAACGACTGCTTCGTGAAAGGCATCCGTCGTGGCGTCGAGGGAGGCGAATTCGTGTATCAGAGTGGCGATCTGATCCACGCCAAAGGGGACCCCTGGGCCAACATCCATATCGACGAGCAGTCCTTCGTCCACACCGCCGCCTATGCAAAAGAGAGCGGCATCTGGCCGAAGGTCTCCGAGCCGCCGCCTGGACCCGGCCCGATCGGCGGCTCCGGCGGCGGAACGGGCAACAATGACGGCACTGGTACAGCCTCGGGCGGATCAACCGGATCGGGCGGATCCGCAAGCACTGCGGGCGGGAAAGACCCCGGATCAGGCACGTCCGGCGGAGGTACCACGGGCGGTGGTACCGACTCCACAGGCAAGACCACGCCGCCATCGAACACGCTGACCGAAGAGGGCGTCCTCAAAGAGGCCCTCACCACGCTCTGGGAACGGGCGCGCGCCCGCAAATTCACCCGGATCCGCACCCTTGAGCTGCGCCTCTTCGACGCGACCGACGCCTTCCGCCTGCTGGGACTGGTCGCGGCCGTTCAGGGCGCCACCAAGCTGGTTGTCATCACCGGCAGCTACGAGACCGCAGAGGGCGGGCTCTTGGAGATCGAGTTCACCGGCCCACCCGCGGACGCCCAGCCCGTCAAAGACTTCCTGGACCCCCAATTGCGCGCGGCGAAAGAAAAGGATCTGTCGGCTCGCTTCGACATCCGCTTCGACGACACCGGGCTTAGCCTCGCCGGAGACATCCCGGAAAAGCTCGCCGAGCGACTGACCCGCTTCGGCACCGGCGCGGCCTATGTGGCGATCACCGCCGAGGGCAGCGCGTGAACGCCTTGCCCTCGTACAAACCAGCAGGCCAATCTGGCCGCGCCGGGTCCGGATCGGATACGGCCATGCCGAAATATGAGCTGTGGGTCCGCACCCACGGCGCGGAAGATTTGGAGATGGAGATCTGGCAGGTTCCGGCCCCCGCCACGCCCCACATCAAGGCCCCGGTGCGCATTGCCGGTCTGCGCGGGCGCAATCTCGCCCTGGTCGAGCATCGCGTGCTGCGCCGGCTCGCCAAGGCCCGTATCCAGCTCGGCGGACCTTTGGCCGACGCGCGTCAGATCTTCAGCCTCGACGAGGACCTGGCCCTCAATCTCGGGCTCCTCTTTCGGGTTCTGGCACCCATGCGCAACCGCGAATACATGCGCGCCTGCGCCGAGGGCATCGAGGAGATGGGCCGCGAGGAGGCCGCCTACTGGCTGGGCATGGCCATGCACCGCAAGTACCCAAGGCGCGTGCTCATGTCTCTGCGCTTTCTGTTGATCGATCCCAAGGCTTGAGGCCGGGCCGTGGAGAGTCACTGACTGGGCGTCGATCATCCCTTCGTCAAAGTCGGCCACCGAATTGCGTAGTCAGGCCATCTTGGCCTGACAGAATCAGGGCTGGAAGCCCTGACTACGCAGGGATGGCAAGCCGCTGGACCGAACGACGATCAAGGCCTGCGGATCGCTTCGCGCTCGCGTGCGATCTCCAGGATGGACTCTCGCAATGGGCTGTCCGGGTCCGATCCCAACGCGTAAGGAATCGCCTCGCTCATGCCTCTGCCGTCCTGCCAAATCTTGGCCCAGGCTCCGTTCTCCGTATGGGTGACATCGATCATTGCCGGCGAGAAGGTATCGCGATAGCGAGACGCCAGTTCGTCCATGATGCGCAACTCGCGTTTGGTGAAGTGGCTGTCGTCGAAGGCGACCAAGGGCACCACCGTCTCGCGAACGTAGTCGATCACCGCCTCAGGCTTGATCCGAATCGCTGCTACCAGATCAGGCTCCGGGTCGTCCCACTCCTGCATAACCTCCACCGGAACGGGACCGTACTTCCAGGCTTGATAGTCCAGCCCGGTCACGCTCCGCCCGGTTTGCCGAAAGTGCTCGAAGTCGAGCAGATAGAGCAGCTTGAACAGCTTGATCTTGCCCAAGTGCTTCGTTTCGTGGGCGAAGAAGAGGATGGTGTTGACCAGCTTGTCGCGTTCGTAGGTAATGAGCATGTGTGCGAGCCCGCAGGCTTTGATTGCCGGACACCGCCCGGCATGGTGGGCAGAGATAAGGCGATGTCCGAGAAATGGCATCCCCTCTGCGCATGCCACGAAGACCTGTAGGGACTGTAGGGGCGAATTAATTCGCCCCTACACGCCGGTAGAGTCCTTCCCGGAAAACGCCTAACGCCTCGAAGTTTAAAGCAAACCATCGGAAACGACATGGAAACGAATCCAAACCTGCGGCGGGCGACGATGTAGATCACACTTGATGTCCTCGATCCCCTGGCTGTCCGCCTCGATACCCTGGATCCACGGCGGTTCATCGCTGGTTGGCGGGCGCTGCCCTTGGACCGGGGACTGGACCAGGACCAGCGGCATCCACACTCACAGCAATCCCGGGCGCTCCAAGACCGGGCGGAGGCTACCTCATGCCGAATTTGACGCTCGCGATCCCGGAATCCGCACTGTCCGCCTTGCGGCGTTCGCCGGCCGAGCTTGGCCGCGAGATGAAACTGGCCGCCGCCATCCACTGGTACGGGCGCGGACTGATGTCGCAGGAGCGCGCGGCGGAGTTGGCCGGTCTGAACAGGCGCGATTTCATTCATGCCCTGGTCCGAGAGGGTGCGGACGTCTTTGTCCTGGATGACGACAGCCTGGTGCGAGAGCTTGGCCTCGCTGCGTCTGGCGAGCCCAAGGCCCCATGAGCGGGGACGAGCTGCGGCTGGTGGTCAATACGTCGCCGTTGATTCACCTCGCGGAGTCAACTTCATGCCGAACTTGACCCACGCAATCCCGAATTCCACGCTCTACGACCCGAGGCGCTCGCCGGCTGCTTTCGTTCTGGGGAGTTCGACGACCGCTGCGCCAACATCCCAGGGCGCATCGGCACAGACCTGTCCCGGACAGGTCGCGGAAATCGCCGAGCCCGGAAGTGGCCGTGGCGCCCAGTATCGCTGGACGGGCGTTAAATGAGCGCGAAAGACGCGCAATTCCATTCTCTGAGCCATTTCGCGTGCCGAAATGGCCCATCAATGGCTCGCTGCCATTGACCGATCCATTTGCCGACTTATCCGACACCCTATGACCACCCGCCTGATCGAGACCTGGTTGCCCATCGCCGAGATCGGCCTGGAGGGCCTGCGCGAGCGGACGCCGATGACTCCCTTCCCGGCGCATCGCCCACTGCGCGTCTGGTGCGCCAGCCGACGCCTGGTGACGCTTGGCAACCGGAAGGATCGATGTCGCATCCGAATTCAGACCGATCCCCCGGCGCGCCAACACCTCGCTGAGTCAACCTCATGCCGAACCTGACCCTCGCAATCCCTGTTGATTGACCTCGACGCTTGAGAAACGCAAAGTAAGTCATCGGTTGGCGTGATAGGGCGCACAAGCTTTGCCCAGTCTCGTCGAGTTGACCCACTAACCCCAGCCTGCGCGAGGCGTATATGCAGATCACATTGGATATCCCCGATCCCCTGGCCGCCAGGCTCAATGCCCTGCCCGACCCACAGCGGTTCGTCATTGGCTTGCTGGTCCAATCCTTGGACGGGGGATTGGACCAGGACCAGTGGTGGGCACTCCTTGAGGACATCGAAGGGGTTGCGGTCGATACGGGCGTGACGGACCTCGCGGAGCGGCATGACCACTATCTCGGCACCCTGTAAATGACGCGGGTCTTCGTCGATACCGCCGCCCTGGTTGCTTTGGGCAACAGGCAAGACCAGTGGCATCCGCAGGCCGTTAAGGTCAGTCGACAGCTCACACTCTCGGGGTGCCGCTTCGTGACCACGGATGCGGTCCTGCTGGAGGTCGGGAACACCTTCAGCCGAGCGGCCTACAAGTCGGTTGCACTGCGATTGATCGAAATTGCTCGCCGGTCCCCCCGATGGGAGTGCCTTGAGGTGGATCGTGACCTGTTCGACCGGGGGCTCACCCTGTTTCGGCAAATGTCGGACAAGGATTGGAGCCTGACGGATTCCATCAGCGTGGTCGTTGCCTCCGATCACGGCATCCATCAGGTCTTCACGACAGACCACCACTTTACCCAGGCGGGGCTCCAAATCCTGCTGCGTCAATCGTGAATCCACCGATGGTTGCGAATCGAGGAGGCCGAGGGCCGAGCGCTACGGATCGTGCTGCTCCCCGACGGCGAGACCGTCCACAACGCCTTTTTCGACAGGGGATACAAGCCATGAAGATCCGCTACTTCCAAGACACGGATACGCTCTACATCGAGTTGCGTCCCGCCCTGGTATCGGAGACACGTGACCTGGACGAGGACACGGTGATCGACCTGGACGACCGCGGCGCGATCTGCGCTATGACCATCGAGCACGCCTCCGAGCGTGCCGACATCCCGACCTTCTCCTACGAGCAGATCGCCGCTTAGCCCTCGGGCAGCCTCGGCGCAGCCGCCGAGCCGGAATCGACGCAGAACACAACAGGGATTCGCCTTGTCAGCCATCGACGATCTGATCGCCCAAATCCAGGAGCCCAGGCTGCGTGAGCAGCTCAAGCGCGAATGGGCCGAGGCACGAAAGACGAAGACGTTCGGCCTCATGATCGATCCGCCGAATGCCTGGAAGCCTTGGATTCGGCTGTCGATCGTAACGTGATGTGGTGGTAAGCTGCGCTCCTCTCGATTGTGCTCCCGCGCCGGCGGTATCGCCGAGACTGTTGACTAAAAAGTCAACGCCACCTAGGCTAGGGACATGAACATCGCCGATATTCTCAAGTCCCGCCGCGACGATGTCGGGCTGTCGTTACGTGCCTTGGCGTCCCGTTGTGCCGTCGACGTTGCGCACTTGTCCCGGGTCGAGGCGGGGGCAGCTCCGCCTTCTGATGCCCTCCTGGCTAAGCTGGCGGATGCTCTGGGGGTCCCCCTGGATGAGCTGTTGTTGGTCTCGGGCCGCCTCCCTCCGTCTCTAAGGCGACTGGTCGAGCAGGACCCGCATCAGGTGGCCGGTGCCCTGACGGATCTGGCCGGGATGATGGTCACGGAACCCGGGACGCCTTACGGCGCGCCCGTGCTCGGGGGTCCGGGGGAGAGGGTGATCGAGGACGGCTTCCCCTTTGAGCACCTGAGCGACATCGCCGAGGTGGAAAGCTGGCGCAAGGAGGTTTGGCGCCCGGTTTACCACACCCACAAATGGTGGGCGCAGCGCCTGGGGAGCGTCTTTCGAGCGGTAATCCTGGGCTGCGCCACTCCGAAGGGATCGGCGGTTATGGACCTGTACGCTGGGGCTGTGCGCCTCCCCGGACCGGTCGTCTACGACCCCTTCATGGGCAGCGGCACCACGGTCGGGGAGGCGCACAAGCTCGGTTGCACCGTGATCGGACGGGACATCAACCCTGTCGCCTGGCGGGCGGTACGGACGGCCCTGGCGCACATCGACCGGGATCGGCTCGTGGCGCATTTCGCCCGACTCGAGGAAACCGTGGCCCCGCAGCTACGGGCACTCCACTCCAGCCGAGATGCGGCAGGGGACCCCTGCCAGGTCCTCTACTGGTTCTGGGTCAAGCAGCTCGACTGCCCCGACTGCGACGCAACCGTTGACCTCTTCTCCAGCCGGGTCTTCGCCAAGCACGCCTACGTGAAGAAGTTTCCGACTGTCCAAGTGGTCTGCCCGCACTGCGGCGAGGTGTCCGCTGCCGATTTCAACGATCTCCGGGTCACCTGTCCTGCATGCCGCAAGGGGTTTGATCCCCACAAGGGACCGGCCTCAGGGGCATACGCCGACTGCGGCCGCTGCGGCGCCCACTTCCCCATTGCCAAAACGGCGCGTGCGGCCGGACAGCCTCCGCGCCACCGTCTTTATGCGAAGCTAGTGCTGCGCCAGGATGGAACCAAAGCCTACCTGCGGGCGACGGCAGAGGACGAAGCCGCCTACGCGCAGGCGTGCGCCACCCTGAAGACCTTGGCCCTTCCCGCTCCTCGGGTAGAGATCCGCATCGGCTACAACACCCGCCAAGTCTTGAACTACGGCTATACGCACTGGGACCAGTTCTTCAATGATCGCCAGTTGTTGGGGATAGGACTTCTCGCCCGAGCGATCGGCGAGCTTCCGGCCGGGCCGGAGCGGGACGCACTCTTCGTGCTGCTGTCCGGGGTGTTGGAGTTCAACAACCTCTTTGCCAGCTACAAGGGCGAGGGTACCGGGGCGGTGCGGCATATGTTTTCCCACCATGTGCTCAAGCCGGAGCGCACCCCCATCGAGGCCAACCTGTGGGGGACGAGCAAGTCTTCGGGGTCCTTCCTCAACCTCTTTCAGTCCCGTCTGCTGCGAGCCCTGGACTACAAGGCGGCGCCCTTCGAGGTGGCCCTGTCGGATGCGGATGGCAAGCGGGCGGGGCGTAAGCTCTTCGGCAAGAGTCGCCCCATGGGCGCCGAGATCCTGAACGCCTGGCCCGAGGGCGGGCTTGCCCCGGGAACGGTATACCTGTCCTGCGGTGATTCCGCGGCCACCGACATCCCCGACCGCACCGTCGATGCCGTGGTGACGGACCCCCCGTTCTTCGACAACGTCCACTACTCCGAGCTGGCGGACTTCTTCCACGTCTGGCAGCAATTGTGGCTCGGCGACCCCATCGGCGCCGACAGCACGAGGAGCCCGGCGGAGGTCCAGGACACGGAGTCCGAGCGCTTCTCCGATAAGCTTCGGGGGGTTTTCGCCGAGTGCCATCGCGTCCTCAAGGACGAGGGGCTGATGGTCTTCTCCTACCACCACTCCCGCGAGGACGGCTGGACCTCGGTGGCGGCGGCAGTCCTGCGGGCGGGGTTCAAGCTGGTCCAGGCGCAACCGGTGAAGGCGGAGATGTCGGTAGCCATGCCCAAGCTGGCCGCCAAGTCCCCCATCGACCTGGACGTGCTCATGGTCTGTCGCAAAGCAGCGGCGGACCGGCGGAACCTGGTCGCGACGGATGATGCCTTGGCGACAGCGGAGAGGCTGGCTGGGGTCAAGGTGCGTCGGTTCAACGCCACGGGCCGGCGCTTATCACTCAACGACGCGCGCATCGTTGCCTACAGCCAGGTCTTGGTGGAGCTGTGCGCAGGGCGTGCCCCGGCTCAGGTCCTTGCCGCCTTCGAGGCTTCTATCGACACCTGTGCGGCCATCGCCCAGAGGCTCCATGCCGGGCAGGATGCGGACCGCCGCGCCGGCCGAGGCACGGTTGCTACCCCAGTCGTTCAGCCATCGTTGTTCTGAGGGTCTGCGGCCCAGTTCAGGCGCGCTCGAAGACGGCGAACCGGCGGACCTGGCCCGCGTCGGGTCTCTGGTATGTCGTTGCGGTGGGTTTGGTCTTTCCGTCGAGGTAGATCGAGTAGCCCGTCAGCGCTTGGGCGGCCAAGGTTCGCTCCAGGGTGCAGATCTGGGCAAGGCGCGGGTCCGCGATGCCCCATTCCTCGGGGACGATGAGCCGACAGCGGCCGATTCCGGAGGCGTCCAGGGTCAGGGGGTGGGGGAAGCGGTACATCTTGCGGTCTCGGATAAATCCGTCCCCGTAGGACCCAAAGCCCCCGATCCCTTCGTTGACATGGGCAGCGGCCGTCTCGTGGTCGGCGTTGATCAGATCGCCATGGGCGATGCACAGGGAATGGACCGGGCGGGGAGCGGCGCCGCTGCCGGTGTAAAGGAAGAAAACCAGAAAACAGTCACGCCCGTCCTTGCGCCCGGAGGGAATCGTGCTGTTGGAGTCGTAGTCCCGCCTTGCCGGTTTCCCCTTGCTGAAGGCCAGCGACTTAACCTCGTAGCCTTCGATCGGCTGGTGGCCATCGTCGCCGATCCAGAAGTCGGGGTAGCTGTTGCGCCCCTGCGGGTAAAGCGGCAACCCCAGGGACCGAACCCGGTCGGCGAGCCAGTCCTGGGGGAAGTATTCTTTGTCGTTGGCGCTGCGCGGGGTCATCGCGACCGCGGCGACGACGGCCTCTTGGGCCGCGAGGAAAGTCTCGACGCTGTGGGTCATGTCGCTCAGTTGGTTCATCGGGGATTCCGGGCAGTGTATCTCCCCATGGCGTTGGTTGACGACAAAGACGCGGAGTTCGTCACCCCGGTGCGCGAGTACGAAATCGAGGCGTCCGACGCGGACATCGAGCGCCAGTTCGCCGAGGCGGGCCAGCGCCTGGGCAATGGGCTCCACCAGACCTATTGGGATGCCAACGGCGACCGCGATGCCCTGGATGTGAAGGTCGAGGTCATCGTGCTGGCCCGCAACCACGACGTCATGGGTCGGTTGGAGATCAAAGCCGAGCGTGCCTTTGATACAGTCTACGACCGGCACAAGCAGGCGATCGGAAAGCTCAAGGAGAAGGAGCGCGGACGCTTCGAGCGCCTACGTCTGGCGACCGCGAAGTCGGTGGGGGTGGAGTGGCGGTTGCCGCAGCGCATCGAGTTCCGGCGCACCGAGGACGCCCCGAGCTACGAGCGCCACCTGTACCTGAAAGACGACGGCAGCTTCCGGGCCGATCTTGAAACCTGGGAGCGCGAGCTCCTCGCCGAGGAGCTGGCCGACCCGGATGTGGTCGGCTGGCTGCGCAACCTGGACCGCAAACCCTGGTCACTTGAGATCCCCTATCAGACCAGCGGCGAGGTTCGACCGATGTTCCCGGACCTGCTCATCGTTCGGAAAGACGGGGCGGGCGACGCGGTCAGCTACCGCTTCGACATCCTGGAGCCGCACGATCCGAGCCTGGCGGACAACTTCGAGAAGGCCCTGGGGCTCGCCCGCTTCGCCGAGCAGCATGGGCATCTGTTCCATCGCATCCAACTCATCCGCAAGCAGGGCTCCAAGGCTGGCGGTGAGCGCTTTTTCCGGCTGGAGCTGAACAGCGAGGCCGTGCGCAAGCAGGCATTGCCGTTGACGGCGAATCCTCAGCTCGATGAGGTGTTCGGGCAGTATGCGGTGTGATGGATGTGCCGGGTGCGTTGGCGTGGAGCCGCTCAAGGAGCTGACCAAGGACGACCGGTTCGGTCGCCCCGCGCCAAAGCAGAGAGCCGGTCCGCCAGGCGATGGACTTTTCTATCCGTAAGCGAGCGAGGGTATCCAGTCACCATGAACTGGCAGACCCTGTCGACCGATTCGCCCTACAGAACGGCCGTGGCCATCAAGCAGGAGATCGAGGAAGGCCGCATCGCGGAAGCGACTCTTGGTCTCCAGGAGCTGATCGAAGCCTTGTTCAGATCTGAAAAGCGGGCGTTGAAGCGCCAACTCGTGCGCTTGATGCTGCACATCATCAAGTGGCGAGCACAGCCGGAGCGACGGTCACTGAGCTGGATCGCCAGGATCGAAGATGCGCGCGACGAGATCGCCGACATTCGAGAAGAAACACCCAGCTTGAACGAGAAGGTGCTGCAGGATCTCTTGGCGCGCGCATTCATCATCGCCAAGCGCGATGCGGAAGCGGAGATGGGCAAGCGAACGCAGATCGAAACCTTGACCTGGGCCGAGGTGTTCGACACGACCTACTCATTGGGCCGCTAGCGCATGGTCTTCACCGAGCGTGACCACGGCGACCGCAGGTTCAGCTTGCGCAAGCCACTGCCGAAAGAGGTGAGAGCGTATGCAAGTCGTCTCGTCGAAGCCGACGTTGACGACGCCCTGCGCCACCGCATCAACCTCTTCCAGAGCTTCGTCGGCCGCCTCCAACCCATCCTCGCCCGCCTGCCCCGCGCGATCACCGAGGTCGCCTTGGGCCGCCCGGAGGATCGCGAGAGGGCAAGGGCCAACCTGGTCACGGACATCGCCTCGGAGGTGGAATCCGCCGAGCAGGCCGGATTCGACCTCGACGAGGTCACCGCGGTCGACCTCGACGCGCCGGAGCGCCCGCCGGCCCGTTATGACCTGGCCGATCTCGGGGCATTGCTTGCCCGCCCCGATCTGCTGCCGCCGGGCATTCAAGCCAAGGCGCTCGGCGCGCGCGATTGGTCCTGGCAAGCGCCGGGAATGCCGGCCGCAGTGCGCGTTACAACCGATCCCGACTACTACGAGCAGCACCCCGACAGCACCGAGCTGTGGTCGCCCGGAAGCCCGATCTTCCCCGTCCCGGAAGCGGTTGCAGACAGCGAGGAGATCGAAGGCGTGGATTATCGTTCGCTGGTTGCCGCGACGTCCGTGCCGACGCGCCTGACTGAAAACTGAGGATCCATGCGTCGCGCGGCGGCACAGCCAGGCGTCGTCTGTGCCTGAGGTATCCATGCCAGCCCCGGGGCAACGGCGCCATGACCGCCGACACCACCCTGCGGTTGGCGCGACTTCAAGACCAGCCCCCCAGTTCTGGCTCAAAGACGAGATGCGACGACCGCGTCGCCGCAAACCAGCCTTCCCAAAACCGCTGTGGTTGTGATGACGTCGTCATTACCGACGTGGTAGTCTCGGCGCAAACGGGAGACACGCTATGCCGACCATTCACGAACCGACCGCCAAACGCCAGACCCTGAACCTGCGCATCAAGGCCGAGGAGCGTGATCTGATCGATCGCGCCGCCCATGCGACGGGAAAGAATCGCACCGAATTTATTCTCGAAGCCACCCGACGGGCGGCAGAGGAGGCGCTGCTCGACCGGGCCCTGTTGCGCGTCGACAGCGATGCCTTTGCCGCCTTCAAGGCGCGGCTCGATGCGCCTCCTCAACCCAACGAGCGACTCCGCAAGACCATGCAGAGTGTGCCGCCTTGGGTGAAGCCTTGACGGTAGGAGCGCCGGAGCCGTTGACCGATCGGCACCACTGCGCCGAGTTCATGTGTGGCCGCGAGATGCTCGACACCTGGCTCAAGCAACGGGCGTTGCGCAACCAGGCAAACGGGGCCTCGCGGACCTTCGTCGTCTGTGAGGCACAGCGGGTCGTTGCCTTCTAAGCCTTGGCATCAAGTGCAGTGGCATCGGAGCTCGCGACCGGCCGGTTGCGGCGCAATATGCCGGACCCCATCCCGGTCGTGGTGCTTGCCCGTTTGGCCGTAGACCGCTCGCATCAGGGGTTGGGCCTGGGCCGGGCATTGATGCAGGACGCCGGGCGGCGCGTGCTCAGCGCTGCAGACGCCATCGGCATTCGCGGCCTGCTCGTGCATGCCCTCGACGAATCCGCCAAGGCGTTCTGCCACCGCCTTGGATTTGACCCCTCACCGCTGCATCCAATGACCCTCATGATCACACTCGGGGATCTGCGGGCCAGCCTCATGGACCCAACCCCGCCGGCGTAAAACCAGCATCTGCAAGGCTATCGTTACCGTGCGAGTTCTTGGTGCTTCGCGACTCTCAGGAGAGCGCCTAAGGCGAATACCGGAAACCCTCATACCAACGGCGTAGGTTGTGCCGAGCCGCGCGAGGCACAACCAACCGTCGGCGCAAGTTGTGCTTCCTATCGTCAGCACAACCTACGGGTATGGAAGTTTGCGGAAATCACCTAAGCGCGCTGCGTCGCAACGATCAGTACACCGGATACATCCAGCCGGCAATGCGACCGCCATCGGCACTGGAGCGGCTGCTCGGCTCGACATCCAGCAGCGTGAAGCGGCCGTTGATCTCGAACATCTGGATGCGCCGCGCGAAGGCCTGCGGATTCTGCCAAGGCCGGTTGTCGTAGTTCTCCTCGGCCAGCGCGACCAGGCCCTGCTCGCGATCCACCTCGACGACCACGGCGACGTGCCCGGCACGCCATTCCGTATCCTCCCGATCGGCAAGATAGACCACCAGATCGCCACGCTCGGGCGGGCGGCGCGCCGTTCCGTTGAGCGAACGCCCCAGCGGCACGATCGCGCCGGTGCGCGGATCGGTTGCCTCGGTCAGATAAAGGATGTCGTGGGCCGTGTCGACGTCGCCAAAGGTCAGGGAGCGGTTCTTCATCCACCAGAGCCGCGCGTATCCGACACATTGGTAGGTGATGCCGACATACTGCTTCGAGCCGTCGGGCGGCGCGTCCCGCGACACCGCGATCTCGCCGCTCTCCAGGTCAAGGAAGCTGCGCTCGGGCTGCACGCAGGTCGAGACACAGTTCGAGCGGGCCTCGGCGCCGTCGGCGACCCCGAGCACCTGGCCGAAGGGGGTCTCGCACGGACCCTGACACGCACGGCGGCTCTCGGCGATCAGGCGAGGCCATTCGAGGGGTCCGAAGGCCGGCGGCGGTGGCGGCAAGCCGGCGCCGTCGGTGCGCGGAAGCTCGGGCAGGGTCGGCGGGGCATCGGCCGACAGAGGTCCGATCGCGAGTGCGAGCAGCACGAGCGCGGCGATCGGCCCGACGCGCGCGAAGGCGCCGGGGCATCGGAATGCGGGGTGTCCGTCGGGAGTCATCGCGTCATCGCCGTAAGCTGAAGCCGGCCGTTCCAATCGTCGTCGTCCCACATGATGGCGGCCGTGAGGAGGCCTCCGCCCAAGGCACCCACTCCGAAGCCAATCAGGCTGTCGCTGCTGATACCGCTCGATAGAGGACGCCGCCATCCTGCGCATCAGGGCGCCCATGAGAATACCCGGGACCAGGCATCCTTCATGGACACCACAACCCAGCCGTTCTCGGGGGCAAGATCCAGTGCGTTATCGAGCTTGCCGATGTGACTCTCCCTGTCGTAGGCGTACTCGCGTTCAGCGTCGTCGTGATGCAGGATCAACCCGAGTCTCGGGCCGGGCCCCGCGGTGGTCCACTGCAGCATCTGCAGATCGCCGTCCGAGTTGCCGAAGGCCAGAATCGGGCGGCGACCGATGTGGCGCTGGATGCCGACCGGCTTGCCGGCTTTGTCGTCGATGAACGCGATCTCGGACTCGCGCACGATGACCGGCTTGCCGTCTTGAAGCTCGAAACGCAGCGCGATCTGAGAGCCGATCACCTGCTCCGGCGGGATTCCGTAGACCGACTCGGCCCAAGGGCGCACGAAGTCCGCCCCGCCTCCGGAGACGATGAAGGTCTTGAACCCGTTGGCACGCAGGTAGGCGAGAAGCTCGATCATGGGCTCGTAGACCAGCTCGGTATAGGGCCTTTCGAAGCGCGGGTGCTGCGCGGCACCGAGCCAGTCGCTCACGATCATCTCGAACCGATCGCTGCTCATGCCTGAATGCGTCGCCATCAACAGCTGCATGAGCCCCTCCATGCCGGCGTCGCCGAGGACCTTCATGTTCCCTTCCAACGCCGCCCTGAACAGCTGCTCGTCCTTCCATTCGGGATGCCCTGGCGCGAGCTCCTCGATCCGGTCCAGGACAAACGCGAGCTGGGTATAGATGGGCTGCTCCACCCAAAGGGTGCCGTCGTTGTCGAAGACGGCGATGCGCTGAGCAGGGGGAACGAAATTCGGCCCGTCGGCGCTGATGACATCGGTCACGAACGCGGTGATGGATTCCTTGGCCGGCCCATCCTTCCATGACGGCAGGGGATCGGACTCCGACGAAACCGTCGCGACCCAACAGAACATTAGGATCGCAAGGATGGCCGTCTTATATCGCATGTCATGGGTTCCAAATGATTGGTTGAACAGCACGCGATCAGGCGCGTATGAATACGTATGAACCGAGACGGTGTGTCGTCCGCGCCTCAAAACCTCCAGGTTGCGCCCAGCAGGGGCCCACTGAAAGCAATGTTGTCCAACGCGGAATCGGAGCTGAATTCCCATCCGATATGGCGATACAGCAGCCGTAGGTTGTGCCGAGCCGTGCGAGGCACAACCAAACGTCGGCGCAAGTTGTGCTTCCTATCGTCAGCACAACCTACGGGTATGGAATCTTGCGGAAATCACCTTAGTACAAGGCAGGATATGGACGAGGCGCCTCGGCGCCCCGCCCAGTCTTCACTCGATAGCACATCGGCGACCAAGGGCGCTTTAGTTGCCGGGCCGACTCAGTGCCTCGAGCTTCTTCAGCGATTCCAAAGCCCCTGCCTTCTCCAGGGTCTGGTAGCCGATATTGCCTGCGGAGAGACTGGAACCCGCCTGGAACGGGTAATCCGGGATGGTCATGAAGAAGTTTTTGATGACCTCCTGCATCGGAACCATGACCCACATGTTGTCGACGTACCAGCGCATGTACATCAAGGAGTGATGCGGCATCATCTCGTAGGGATCTTCATGAAGGTTCACGATCAAGGGCCAATTGGTCGCTTGACGGACCCCGAGCGCGATATTGCCGTCGACACCCGCAAAGTTGACCTTCCACGGACCGTAGCGGACGGCATTCAGCTCGCCGCCTTGCCCGAAGTAAAGAAATGACTTACGTGGACTTTCCTCGGTCTCGCCCTTGAAGAACGGCAGGAAGTTGTGGCCGTCGAGGTGCACACGCCACTCCTTTCCGTTTGCCGAATACCCCTGCTTCATCTTCTCCACCAGGTCCGGCTCGCCGACCGCTGCCATCAAGGTGGGGATCCAGTCCTCGTGGGACATCAGCTCGTTGTACTTGGTACCGGGCTTGACCGTGCCTGGCCAGCGGACCATGGCGGGGACCCGCATACCGCCTTCCCACGTGGTGCCCTTCTCCCCGTAAAACGGCGTGATGCCGCCGTCGGGCCAGGTCACGGTCTCGGCGCCGTTGTCGGTGGAGTAAATCACGATCGTGTTGTCCAGTACGCCCAGGTCTTCGAGCTTCTTCAGGATCTGACCCACATGGTCGTCGTGCTCGACCATACCGTCGGGATAGATGCCCACGCCCGTCCTGCCCTCGGATTCGGGCTTCAGGCGTGTCCAGACGTGCATGCGGGTGGTGGTGATCCAGGTAAAGAACGGCTTGTCGTCCGCGTGGGCCCGATCGATGAAATCCAGCGCCTTGCCGACGATGACATCGTCGGCGGTTTCCATGCGCTTGCGGGTCAGCGGGCCGGTGTCTTCAATCCGGCCATCGGCAAACGAGTGGATGACACCGCGCGGCCCGAACCGCTTATGGAACTCGGGATCCTTGGGGTAATGGTAAGTCTCGGGCTCCTCTTCCGCATTGAGGTGGTAGAGGTTGCCGTAGAACTCGTCGAAGCCGTGAACGGTCGGCAGGTGTTTATCGCGGTCGCCAAGGTGATTCTTTCCGAACTGACCGGTCGCGTACCCTTTGTCCTTCAGGAGGTCCCCGAGGGTCGGCGCCCAGTCCGGGATGCCATGCTCGGAGCCGGGCATGCCGATGGTGAGGAGCCCCGTGCGGAAGGGCTGCTGCCCGAGGATGAAGGCGGCACGCCCGGCGGTACAGCTCTGCTGGGCGTAGTAATGCGTAAACATCCCGCCTTCGCTGGCAATACGGTCGATGTTTGGCGTTTCGTAGCCCATGACGCCGTGGTTGTAGGCGCTGATATTGTGCACACCGATGTCGTCGCCCCAGATGACGACAACGTTGGGCTTCGCCGCATCCGCCGCGGAGGCCGGCGTGACCAGGGTCAGGCTGCCGCCGAGGGTGAGAAGGATCAGTCCCAGGGATGCGCCAAAGCGACCGAGGGGACGACCGCCGCGACGGTCTTGTTCTTTGAATATCAGCTGCATCGCTCTTCAAGTCTCCTCAAAACCAGTCGTTGTTTTCTCTGATCTCTTACAAGATCCTGTTTTGATGTTCATCATGACCCGCCGGATCCGCCGGTTCACCGAGCAACAGCGCAAGGTAGGGTGAGCAATTTACGAGGCGTGCGCCTCGCGCCGCAGCCCGTCTCAAGGCGCCCAGGGCCGACGCGTCCGCCTGCCGCAGATCACCGAGATCCAAGATCAGCCCCGCCGACGGCTCGCCGCAAACGCGCTCCAGCTCCGTGATACCGTCGGCCTGCAGCCAGCCGTCGACCTTAACGAGGCTTCCTCCGGGGGTATCCAGACGTGAAATCCGAAAGGTCACGGAGTGGTCTGAAACAGAATCCGGGCCAATCCTGAGACGATTACTCGACATTCCATCAAGATACTGCAGGACTTCGTGATTTCCGGATTCGGACGACCGAGCATTCGGAGACAGAGAGGCTTTTCGTTGCCGAGAGTGACGACATGCAGCGGCATCTCTCACGATATCTCGTAACTCTCGAAATACCGTGATTCGGGGAAATGCGGGTACACTCGCGGCACTTCCGAAGCATTCTTGTTCAGTGATGCCCATGCCTTCCGCCGCAAATCGCAATCGAGATGCCGATACCGTGGCAGAGGGCCTCGTCAACGCGACCGGCTTCGAGGATCTCCTTGCCGATCTGACGGCGTCCTTCGTCAACGTGGAGCCGGAGGTACTCGACGACCTGATCGTGGATGCCCTGCGACGTATCGTCCAATTCCTCGGCGTCGACCGCAGCACGCTGGGCCGTTACGAGCAAAACTCCGGACAGCTCACAACGACCCACTCCTGGGCTGTGCCGGGCATCGAGCCGGTGCCATCGCCTGTTGCCGAGTCCTGCTTTCCCTATTTGGCCCCGCGGATGCGCTCTGGCAGCGCAGTCGTCGTCAACCGGATCACCGATCTTCCGCCCGAGGCGGCGGCAGACGCGGAGGCCCTGCGCAAGCTCGGGCTTCGCTCCATGGCCACCTTTCCGCTGTCCGCGACCGGCGGCTCGCTTGGCTGGCTGTCGTTCGGGGCCATCCGCCAGGAGCACATCTGGACGGAGCCGGAAGTCCGCCGCCTGCGCCTCCTGGCCGGGGTCTTTTCGAATGCCATGCTTCGGCGGCGTAAGGAGTTGGAGCTCAAATCGGCCCTCGCGGAGAACCTTGCCCTGCGCGAGCGGGTGGAAGCGGAGAACGCGGTGTGGCGAGAAGAGGTGCTGCATTGCCGCGAATTCGACGAGCTGGTCGGGAAAAGCCCGGCCCTGAAGCGGGTACTGCTTCAGGTGGAGCAAGTCGCCCCCACCGCCAGCACAGTCCTGGTTCTGGGCGAGACCGGCACAGGCAAGGACTTGATCGCGACCGCCATCCACAGACGCAGCCGCAGGGCCGAGCGACCCCTCATCCGGGTCAACTGCGCGGCCTTGCCGGCCACACTGATCGAGAGCGAGCTGTTCGGCCACGAGAAGGGCGCGTTCACCGGGGCCATCGCCCGCAAGGTCGGCCGTTTCGAAGTCGCCGACGGCGGCACCTTGGTACTGGACGAGATCGGCGAGCTGCCGCTGGAGCTGCAGGCGAAACTCCTGCGGGTCTTGCAGAGCGGCGAGTTCGAGCGGCTGGGCTCGACGACGACCCGGCGCAGCGACGCGCGGGTGATTGCCTCGACCAATCGTGATCTCGCGTCGATGGCGCGAGAGGAAACCTTTCGTGCCGACCTCTACTATCGTCTCGGGGTCTTCCCCATTACGCTGCCGCCGCTGCGCGAGCGCCGCGAGGACATCGCCCTGCTTGCGGCCTATTTCGTCGAGAAGCTACGGGCCAAGCTGGGCCGCCAGGTGACCCGCATCCCGGACCATGCCATCGCCGATCTGATGGCGTACGATTGGCCGGGCAACGTGCGGGAGCTGGAGAACATCGTCGAGCGCTCCCTCATCCTCTCGTCGGGCTCGACCCTGTCGGTCGAACGCCTCCCCGGCGCCGACGGGACGAGGCCCATGCAGTGCGCGGCGCCGGGTCCCGAGACTGCGGCCGACGACCGCACCCTGGAGCAGGTGGAGCGCGCACACATCCTGGCGGTGTGCGAGCGCTGCGGCTGGCGCATCAATGGCAAGGGCAATGCTGCGGAGCGCCTGGGAATCAATCCCAACACGCTGCGCTCGAGGATGCAGAAGCTGGGGATCCTGCGGCCGGCCGCGTCACACGAAGGAACAGGTCGGTCTAGGCGCCGCGTCCCGTGACCGGCGCGGACCCGATCTTGGACCTCGCGATCCCGGCGGGGCGCATGATCGTTCAACTGAGCCTGATGATGCTCCTTCCCTTGACGCTCGGCATGGCCTTGCGCGCGTGGCGGCCGGCCGGTGTCGCCGCAGTAGGTCACCCCTTGCGGCTCTTGAGTCTCGTCGGCCTTGCCTGCCTGGTGAGCCTCATGCTGATCGACCAGCACGAGGGTCTACCGGCGGCTGTCCGCGCGGCGCTTCCGACTGCCCTGCCCTTCTGTATCATCACGATGACGGCAGGCTTCATCGTGGGTTCGCTCGCGCGCCTTCCGAGCGAGGACCGCTTCACGCTGCTGATCGAGTTCAGCACCCGCAATCTCGGATTGGTCGCCATCATGGGTGCCCTGATCATGGGCCAGGTCAAGCTGGTGCTGTTCGCGACCCTGGTCTTTCTGATCGAGCTGCCCCTCGTCTTGGTCCTGATCGCGATGCGCTCGCGTCTGGCGGGAGATCGAAACAAGACCCCCGCCTAAAGGTCTTGTCTTTTGCGCCCCCTGAGAAGCACGCGGGCCTTGGTCGTCACTCCGGCCATCGCGGCATGGGGCGCAGAGCGCTACGGGGCATGCGTGACACCGCAGAGCGATCTGCTGTCGGTCGCGGCAAGGGTTGCGGTGATTGTCGTCGGGAGCTTCGAGACAACTCGCGGAAACGCCCCGTCACTCCAAATTTTGAACCTGCTCACGCATCTGCTCGATCAGGACCTTCATCTCGACCGCCTCGCGGGTGACATCCACATCGGCCGACTTGGAGCCCAGGGTGTTGGCCTCGCGGTTGAGCTCCTGCATGAGAAAATCCAGGCGTCGCCCGACCGGCTCGCAGCGTTTGAGCACGTCGCGGACCTCGGCGACGTGAGCCTGAAGACGGTCCATCTCCTCGTCCACATCCAGCCGGGCCGCGACTAGGGCCATCTCCTGCTCCAAGCGCGCCGGGTCCAGCTCGGCGCGCAGCTCGGCGAGTCGATCGGCGAGTCGTCGGCGCACGCTCGTCATCACCTCGGGCATCCGGGCGCGCACACGCGAAACGCTCTCCTGTAGGCGATCGCAGCGATCGACCAGGAGACATTCAAGACGCTCGCCCTCGCGCTCGCGGGTCGCGAGCAAGGTGTCGATGGCGGTTTCCAAAAGATCCAGTGCGGCGGCCGTCACCTGATCCAGATCGCGGTCCTGCTCTTGGAGTACGCCTGGCCACCGCAGCAGCTCGAAGGGCGAGGGCTCGACCCCGCGACCGATGATGGAGCCGACCTCCTGTCCCGCAGCCAGGAGCTGCTCGACGAAGGCACGGTTGACCCGCAGACTTCCGGTAAGTCCGACGGCCGGGACGTAGCGCAAGTTGCAGTCGAGCTTGCCGCGTTGGACACGGGCGGCCAGGCGGGTGCGCACGCTGGTTTCAAGCGCGCGCAGCTCCTCGGGCAACCGCAGATGCGGTTCGAGATAGCGGTGGTTGACGGCCCGCAGCTCCCACGTCAGCTCGCCGAAATCACCGGACCGCGACTCGCGCGCGAAGGCCGTCATACTTTTGATCATTGGGTCGTCTCATCGGTTGTCGTGGAAGGGGCGTTGGACTCGCCGCCCGGCAGCAGGGCTGCATGCGAGGTAATGGCAGATGGCGCCGGATGGTCTGCCGACCATTATCCCGGTCGATGTGACCGAGGCAAAGGCGAAAACGTGCTCGAGGGCACGCGCAGCGATCCATTGCCTTGTCCCGCTCCCGGGCGCAGGATTCGTTTCGAAGAACCGACGCTTCCGCGGCCCGCCGGATGCGTATCTCCAACCCAAGAACGGAGACCGACAGGCACCATCATGGCCGTCGCCCGAGACAGCCTTCCCGCCGGCACCTTGCTGGGTCCTTATCGAGTCGTTAAGACCATCGCGCAGGGCGGGTTCAGTCTCATCTACCTCGCCTTTGACGAAGACTCGGGCGAAGAGGTTGTCATCAAGGAATACATGCCCAAGAAGATCGCGCGGCGCGAGAATGCCCGGCGCGTGACCGCGAGCGAGCCGCAGCTCGCAGAAAATCTTCATCAGGGGCGCAAGCTGTTTTTTCAGGAAGTCAAGGCGCTCGCCACCTTAAAGCACCCATCGATCGTTCGAGTCTTGGATTTCTTCCTCGCCAACGATACCGGCTACCTGGTTATGCCCAACGAGCGGGGCCGCAATCTCGGGGCCTATGTCCAGGCGCGGCGCGGCGGCCTCAGTACGACCTTCATCCTCGATGTCTTTGTTCCGGTACTTGATGCCTTGTCGCTGATGCATCGCCGCTCCATGGTCCATCTGGATGTGAAGCCGGGCAACATTCATCTCAGACACGGCAATCGACCCATGCTGCTCGACCTCGGCGCCGTTCACCCCTTGGCGAAGGGACGTGCGCGCGGCGGACAGGTCATCACCGCCGGTTATTCCCCAATCGAGCAATACATGCGCGACGGTCACATCGGGACCTGGACCGATGTCTATGCGGTCGGGGCCAGCATCCGCGCCTGCATGGAAGGACGCACGCCGCCCCCCGCACCCGAGCGCAAGAAGGAGGACACCCTGATTCCGGCCACCGTGGAGCTGAAAAACCGGTATCCTTTCCCCCTGCTCAGGCTGGTCGATTGGTCGATGTCGATGGAGGTCGGCGACCGTCCACAGGATGCCGGAGAGCTCCTCGCGGCGGTGCTCGACGAGGTGCCACGGAGCCCGGACAGGGTTTCGGGTGCACCGCCGAGCGAATCCGAATAGTCCCGCCACGCCACACCCTTGCCGGTTTCGAGGTCGAGCATCGCCATGACAGACACCCCTGCAAACGCCCTTGTCCGACCGTCCGGACGCCGCCCCGACGAGCTGCGCCCGATTCGATTGACACGCGGCTTCACCCGCCACGCGGAAGGCTCCGTCCTGGTCGAATTCGGCGAGACGCGCGTCCTCTGCACCGCGAGCGTCGAGTCGCAAGTTCCGCCCTTTCTCAAGGGCCAAGGCAAAGGCTGGGTCACCGCCGAGTACGGGATGCTCCCGCGCGCGACCGATACACGCAGTCCGCGCGAGGCCGCTCGCGGCAAACAGGGCGGGCGCACGCTCGAGATCCAGCGCCTGATCGGTCGGTCGCTGCGCGCGGCAATGGATCTAAAGGCACTCGGGGAGCGCTCCATCACACTCGACTGCGATGTCCTGCAGGCCGACGGGGGCACCCGTACAGCCTCGATCACGGGTGCTTGGGTCGCCTTGCGAGACGCGATCGACGGGCTGCTGGCACGCGGAGAGATCACGACCGATCCGCTGCGCGCGCAGATCGCCGCCGTCTCGGTCGGCATCGTCCAAGGCGTTGCGGTGCTCGATCTGGACTATGCCGAGGATGCGGGCGCAGAGACCGACATGAATCTGGTGATGGACGGCGATGGCCGCTTCGTCGAGGTGCAGGGGACCGCCGAGGGACTGCCTTTCAGCCGCGCCGAGCTCGACGCACTCATCGCGATCGGCGCCGCCGGAATCCGCGAGATCCAGACCGCTCAGCGCGCTGCGCTGAAAAACGCATGACGGGGATGCTCGCATCCGATCCGTCGACAAGGAGAATGGCATGAGTATCCCGCACGCCGGAGAGGCCCTCGTCCTGGCCAGCAACAACCCGGGAAAGGTTCGAGAGATCAATCAGCTTCTGTTGAGCGCCCGCATCAAGGCGGTGCCTCAAAGCGATTTTGCCGTGCCGGACATCGAAGAGACGGGGTTGACCTTCGTGGAGAATGCCATCCTCAAGGCGCGGCACGCGGCACGCTACAGCGATCTTCCCGCCCTTGCCGACGATTCCGGCCTGGAAGTCGATGCACTCGACGGCGCGCCCGGCATCTACTCCGCGCGCTATGCGGGGCCCGGCGCATCCGATACCGCGAATCTGCAAAAGTTGCTGGCCGACCTGGAAGGGGTAGAAGAATCCAAACGCACCGCCCGATTCCAGTGCGTTCTGGTCTATCTACGCCATCCCGCCGACCCCACGCCGCTCATCTGCAAAGGCACCTGGGAGGGCTCGATCCTCGCCGCCCCGCGCGGCAAGCACGGCTTCGGGTACGACCCGATCTTCTGGGTGCCGACGCAGGGGTGCAGCTCAGCGGAGCTGGATCCGGAGACCAAGAACCGGCTGAGCCACCGGGGTCAGGCCCTGCGAGCGCTGCAGGCCATCTTGGAGTCGGCGGGCGCCGACGTCTGACGGGTTGGACGATGGAAACGCTTGAGACGATCGGCGACGAGGGCGTCCAGACACGTCTGGACGAAGTGCACTCCCGCATCCGCGCGGCAGCCGAGCGGGCGCAGCGCCCGTCCGACAGCGTCGCGTTGCTCGCCGTCAGCAAGACCCACGGCGCCGAGGCCGTGCGTGCAGTCTACGCCGCCGGTCACCGGGCATTTGGCGAGAGCTATGTGCAGGAGGCAATCGAGAAGCTCGCCCTGCTCGCCGACCTGACCGACATCGAGTGGCATTTCATCGGCCGGATCCAGGCCAACAAGACCCGCCAGATCGCGACCCACTTCGCTTGGGTCCATGGTCTGTCCGATCCGGCCCACGCCCGTCGCTTGAGCGAGCAACGTCCGAGCGATCTGCCCCCGCTCAAGGTCTGTATCCAGGTCAACGTCAGCGGCGAGACCACCAAGGGCGGCGTCGAGCCGAGCGAAGTCGCGGCCCTGATTGCCGGGTGCGAGGCCCTGCCCGGCTTGGATGTGCGCGGACTCATGACGCTCCCCGCACCGGTCGAGGACGATGACGCTCAACGCGCGCCCTTTCGCGCCCTGCGTCTGCTGCGCGATCGGCTGGCCACCCCGACCCGTCCGCTCGCCTGTCTGTCGATGGGCATGTCGGACGACCTGGAGGCCGCGATCCTCGAAGGCGCGACACTGGTTCGGGTGGGAACGGCAGTCTTCGGGCCACGACCCTATAATGCGGGATGATCGTTCCTCTTAGGTGATTTCCGCAAACTTCCATACCCGTAGGTTGTGCTGACGATAGGAGGCACAACTTGCGCCGACGGTTGGTTGTGCCTCGCGCGGCTCGGCACAACCTACGCCGTTGATATGAGGGTTTCCGGTATTCGCCTTAACCCGCGTCCAGAGTGAAATGCGTCATTTTCATGTTGTGTCGGGCGCAAGGATTTATCCGACATTTGTGGGGGCGCGGTTTAAAAAGGCTTATTTTTAATACCTTAAACTGCGCCAGCTCCGACAGTTATCGGAGCTGGCGCGGCCAAGCCAATCCAACAAACGACGCATACCGCACCGGGCGCGGTTTAATCTCCGATCTCTTTAGGGCTCGACATGACGACAACCAGGATTGCCTTTATCGGTGGCGGCAACATGGCCACCAGTCTGATCGCCGGTCTCGTTGCCGACGGCTACGCGCCGGACTCGCTCCAAGTCGCCGATCCCGGGCCGGATCGTCGCGAGATGCTCCAGGCACGCTACGGGGTCCGGGTCTTCGCCGACAATCGGGACGCGCTTGCCGACGCGGACACACTCGTGCTCTGTGTCAAACCGCAGCTCGCCGCACAGGTCTGCACCGAGATCGCCGATGCCGCGTCGGCGCGTGCCCCGCTCGTGATCTCCATCATGGCCGGGGTACCGGAGCAGGCGATTCAGCGCTGGCTCGGGGGCACCATGGCGGTCGTGCGCGCCATGCCCAACACACCGGCGATGGTGCAGACGGGTGCGATCGGGTTGCATGCCAGTGCGGAGGTCGGCGAGGAGGGTCGCAATCGTGCCGAGACCATCCTGCGTGCGGTCGGCCTGACCCGCTGGGTCGAGACCGAGGCCCAAATCGATGCGGTGACTGCCCTGTCGGGGAGCGGCCCGGCCTATTTCTTCCTCTTTATGGAGGCGCTGGAGGAAGCCGGCATCTCGCTGGGTCTGGACGCCGAGACCGCCCGTCTCCTGACCATCCAAACCGCATTGGGTGCGGCCAAAATGGCCGTGGAGAGCGAAGACACACCGGGGCAGCTGCGCGAGCGTGTCACCTCGCCCGGCGGTACAACAGAGCGTGCGCTCGAGCACCTGCTCAAAGCCGATCTGCACGCCCTGATGAAGCGCGCCGCGCACGCCGCGCATGATCGTGCGGTCGATCTCTCACGGGGCCTTTCGGAGCAAGCATGAGCGGTTCCTATCTGACCAACCCGGCCGTTTTTCTGATCCAGACCCTCTTCGGGCTCTATATCACCCTGGTCGCGATTCGCTTCCTGCTGCAATGGGCGCGGGTCGACTTCTACAACCCGATCTCGCAGTTCGTGGTCAAGCTGACCTCGCCCGTGCTGCGCCCGCTGCGTCAGGTCATCCCGGGCTATGCCGGCATGGATCTGGCCGCCTTGGTGCTGGCATGGCTGCTGAAATCCGTCGAGCTGGGGCTGCTGGTCCTGGTGCTGGGGCTGAACGTCTCGCTCTTCGGTGCGCTGGGGTGGGCGGTGCCTGCGGTCATCCAGCTCTTCTTCAACATCTTTCTGTTCGGGATCCTGATTCGCGTCATCCTGAGCTGGGTCAATCCGGACCCCTACAACCCCGCTGTGGCACTCCTGACGCGCCTGACGGACCCGATCATGCGCCCGGCACAGCGGCTGATTCAGCCCATCGGCGGGATCGATCTCTCACCGATGGCGGTGATCATCGGGTTGGTCCTACTCGAGATGCTGCTGATCCCGCCGCTGAAGTGGCTGGTCGGCAGCCCCTTCTGAGCCTGCACGAACCGCCCGTCAGGCGGAATGACCTGGTCCCGTTGGGATGGCGAGGACTTGGAGCTGGCGCTGCGAGTGAAACCGCGCGCACCCAAGGACGCCTTTATCGGACCGGATGGGGATCATTATCGGGTCGCCATCAAGGCACCCCCGGTCGAGGGCAAGGGCAATGCGGCACTGCGGAGGTTTATCGCGGAGGCCTTCGGTGTCGCGCCGTCCAAGGTGTCCCTCATCGGCGGCGAGCAGTCGCGATACAAGCGGCTGCGGATTCAGGCGCCGCGGACATTCCCGATTCCGGTGGCCGATAAACCGCGCTCGCAGTGATCTGTGCTGTCGCGCAGCGCGGCGCGAGCGCGGTTTAGCGTTTTTTGACTTCTGAACCGCGTCTTCTGTGACGGTCGTTGATTCATGTGCGTCCGAGCCCACGTGCTGATAACGCATGTCGCAACGGACGCGGTTCATCTCATCCGCCAAACGAGGTTTCACCATGATCATTCAACGGACACTCGGGATCCTGATTACCGCCGGACTGCTCGCCGCACAAAGCGTTTGGGCTCAGGGTCCGGTCACGGCCGGCGACTACAGCATCTTCGCCAACGCCATGACGGCCGAGACGCTCAACCCCGAGATCGCGGATCTCTACCGGATCCAGCGCAGCAAGCTCAAAGGTGTGCTGACCGTCTCGGTGGTCAAGCCGCACCCGGATGGGACGCGTGAAAACGTTCCCGCGCGCGTCGAGGCCACCGCAAGCACCGGCAATATGCCTGCAAGCGTGATCCCCATGCGCGAGATCAGCGTCGGCGCAGGCGTCTCCTATGTCGGCCAGTTTCCAATCGCGAATCTCCAGATCGTCGATTTCGAGATCCAGGTGACCCCGCCGGGCGGCGCCGAGCCCGTGGCGATCGAGCTCCAGCAGCAGTTCTTCACCGATTAAACCGCGTCTCGTTGCGACAGGAGGGGTTCGAGTTGAAGCGAACGGATGCGGCCGCCAACAGACCTTTGAGCGGACGCGGTTTAAGAGATTATTTTTTAAAACACTTAAATCGCGCCCGCTCCGGCCTCTCCAGGGCGCACGACACCGACCCATCCGATAACGGGGCATAGACCGACAGGGCGCGATTTAATAGAGCTGCCAGAGGGCGTAGAGGCCGAAGCCGATAACCAGAAGCCCGGCGACTTGCTTGACCCATTCGCGCTCGGAGATGCGCGCGGCGGCGCCGGCCAAGAGGCCGATGCCGAGGAGGTTCGGGAGCGTGCCGGCGCCGAAGGCCAGCATAACGAGCGCCCCGTTCAGGACGCTGCCGGTGGCGACCGCGGTAATGAGGACGCTGTAGACGAGACCGCAGGGGATCCAGGCCCAGAGATAACCGAGGGCCGCAGCCTGCATCGGGGTGCGGACCGGGAGGACGCGTCGACCCAGCGGCTCGAGACGCCGCCAAAGCACGGCGCCGGCCCGCTCGACCACGGCGATCAAACGCCACCAGCCGCCGAGATAGAACCCGAGCAGGATCATCACGACCCCGGCGAGGCCGTAAAGGACGCGCTGCATGACCTGAAAGGAATCGAGCTGGAGCAGCAGGGCGCCGAGTCCGCCGAACAAGGCGCCGGCAGTGGCATATCCGGCGATGCGCGCCAGGTTGTAGGTCGCCTGATAGGGCAGCATCAGCCAGGGGTCGCGACGGATCCGCGGGTCCAATCCCAGGGTCAAGGAGCCGACCAGGCCGCCGCACATGGACAGACAATGGACGCCGCCCAGCAGGCCGACCAGAAAAGCGGTGAGGTAGATCCCCAGCGGTGTCTCGATCATGCTCGATGTCTCATTTAGGGAGAGCTGTTAGCTGTTAGCTGATAGCTGATAGCTGATAGCTGATAGCTGATAGCTGACGGCAACGACGGTTGGTTGTGCCTCGCACGGCTCGGCACAACCTACGGCCCTGCTGGTTTTTAGCCTCGCCGTTTCGATAGGGAACCCCCGCATGAAAGATTACCAACGCGAATTTTTGGCCTTCGCCGCCGCGATCGGCGCATTGCGCTTCGGCGACTTCACGCTCAAGTCCGGACGCCAAAGCCCGTACTTCTTCAATGCCGGGCTCTTCAACACGGGCGAGCGGCTGTCCCGGCTTGGGAGCGCTTACGCGCGCTGCATCCTGGATGCCGCCCCGGCCTTCGATGTGCTCTTCGGGCCAGCCTACAAGGGTATCCCGCTGGCGGCGGCGACCAGCATCGCGCTCGCCGCGCAATCCGGCCGAGACACCGCTTACGCCTTCAATCGTAAGGAGGTCAAAGATCACGGCGAGGGCGGACTCATCGTCGGCAGCCCCTTGGCCGGGCGTATCCTCATCATCGACGACGTCATCACCGCGGGCACCTCGGTACGCGAATCGGTGCAGATCATCCGCGATGCCGGGGCCGAGCCGGCGGGCGTCGTGATCGCACTCGATCGGCAGGAGCAGGGCCTGGACGGGCGTTCGGCCGTCGCCGAGGTGACCGCAAGCTTCGGCATCCCGGTCTACAGCATCGTCAGCCTGACCGACCTCGTCACCTATCTCGACGAGCAGCCCGAGCTCGACGCCTTCGCCGACGCCGTCCGAGCCTACAGGGAGCGCTACGGCGTTTGATCCATGCCGTCAACCAACATGAATGCGTATGTGTATCCCGACACCCTCCCGTCGGCACCCCCATGCCGACGGCCCCGACCATCGACCCGCCAGGCGCATCAACCCCACCCTGAACCCCGAC
>NZ_JBBWVD010000077.1:0-8380 GCF_041903745.1 Thiocapsa sp. C2-2m | reverse complement strand
GTGCGGGGTGCGGGGTTCGGGGTTCGGGGTTCAGGGTTGGCCTCACTCGTAAGGCCGGCCACCCAATACATCAGTCGACCGCTCGTGACACCCGCTCTGCGGTGTCACGCACGCCCCGTGGCGCTCTGCGCCACGTGCCTCGATGGCCGGAGTGACGAGCAAGGCATTAGGGTTCAGCGGCTGCCGATGAGTGGTTAGGGAGCGGGTGAGTCGGGCGGATCGATGGTAAGCTTTTGGTGTACTGAGATCTCGGGGAGTCGTTGATTTGGCTGATCGTGGTCATCGGAGTCTGCGTGTTTGGCATCTGGCGATGGATCTGGCGGGCGCCGTTTATCATGCGACGTCTTCGTTTCCGCGCGACGAGTTGTACGGGCTCGTTTCACAGATGCGGCGCTCGGCAGTGTCGATTCCTTCGAACATCGCCGAGGGCTATGGGCGTGGCGGCAAGGACTATGCGCGGTTCGTCGCGATCGCCTACGGTTCTGTCCTGGAGCTGGAGACCCAAACGGAGCTGTCCCGTCGCCTCGGTTTTTTGAACCCCGATCAAGAACCGAAGCTCTTAAGTGCGATGGCCGAGATCGGCCGAATGCTCAACGCCCTCCGCGCATCGCTCCTGAATCCCGACCCCTGAACCCCGACCCCTGAACCCTGAACCCTGAACCCTGAACCCCGACCCCTGAACCCTGAACCCTGAACCCTGAACCCTGAACCCCGAACCCCGAACCCCGAACCCTGAACCCCGAACCCAACCTCACCGACTGCGAATCAGCGTCCCGACGCCTGCGTCCGTGAAGAGATCGAGCATGACCGCATGCTCGACCCGCCCGTCGATGATGTGCGCGGACTTCACCCCGCCGTGCACCGCATCGAGTGCGCACTGCACCTTCGGCAGCATGCCGCCCGCGATCACGCCGTCCTTGATCAGCGCATGGACGCGGCCGACATCCAGCTCCGTGATCAGATTGCCCTCGGCATCGAGCAGGCCAGCCGTATTGGTCAAGAGCAGGAGCTTCTCGGCCTTGAGCACCTCGGCGATCTTGCCCGCGACCAGGTCCGCGTTGATGTTGTAGGAGCGCCCGTCCTCGCCGACGCCGATCGGTGCGATGACCGGGATGAAGTCGCCTTCGACCAGCATGTGGACGACCCCGGCGTCGATACTTTCGACCTCGCCGACATGGCCGATGTCGATGATCTCCGTGGCCTCCAGCTCGGGCGCATCGCGGCGCAGCAGGAGCTTGCGCGCGCGGATCAGGTCGCCGTCCTTGCCGGTGAGGCCGACCGCCGAGCCGCCGTGTCGGTTGATGAAGTTGACGATCTCTTTGTTCACCAACCCGCCGAGAACCATCTCGACCACGTCCATGGTCTCGTCGTCCGTCACCCGCATGCCTTGAACGAACTCGCTCGCCTTGCCGAGTCGCTTGAGCAGCGAGCCGATCTGCGGCCCGCCACCATGCACGATCACGGGATTCACCCCGACCATCTTCATGAGGACCACATCGCGCGCGAAGCCCTGCTTGAGGGTCTCGTCCACCATGGCATTGCCGCCGTATTTGATCACGATGGTCTTGCCGCGGAAGCGCCGGATATAGGGCAGTGCCTCGATCAGGACATGGGCGATGGTGTGGGCACGTTCGTTGAGGATAGACATGGCTTGGAATCGCTCGGCGTGGTGTTGCTCGGATTGAAATGGGTTGGAAAGGATCAAAAGGGCAGCCTAAGCCCGGGCGCGGCCTCGGCCATGATCAGGCGAAACCGCTCTTGAATGGCCCGGAGCGCGGCCGTGTCGTCGCCTTCGAAGCGAAAGACCAGCTTGGGCAAGGTGTTCGAGGCACGCACCAGACCCCAGGCGGCGCGGCCGTCGAGCCGCAAACCATCGATGGTCTGCACCGCAAGATCCTCGACGCGATCGGCCAGCAGGACCACCTGCGCCATGATCCGCGCGGCATCGCCCTCGGGCAACGGTAAGGCCAGCTCGGGGGTGGCGATGCCGCCGGGAAAGTCGCGGAAGATCGCGTCCGTCGGGCGAGCATTACGCGACAGGATCTCGAGGAGCCGAGCGCCGGCGTAAAGGGCGTCGTCGAAGCCAAGCCAGCGCTCCTTGAGCATGATGTGCCCGCTGAGCTCGCCGGCAATCTGCGCATGGGATTCGCGCAGTCGGGCCTTCAGCGGAGCATGGCCGGAACGCCACGGCACCGGGCGACCGCCCGCGCGACGGATCACCTCGGCGAGATGGCCTGTGCATTTAACGTCGAAGACGACCTCGCTCCCCGGATGCCGCGCCAGGATATCGACGGCGAGACACATGAGGACTCGATCGGCCGCGATGAAGCCGCCCGCGGAATCGATCACGCCCAGGCGATCACCGTCACCGTCGAACCCGAGCCCCAGATCGGCACCCTCCAGCAGCACCCGCTCCGAGAGTCCCCGGAGACACTCGGGGCGGGCCGGATCCGGGACACGCTCGCCCATCCCGGCGGCCGGGTCGCAGTCGAGCGCGATCACCTCGCAGCCGAGCGCGCGAAAGACGGCCGGCGCGATCGCCGAAACGGTGGCGTTGCCGCAGTCCAGCACGAGCCGCATGGGCCGGGCGAGGCGGATGTCGCGGACGATGCGCTCGCGGTAGCGCTCGGAGATGTCGCGCTCAATGAGGCTACCGGCCCCGCTGGTCAGGTCGCCCTCGAGGATGCGCTGCCGCAGGTCCTGAATCGTGGCCGCGTCCGCGCTGACGCCGCCGAAGACAACCTTGACCCCGTTGTAATCGGGCGGGTTGTGGCTGGCGGTGACGATCGCCCCGGCGTAGGGGCCGGCCTCGCAGCAGGCGAAATAGACCAGAGGCGTCGGGGCGATGCCGAGGTCGACGACATCGACCCCGGCGCCGCGGATCCCGACGATCAATGCCTTGGTCAGGGCCGGACTGGATGCGCGGCAGTCGCGTCCGACCATGACCGTGCGATCGCCGCGCGCTGCGGCCTCGCTGCCGATCGCCCGACCGATCGATCGCATGATCTCGGGCGTCAATTGGCGGTCGAGGATGCCGCGGATGTCGTAGGCGCGGAAGATCTCGGGCGGCGCGGCAGGGGTGATCTCGGCCATGGACGGCGGCGTGTCAGTGCTGGCCAGTGTGTCCGAACCCGCCGCTGCCGCGGGAGGAGGCGTCGAAGTCCTCGACGATCCTCAACTCGGCCTGCAGGACCGGCACCAGCACGAGCTGGGCGATGCGCTCGCCGATCTCGATCCGGAAGGGGGCCGTCCCGCGGTTCCAGCAGGAGACCATGAGCGGCCCCTGATAGTCCGAGTCGATCAGACCCACCAGGTTACCGAGGACGATGCCGTGCCGATGCCCGAGCCCCGAGCGCGGCAGGATCAGACCCGCGACGTTGCGCTCGGCGATGTGTACGGCCATGCCGGTCGGCAGCAGCACGGCCGCGCCGGGCGCAAGATCGAGCGGGATCTCGAGCATGGCGCGCAGATCGAGACCGGCCGAGCCTTCGGTCGCATAGGTCGGCAAGGGAAAATCGCGGCCCAGGCGCGGGTCCAGAATCTTGACCTCAAGAGGATGTAGCATGGTGTTCGGCATAACGTTCCGCGAGGAGCATGGCCAGCTCGCGTGCGAGCTCGACCTTCGACATCATGGGCAGCACGCGCTGCCCCCCGTTCCAGAGCACCAACAGCGCGTTCTCGTCGCGCTCGAAGCCGCCCGAGTCGCCCCCGACCCGATTGGCCGCGATCATGTCCAACCGCTTGTCCTTCAGCTTGCCGCGGGCGTATTGCTCGACATCGTTCGTCTCGGCCGCAAAGCCCAGCGTGAAGGGCGGCTTCGGCAGGGCGGCAACCTCGGCCAGGATATCCGGATTGCGCACCAGACGGATCTCCAGCGTATCGGCGGCCTTCTTGATCTTGCTCCCCGCGGGCTCGGCGGGCCGGTAGTCCGCCACCGCGGCGGTCGCAGCGAAGATGTCGCAGTCGCGGCTGCGCGCCGTTACGGCCGCCTGCATCTCCAGGGCCGTTTCGACCTTGACCAGCTCGGCCACCGTCGGCGGCGCCAAGGCGCTCGGTCCGCTGACCAGGACCACCCGGGCGCCCAGATCGGTCAGCGCGCTCGCCAACGCATAGCCCATGCGCCCGGAGCTGCGATTGCCCAGATAGCGCACCGGGTCAAGCGGCTCGCGGGTCGGCCCGGCGGTCAGGAGGACCCGTACGCCGGCCAGCGCTTGCCCGTCTGCGCCGCTCAGCGCCTCGGCGATCTCCAGCGGCTCGAGCATCCGCCCCGGGCCCTGGTCGCCGCAGGCTTGACTGCCGACGCCCGGTCCGAGGATCCGCGCGCCGCGGGCCACCAAGCGGGCCAGGTTGTCCTGGGTCGCCGGGTGACGCCACATCTGCTGATTCATCGCCGGGGCGAGGATCAATGGCGCCTCGGTCGCCAGGGCCAAGGTCGTGAGCAGGTCGTCGGCGATCCCGGTTGCCAGACGCGCCATCAGGTCGGCCGTTGCCGGGGCGATCAGTAGCCGATCCGCCCAGCGGGCCAGCTCGATATGCCCCATACCCGCCTCGGCCGCCGGGTCGAGCAGGTCGGTACGCACCGGATGCCCGGAGACCGCCTGAAAGGTCAAAGGGCCGACAAACGACGTCGCGGCGCGCGTCATGACCACCCGAACGATATAGCCTCGCTCGCGCAGGCGACGCACCAGATCGACCGACTTGTAGGCGGAGATGCCGCCGCCGACACCGAGCAGCACCTGATTGGGGGGGCTTGGATCCATGACCTAAACGTGTACACTACCGCTACGGAACTGGCCGCAGTTTAACGCAACCCATCGACGGAGGTCGCATGCCGATCAAGGACTGGCCGGAGGGTGAACGGCCACGGGAGAAGCTCCTGGAGCGGGGGGCCGGCGCACTCTCGGACGCCGAGTTGCTGGCGCTGTTCCTGCGCACCGGCGTGCGCGGCAAGAGTGCGGTGGATCTGGCACGCGAGCTGCTGTCTGACTTCGACGGTCTCGTCGGGCTGCTCGCCGCGGACAAGAAGCGTTTTTGCGAGGGCAAGGGTCTCGGCCCGGCAAAATTCGCCGAGCTTCAAGCGGTCCTCGAGCTCAGCCACCGCTACCTGCTCTCGCGGATTCGAGGTCAAGACGTCCTGACCAGCCCCGAGGCGACCCGCGATTATCTCAAGCTGCGGCTGTACGGCTCACCGCACGAGATCTTCGCCTGCCTCTTCCTCGACAACCGACACCGTGTCATCAGCTACGACGAGCTGTTCCATGGCACGATCGACGGGGCGAGCGTGCATCCTCGGGTGGTCGTGCAGCGGGTCCTCGCGACCAACGCCGCCGCCGTGATCTTCGCCCACAACCATCCTTCGGGTGTGGCGGAGCCCAGCCAGGCGGATCTGCGGATCACGCAGCGTTTGAAGGAAGCGCTGAGTCTGATCGACGTACGCGTTCTGGATCACGTCATCATCGGCGACGGGGAGGGGACTTCGCTGGCCGAGCGCGGGCTTCTTTAGTTTTGGGTGCGCTGTGAGCTGTCGGCTGTTAGCTTTCAGCCGCCAGCCTCCTGACCTGTAATGTGCCGATTCCATTATCGTGCACATCATCACTCAGCCGGGGAGCAGTGATCCGGCTTCGGAAAACCGAAACGCGATTATTGCGCGACAGATTAAGGCTGATAGCTGATCGCTGATAGCTGGAGGCAAGACCAACGCCACCCTCACGGCATCAAGGTGCAGGCGCCATCCTTGCAGCGACGTCTCAACCGCCAGTCGGCGAATCGCGCGTAGCCCCAATCGAGCGGGCGCACCAGCCGCAGGCCCTGCACCAAGGCCGCGAGACGGCGGTAGCCCGGCAGGCGACGCCAGATCGCGACGAAGGCGGGAACACCGGTCAGGATGCTGCCGTCGGTCTCCTTGGCGTGGATGCGACGCATGGCGTGCGCGCGGTCGATCCCGGCCTCGGCCAACGCACCGCCGTCATCCGTAATGTCGACCCAATGGATGGCGCCGGCCTTGTCGATCCGGCGATAATGGGCAATCTCTTTGCTGCACAGCGGGCAGCCGCCGTCGAAATAGGCCGTGAATGCGGTCATGGTGTGGTTGTGTCGCTGTCCGGGATCATCTTCTGGATCGACCGAACATGGATGCGCACGCGCGATCGCTCAACCCCACTGCTCGACCCGTAACCCCTCAACCCGCGAAAACTCATTGATGTTGTTGGTCACCAGGGTCGCGTCGAGACTCAGGGCGTGGGCCGCGATCAAGAGATTGATCGCGTAGATGCAGATATCCGTATCCATAAGGACGATCACGCGATCGGCTCCCGTTCCTGCGTCTCCGGTTGCTCGCGCGTCAGCGTCAAGTCATCCGGAAACTCCGCCAGGGCATCGAACATGACCTGCCAGGGATCGTCCTTGGGCAAGAGCACCACGGCATTGCCCAGACGTTTGATCACCACCTCATCACCCCGGAAGCGGTATTCCTTGGGTAAGCGAACGGCTTGACTGCTGCCGTTGAAGAAGAGTTTTGCTGTTTCCATCAGAACCATCGGCACCAGAAAATATATATGTCACGTATAGACTTCCGGACATCAATCGTCAAGGCGCAGCAAGGCTACGGCAATCCGGCCAATGTCAGGCGTACCGTCGATCAGTACGCCCGTGCCGGGTTTGCCGGCATCATGATCGAGGATCAGGTCATGCCGAAGCGCTGCGGCCATACCGGGGTACGGGATGTCGTGGACCGCGAAGAGGCGATCCGCCGGGTACGGGCTGCAGTGGACGCCCGCGAGGGCGGAGCGGGCACCCTGATCGTCGCGCGCACCGATGCACGCAGCGCCCTCGGCCTGGACGAAGCGCTATGGCGGATGCAGGCGTTCGCGGACGTCGGCGCCGACATCCTCTTTCCGGAAGCACCGCGAGACGAGGCCGAGATGCGCCGTTTCTGCACCGAGGTCCCCGGCATCAAGATGGCCAATATGCTCGAAGAGGGCACTTCGGGTGCGAAGGTCGTCGCTGTTTGTCATTGCCTTCGCGAAGGTTATCGCAGTACGTTCGCTGCTGTCCAAAGCGCGCTGAACACCGCGCGGCTAAATCCCGATACCGGCGAGGTCAAGTAAGATGAGAAGGGGCAGCGCATGATCGAGTCACTGGAATGGGCGCTCTTGGTGGTCGCCGGCTTGGTTCTGTTGAGCGTCCTCATGAGTCCGCTCGCGATTCGTCTCGGCGCACCGATCCTCCTGATCTTCCTCGGAATCGGCATGCTTGTCGGTCAGGACGGGCCGGGGGGGTACGCGTTCGACGACTTCGAGCTCGCCTATCATGTGGGCAGCATCGCACTGGCAGTGATCCTTTTTGCGGGTGGGTTGGGTACCCGCGTTCGCGATATCCGCGTCTGCTGGGGTCCGGCACTGATGCTCGCGACGTTCGGGGTGGTCATCACCGCTGCCGTGGTCGGCGTATCGATCTGGTTGCTGGGGGTTTCCTTGCTGGTGGCCCTCTTGCTCGGCGCCGTCGTCGGATCGACGGACGCGGCGGCGACCTTCCTCCTGCTGCAAGGGCGGGGCATCAAGCTGAAAGGTCGCGTCATGGAGACGATCGTGGTCGAGTCCGGCCTCAACGACCCGATGGCGATCTTTCTGACCATCGTCTTGGTGTCCTTCGTCGATGCCGGAGGTGCCGAGCTATCTTGGTCGCTGGGCGGAACCTTCGCGCTGCAGTTGGGGGTAGGGGCTAGCGCGGGGCTTCTCGGGGGGCTGATCCTCGCCTGGCTGATCAACCGCCTGGAGCTGGCGAGCGGGCTCTTCGCCGTGTTGGCCCTGTCCGGGGCCATGGCCCTGTTCGGCGGCACCCAATTGGTCGGCGGCAGCGGTTATCTGGCGGTGTATCTTTGCGGGGTCGTCCTGATGGATCGCGTGAGCGGGTTGCGCCGGGAAGAGCTGAACATCACGCACGGGAGCCTCGCCTGGCTGAGTCAGATCCTGATGTTCCTCATGCTCGGCTTGCTCGTCACGCCGCATCAGTTCACGGGCGAGATCATGCACGCGGCCGGGGTGGCGTTTCTCCTCATCTTCATCGCCCGGCCGCTCGCCGTGGCCGTCAGTCTGGCCCCGTTCCACTTCAGTCTCGAAGAGCGTCTCTTTATCTCTTGGGTGGGCTTGCGGGGCGCGGTGCCCATCTTTCTCGCGATCATCCCGGTCATGAGCCCCGGCCCTGTCGACGTGAACTTCTTCAATGTCGTTTTCATGGTGGTGATCGCCTCGCTTGTGTTGCAGGGCTGGACCATCCCTTGGCTGGCGCGGCGGCTCGATCTCGAGGACAAGCGTGAGGTGCCCGCATCGGAATCGCTCGACCGCCGGCAATAACGACCCCCGCACCCCCGCACCCCCGCACC
>NZ_JBBWVD010000076.1:0-8405 GCF_041903745.1 Thiocapsa sp. C2-2m | reverse complement strand
CGAATAGGTGGTCATGTCGGTCGCCTTGTCATGTCTCGGGGCGCAAAGCCCCGGGTCGGTGATGCCCCATCCTCCCACACATCCTCCCAAAGGGAGGCGACATCTATCCTGACACCTGGGGTGGCCGGCATCCACAACCGCTTGATTGACGCGGTCAAGCAGCTCGGGCGTGAACAGGCTCAGGTTGTCCTTGAGGGTCTGCAGGCTGTCGGTCGTGTCGTCGGCCCAGTCGGCATGGCCGAGCATCTTGCGCAGGGTGGTGTGTTGGTTGGCCAGCTCGAGAATCCGATCGTCGTCGGCATTGAGCCCCAAGCGCAGCACCCCGAGCCCCGGGATCGCCCACTGCGACAGACCGGGTCGCCCCGTCTCGGGGCTCGCCTTGCCGTCCTCGCCGCTGCCCGGCGGGCGCAGCTCGGCGAGGATCGCAAACACCGGTTCGCGCAGCTGCGGGGTGGTGTAGATGTGCTGCAGTCCACGCAAGAGCTGCGGGATATCGTCGCGCGAGCGCGGATTCAGAACGACGGCGGCGATATCCTCCTCGCCGAGTTTCAATTGCGGATCGATCACGTTGCGCATAGTGGTTCGAATCGCGAAGTTGATGAAGGCTCATGGCGTGCCCCGGCGAAAGGAGGCCAAGATCGCTGCCGAGCCCTCAGGAAATCAATCGGTTAGGACTCGTCTTGTCCCTCTCGATCGATAATCGGCGCGATCTTCAATCATGGGGACATATTATAATCCACTGTTCATAATAAGAAAACATTGTTTCTGTTCAGGCACTACATAAGCTGCAGGGGCAAAGGTCGGCACTACAAGCGATTAGTGTATAAGGGCATGGAGCGCGGCGGTGATCCTCGGTGGCGGCTGCGCGGGCAGCTGCAGATCCAGACGGTCGAGCAGCAGTTGCTGGTCGGCCTCCGGCTCGGTGTAACGGCTCGGAATGAGGGTACGGCCATCGGTCGTCGGTAGATGGGCATCGACCATCTGGATGGCGGCGAATTTCTCCAAGGCGGACCTTGGGGTCAGACCCGGAGCGAGGGGGCGCAGACGGGCCTTCAGGGTGACTTGGAGACAATAGGCCAGGAAGGCGACGAAAATGTGCGCTTCGATGCGCCGATCCACTTGGTGGTCAATCGGCCGAACACTCAGGTCACCTTTGAGTTCTTTGAACGCCGGTTCGACTTCGGTCAGTTGGATATACCAGGTCCAGAGTTGGACGGGATCGTTGCTGGTGAGATTGGAGCGTAATAAGTAGCGGCCCTCACGGCGGCGGACCTGGCGTAGTTTCTTCCGATTGAGCGCAAAGGTGAAGATTTCGGCAGTGACGGATTCATCGGGCGCGGGCACCTGGATGCGCATCAATCCATAGGCGCGCCCGGCGTCTTTCTTGGCCGCGCCGAGAATAAGAGCTCGTCACGTCACGGCTGAGCGTTTGCCGTTGCAATTCCTTCAGGCGTTTGCATAAGCGCTTCAAACGCCGCCGGCGCATCGCCCGTTCCTTATCCTGCCGCCCGGCGCTCCGCGCCAGGACATACAACTCGCCATCTTGGTCCAGCAGCTTGACCGTGACCTGATCACGCACTGCGGCCCAGGGCTTGGTCAGGAAGCATTTCTCCAGCTTGGTCAAGCGCCCTTTGGGAGTGCCCACCAGGTCATGCACCGGGGGATCCGATGCACGCATCAGGGCCAGGGTCTCTTCGGTCGGAATACCGCGATCCATCACCCGGATGCGATCGGCTTTGCCGAATTGGGCCTCGATCTTGGCCAAGGCGTCGGTGAGGGTTTGTTTATCCAGGGTATTGCCGGCGAGCACCTCGTAGGCCAATGGAAAACCATCCGGGGTGACGATCAGGGCGATGATCACCTGGACGCAATCGGAGCGCTTGTCACAACTATAGCCGAATTTGCGCTTGCCATGCTCCGGCGGGTCGCATTCGAAATAGGTACTGGTCAGATCGTAGAGCAGCAGGTCGAAGCGGGCATCGAACAAGAGCCGCCAGCGCTCCTGAAGGAAGGTGAACAAGCCTGCTTGTGCTCCACTAGATGATCAAGACTGCGATACAGGGGATGACTCCGGGCAATGGAGAAATCCTCCCCGAGCAGGTCACCCATGGCACTGTGATCGAACCAGTGACGGTGCAAGCGCTATTCGCTGCCGGGGTCGATCAGGCGATAGGCGACCAGGGTCTTGAGCTCATTCAGCCAGCGCGTGCCTTTGCGGCTCGGTGGCAGGCGCGGCTGCCGGAAGGTGTCCAGCTGCAGCAGGTCCCACAACCCGCAAACCAACATACACGCGCCCCATTGTCGGGGTTGGCGCAACTGCAATCCGCTCAACTTCACCTGGACCACCGCGCAGGCCAGTTCCGGCGCCGGGCGGTCCTCCGGAAACAGCGCCAACTGCGTCGCAGTGCCCGTGTCCACGTCGAAGACGGCAATGGAGCGGCACCAGGCCGCGCGCTGCACGTCGTTGATCTCCCCGAGATACAACACATGGCGCTGCACCACCCGCCCATCCGCGACACGGCGATTCTCCACTACGCTCCAATAGCGGTGTTCTTTGCCGTCTTTCTTGCGAAGTTTGGAGCGTAGGAACATGCCGATAGTGTCCTCGGCTCGGTCCTCTGGCTCAAGGACCAACGTCGGCACTACAGGGGATCTGGCATGAGTCGCTCTAATACGATCAGAGACTTACCCTACTTCTCGGGGTCGATTAGGCCCGAAAATCGCGACATCCAGGGTCGAATAGTCGAAGACGGGCCAATCAATTGCAGGATTCGTCTGCAAGCTGTCGCAGAACATTGGGGAACCGCTCTCGAAACGCGCAATCATTGTCTTCGAACCAACTCCGGGCAGCCCCCCCGAGCACACGCATCAGCTCGACTGGCATCGCGATAACCTCATTAATCTGCGCTTCCAGTATGCCCTCGTCTACAAAATAGCGCATCCCCCAACAATGCGATTCGCTCGCCGCAAACGGAACAAGCACACCTCGATTCGTCGTAACCATCTCATTCATAGGCGAGGCATTAGTTGTCATAACCACCGCGCCACAGCTCATGGATTCAGAGATGGTTTGTCCATAGCCTTCCATCTCTGACGGACACAAATGTACCCCGCATCGATTCTGTAGTTGCCGAAGCTCAGCATCATCGATGAAAGCAGTGTGATGATTGATATTCTGCGCCCGTACCCTAACCACGGGCGCTACTTTTGGATTCTGGACAATGGTAAGCGTCGGCCACTCCGGGTGGCGGGCCCAGACGGCGATGACCGACTCGGTACCCCGCCACAGGCTCTTGCCAGCCACATGTAACCAAGCACCATAATCCATCGACTGAACCGCAAGCAGTCGATCTTGGCCGGAAAAACCAATATAGGTCGATGGAAAACCTCGCCGCTCAAACACCTCTAATGCGGCGTGGGTTTTACACAAAATCCGGTCGACTCGCTGCAGCGCTGCAATATCCTCGTCCCGCAGCCATTCCTGATTTGGGATCAGGCAGTTGATCCTGCTGTAGTCGAAAAAATGAGGCCATGGAGTCTCGACGAACAACCCGATATCGTAAGGGGGTCGTTTCAGTCCCTTTCTAATGAGCTCTCGCCAAAGCTTGTCGACCACACTGACGCGGCCAGGAACATTCACGGTCACCTGCGCACGCTCGGATTCAAGTACGTTCTCCAGCAGCCAGATGTCACGTCCAACGCCATGTCGATTGTCCACTCCTGCCAAACTGACGTGCATTACTCTTCTGCTTGTTTTACGCATCGACATGATTCTCTCTGATTAAGCATGCTGGGCCATGCGACGAAAACCATCATTGCGTGCCACAAGCTCCGCAAAGGTTCCCCGATCGGTAACCTGTCCGTGGTCCAGATAAAATATGAGATCACATCGTTCGACCGTCTTCAGCCGATGGGCGATCATGATAATGGTCCGGCTTCGGCTGAAACAGAAAATTCCGTCCATAATCCGTCTTTCCGTCACACCATCCAGAGAGCTGGTGGCCTCGTCCAGCAGCAGAACCTGGGCATCGTCACATAGCGCCCTGGCGATCCCAATGCGCTGCCGCTGTCCGCCGGACAGCTGCACCCCCCGTTCTCCAACCCGGGTTTGTAGACCATCCGGCAAAGAGCATACAAACTCTTCGAGTTCGGCTAGCCTGACAGCCTGTTTCACCCGTGACAGATCCTGCTGTTCAGGCGGCAGTCCAAAGGCAATATTCTCCAATAGCGAACCATCGGTCAGGAAAATCGCCTGAGGTACAAATCCTATACGATCCTGCCATTGCCGGACATTGGATTTGGATAAAGGTTCGCCATCGATGATAACATTTCCCTGATCCGGCTCGATCAAACCTAATAAAAGGTCCACGGTCGTCGATTTGCCGGAACCGGATGGCCCAACGATGCCAATGACACGGTTCGCCGGAATATCCATCGACAGACCTCTGAGTACAGCCTCAGGCTTTCCAGGATAGCGAAACCACACGTCCTGCAAGCTCAGGCCGCTCCGCAAGGTTGCGCGATTGGTCGAAGCGCTACCGGATGGCAACTCAAGGTGCCGTATGGCGTCTTCGAGATCCTTGGAGTGTCGCAAATCCTCGCCAATAGCTTCCAGCGCAGATGTGTTTCCCCGAATCAGTGCCAGTGAACCGTAGATCTGCTGGAACGCGGGCAAGAGCTTCACTCCAGCCAGTCCGAAAACAGCCAGTACCGGCAAGATTGAAGTGACACCATCCTGTTTGAAGCTCACGAAATATAGTACAAGGGCGATGACTGAGCCGAACGCAACGAGCTCAAGAAGATGTCTCGGCAGTTGAATCAAAGCTGTGTTCTCACCTTGAGCCTGCGCAAGTGCTTTACCACTTGACTGAAAGCGCAAGACGAAGTCTCTTTGTCTTCCTGCGACCAAGATTTCCTTGATACCACCAAAGCCTTCGTTGATGAGCTTAAAACGCAGCGCAGAAATCATCGACACCCGTTGGCCATTGAACTCAAGTCTTCGCTTAAGTGACTGATAAACTATTAGGTAGAAGGCCAGGAAGGTCAACATCACGACTAAAGCAACGGCTGGCCGGTAAGCAAGAATACCAGCCAATATGAACGCGGTCACAAGGAAACGAGCACTGATTTGCAGCAGTGGCTGAATGATACCGTTGGTAATGCGAGGTGCCTCTGATGCGATCTGTTTAGTCAGGCTTGCGGTACTTCCCTGTGAGTGAAAAAGCCAGTCGCGATTAAGATAGTACGTATAAAGCCGGTCGGACAATTCAGTTCCGAGCATCGTTCCGAATATGGACAGTCGCCAGATCGTCACCGTTGCGATGGCGGTGGAGATAGCCAGAACAGCGAGCACACCAATACCGGCCACGACCAGAAATGCCGACGCAGATTGGGCTCCCGACAGGCGATAAGCTTCGCTGAAAAGGGTGTTGCTCGAGATAAGATCTGGATCACTCACTAACGCCATAAATGGGCCTACCGACAGTACACTGATAATTTCCGCCAGTGCCATCAGAATGACGAGGAACTGCATCCAGAGCAGCCTTCGACGCTGCGAGTGATCCAGCATGCTGTAGAGTGATTTGATTAGATCTAGCATTTGAATTCGTGACCTCGTTTGCATTTCTTCAGCCCTGAGAACGTCTGGCGAGCGTCGGTTACGAAGAATGGCGTCGATTTGGCATGAGAAGCAGTTTGGTTATGCGATCGAGGAGGGTGCGATTGACCTTGAGGGTGATCCTCAGCACTCGTGGTAACACAGCTAACAACCGACATGTGATTCGAGCAGACGCGACGAACACAGCTTCCAAGACGCCGCATGTGTCAATCCAATCGTCGGTTTTCGTTCTTAGTGAGTCGCCATGGTGATACCAAAAATACTCATCGTTCGGCGGTGCCCGCCTTCCACAATGAGCATATTCGAAATCGATTAAGTGTAGCGCAAGAGTATCGTCGATCAGAAAATTCCAGGGTCGGATGTCGCTGTGTACGACATGGCGGCGGTGTATCTGGTATGTGCAACGGAAAATCGACGCAGCTAGCCGCAAGCGTTCATGCGTAGAGAGTGTTGACAGGCGCTCAGGCAAGAGCACGCCTGGGATAAAGGTTGTCACCAATAGGCCATGCCGTGCGCACAAAAGCTGGGGCACAGAGGACAGACCAGCAATTTCCCCTAGGATGAATGCCTCGTTCTCTATTGCCGTGTCACATTCATCGGTCTTCAGGAAGACGAGCTGGCCTTCAGCACATTCGGCGACGCCGAATGCTTTTGGGCGTAATATGTCGAGGTTGCAGTTTGTATAAGGCTCTCGCCAAGTCGACCTAACGGTCAGGTCGCCAAGGTTGGAAGCGCAGTCCAACAGTACGGTCTGCAGGAGGATGGTGGCTTTTGCGTCGAGCCCCTTCGCGGGCCGCGCAGCCGTTTTCGTTTGAGTCATTGGGAGGTCCGAAGGTAAACCCTATCGTACCGGGAGCGATTCTGATAGCTCGGAGGCGAGCGTCGAAGGCGGCAGTTGCTGCGCGAGGTGGACCAACTCATGTTCCAGTCGTGGTGCGGTGATATTGAAAAAGTCGACGATCGTTTTCATGCGCCACCGCCAGTCGAGTAGGCGACAGGCTTGGTGGAAGTTATAGACCACGACCGCCGGGGTCCAACAGGATAATTGATGCTTGAGCTCCACTAAATTATCGGCGAGGTCAGCTCTTGGCAGATCGAGGGTTGCGCCTGGCCAAAACAGTAACGCGGCAGCTCGCGGCTGTACCCCGGCCACTGTCGCCCCGCAGGCGAGCGCATCTGTCCAACGCCCTGTGATGTATTCTCGGCTGGGATGCGTATAGTTAGCGGCAGACGCAAGGTTGGAATGCGCAATCACAAATTTGGTACGCGCATAGTACGCCATGACGCGAACATGCTGATCGACTGGGTCGTGACCATATGGAGGTCGTCCTTCAAAGTGAATGCCATGATTGCTGCAAAGCCGTTGAGTTAAGGCGTCATCATCCCAGGCTGCTGGCTGGCGTCCGACTCGTAGCAGGTCGATCGGGCGATCATGCGCGCAACTACCGAGATTGAGAACATCCGATCCCCAGCTCAACATATGGGCGCGATGGCCAAATGCCTTTTCATAATAGGGTTGATCCCCCGGTTGAGTGTAGGCGATGAAATCGAAATAGGCCATCTCCTGGCGCGTGGGCATCCATTCATGCCAGAATGAGTCGATGATCCATATTGCGCGAAAGCGAAATGGTTTTTTCGAAGTTTGCGATGCGAGGAAGCTGCGCGCATTGGCAGGACTTTTTGCAATCACCAATAAGCCACCCGCTCCAGATCGAGAGCGAGGGTGTAAACATGCCTTCAGCCCGTCGATGCGGCCAACCCTGCTTGGATTCAATTCGATGCGCTCCGCATCGAGCAGCGTCGCGGCAAGGTGGACGAGATGAGTAATCGGCGACCATCCAACCCATTCTTCTGCTGCGTTGTGGAATGAAACGATCGTCAGCGGGTTCATAGCGAGGCGACGATAGTCAATCTCAGATGTGTCGAACGCGGTCGCCAAGTCAAGTGGTTGCGGGTCACACCAGGGATGGCGGACGGGCTCGGCAGTCCATGGATGCCGTTGAAGTCCGCACAACGAGGCAACCTCGCCGCGGTCATGACGTCAGCCGGTTCATGAGGTCGACGTCGGGTGCGCGTGTCGTGGCTGTTATGCTTAACGATGACGAGGAGACACGTTGTTGAGGGAAACACGCACAGCCGCAGCCGTTGATCCTCTTTTGACCGTGATGGCTCATGGTCATACAGCAGACAGCTGCGCTGGATGTCGGCGAGCAGCATCGCGTCGAACCTTCCCCCTGCGTTTTCAGCTCATGGGTCTCGCAAGCGCCGCCGCAGGGCACCGCGAGGAAGCGGTGGTCGACGAAGCGCAGGTGGAGGTGCTTACCCGTCACCGCGGCATCGCCCCGGCACTGATCAATCGATTGAAACAGGATAAACGCCACGGCCGGTGCTTGATGCTTGCAAGTTACACGACAACTCTGCGTCGCGGCGACTGTAACTCGGGTTCCACCGAGAGGCTCTTGCGCGTCCGTCAAATCCGCCGATAAGGTCAATCCCCGCGCCACTTATTGCGCCTCCGGAAGTCGCTGTAGATACCCGTCGTCGAGTTGTTGTTGATCCAGCAGCCCGAGCTTCAAGTCGCACCTAGCGGTTCACGGAACGTCCAAAGTGGCTAAGCTAACACGATCGCTTGCCCGTGTTCCACCGAGTTTGGCTAAAGACTGACGTTAGCCCGACTTCGACTATTCGACCCTGGATTTCGCGATTTTCGGTCCATTTTGACCCCGGTTAGTCGGTTAAGTATCTGATTACGCGAAAGCGGTTTGTGCAAAAACGCCTGTAGTGCCGA
>NZ_JBBWVD010000075.1:0-8918 GCF_041903745.1 Thiocapsa sp. C2-2m | reverse complement strand
CCTCGACCCCGATCCCCGGACCCCGATCCCCGACGGTCGTCTCGATATCGCACGGTCCCCACACCTCGATGGAAACATCTCGGCTCTGAGCAGCCAGGTCGTAGATGACCTTGAATGTCTCCGGCGGCAGGCCGTCACGATCATTGTGGACGAATGCCCAGGTCGCCATCCGGTCCCCCCAGTGAGGGACGGAATCATGGAAGTCCCCGCAAGTCTTCTCGATCAGCTGCGCCTTCATGCGGCTCGGGGAGAGACCTCGGCCTCGACGGTTCGGCCCACCGTCCGCTTCGCCACTTCCAGCTCGTGGTTCTTCTGGAGATTCAGCCATGATTGCGGGGTCGTACTGAAGTAGCGAGCGAGCCGCAGTGCCGTGTCGGCGGTGATTGAGCGGGTGCCGTTCAGGATGGCTGTGACCCGGTTCGGCGGGACATGCAGCGCCTTGGCGAGGGCATTCGCCGATAGGCCGAGGGGCTCCATAAAGTCCTCCCGGAGGATCTCGCCAGGGGTGACCGGTGGCATCATGTCCGCGCCGTCGGCCACGTCGGAGAAGTCGATCTCGTCCAGGTGCTCTCTTTGGATAGTCACGGGTTTTTTGGTGCGCTCGATGTTGGAAGATAAGCCGGCCTCAGTGGTAGTCGGTCACCTCGACATCATAGGCGTCATGCTCCTCCCATCGGAAACAGATGCGCCATTGGTCGTTGATGCGAATGCTCCACTGACCCTCACGGTCGCCGCGAAGCTGCTCCAGGCGATTGGAAGGCGGCACGCGCAGAAAGTCGAGTGTGTCCGCCGCATCCAGGGCTTGCAGCTGGGCGTAGGCACGGCGATGGATGTCCGGCGGAAGACCCCGCACACGTCGGCCCGAGAACAGGGCGGCGGTAACCTTGTCGGCGAAGCTCTTGATCACCTGTCGAGGTTAGTACGTATTACGTTTAGCGTAAAGAAGCTCATAACACTGCCTGCCGCTATTCCGACGACGTTCTCTCTGGTTGCTGGCTCATAGACCCTCATTGGAGTCCGGCTCACGTTCGCTTGCGGACGCTCCTGCGGGCTGGGCCTGGCCCCCTCGGGAACCGACGGGGCATGATTCCCCGGTCTTGTGTCGGTGATCGATGTTCGCAAGCAGCCCGAAGACGACTGCGCAGCAACGAAGCAGGGTGTTTGCTTTCCGCAAATCCTCGCCGGATCGCATCCGTTTCGGCCAGGGGGCCGATGCGGCACGTGCAGACCCCAGGCGATCGACGGGGGACTGAAGGCTCCGGGTCCTAACCGGCCTATCCCGATCGTAACCGCCAGCGTCCGCTCTGGGTCCGGAACGGTCGCCCGGGATGAAGCGCCGAGCGGCTGGTCCGGGTCGAGTCCGGACCTTTTGCATCGCCTCTCAGCCTGTGCTCTAACGCAGGAAGAAACCAGGGGTCGGATGGGCAAATCCGGGAGATCCGTGACGGGCGGGATACCGTTGGAAAAGACAGCTGAGCGAGCGTGACCATGGTCCGCGACACGTCCATTTGGTCGGGGGCAGCGTCGATGTCCTGATTGGCCTGAGGACCCTGCAGACGGATGGGACTTGGCCGCGGGGACTGCAGGCCGAGGTGTTGGCTCGCGGACAAACCGGGCCAGACCACCAAACCTCATCCAAACATCAGTCGGCGGTGCGCAAGTCTTCGGCGACATCCCGCAGGGCCTTCGGGTTACGCCCAGCGATGGCGAGTAGGGTCCGTGCGGCGCCGCCGGGTTGCTTGCGCCCCTGCTCCCAACCTTGCAGGGTGCGAACCGAGACCCCGAGAAGCTCTGCGAACTGCGCTTGGGAGAGCCCGGTCTCCTGTCTCGCGGCCAGTGCGGGGGGCCATACAACGCGTCCCTCTCCGGCCTTCATTTCGCCGATGACCTGGAGCAGGTCGGCTGTCAGATCGCGCTCGGCCTCGTTGGCATCCAGTTCCGCGTCGGTCAGGGGCTCAGTCTTCGAGTGCACGGCGAATCTCTTTAAGTTTCGGGCCGTTGAGGTTGTCGGTCTTCGATTTGGAGTACAGGTTCAGAAGGATCAACGCGCCCGCGGCTGTGCTGGTGTAATAGATCCACCCTGACGCGTCCTGACTTGCCGGACCCTTCTCGTCGCCAGCGTACTTTTCGCAGGCCGCCGGATTCCGGGACGACCTCGCCGGCGTTCGGATGCTCGGCAATGTAGGCACAAAAGCTGCTGCGTTCGTCCTCGGTCCAGTGCAGAGGCCATTGCCTCTGAAAGATTGGGGTCTCGATCACGGTCGGCATTGAAGAATCGTACGCCTAAGGCGCAGTCTCGTCTATGACTCAAGCAAACGCCTTACTTGCGCCAAAACCGCGGCGTAAAGAGGATCAAAAGCGAGAAGATCTCAAGCCGTCCGAGCAGCATCGTGAAGCTCAGGACCCAGATCTCGTAGTCGGTGAGGCTCTGATAGTTGGTCGCCGGGCCGACTTGTCCGAGGCCCGGACCGGCGTTGTTGATGCAGGCGATCACCGCCGTGAAGGCGGAGATGAAGTCCAGGCCTCCGAAGATCAGCAGGAAGGTCAGCCCGACGATGCTCATGGCGTAGAGAAAGATGAAGCCGAGGATGGCGAAGACCACCTGATTCGGGATCTGAACGCCGCCGACCGTGACCGGTGCCGCCATGGTGGGATGGATCAAACGGCTGATCTCGCGCGAGCTCTGACGCGTCAGGATCAGGGTGCGGATCATCTTGATGCCGCCGCCGGTGGAGCCGGAGCTGGCGGTCACGCAGGAGAGGAAGAGCATCCAGAAGGGCACGAAGATGGGCCATTGCGCATAGTCGACACTGACGAAGCCGCAGTCGGTGGCGATGCTGATCAGATTGAAGCTCACGTCGCGCAGCGCGGTCAGGACATCGCTGTAGGTGCCGACGAGCAACAGATAGAGTGTGCAGCCCAGGGTACTGACCAGCAAGACGGCCAGCACGCCCTTTGCCTCGGCGTCGCGCCAGTAGGCACTGAGGCTGCGCGCCCGCCAAGCGGTGTAGTGGGTCGCAAAGTTGAGCGCGGCGATCACCATGAAGACGATGATCACCACCTCAATGAGCGGCGAGTGGAACGCGCCGATGCTGGCGTCGAGGGTCGAGAAGCCGCCGAGCGAGAGTGTCGAGAAGGCATGACAGACGGCGTCGAACCAATCCATGCCGGCCAGCTTGAGCGCAATGACGCAGGCGATCGTGATCCACAGATAGACCGTCCAGAGGAGGATCGCGGTGTCGGCGATACGCGCGGTGAGCTTGGTGTCCTTGATGGGGCCGGGCACCTCGGCCCGCAGCAACTGCATCCCGCCCACACCTAGGAGCGGCAGGATGGCGACGGCCAGCACGATGATCCCCATGCCGCCCAGCCAGTTGAGCGTGTGGCGCCAGAGATTGATGGACGGCGCGACCTGATCGAGCCCGACCATGACCGTCGCACCGGTCGTGGTGAGCCCGGACATGGTCTCGAAGAAGGCGTCGGTGAAGCTCAACTGCTCATGCAGCATGAGCGGCACGGTAGCGATCGCGGCCGTCAGGGTCCAAGCCGCGGCGACCAGGATGAAGCCGTCGCGGGCCTTGAGCTCGCGCAGATGGCGGCGCGTCGCGATGACCAGCACGGCGCCGACGGCGATGCAGGCGTGCAGGCTGGTCACGAAGGTCGCAAAGGTCCCGTCGCGGTAGATGATGGCGCAGCCGATGGGCAGCAGATAGGTCAGGCTGAAGACCAGCAGCAAGCGTCCGAGCGCGTTGATGACCGACGGCAGTCCGGACATCAGAAGAATCCAAGGCCCACTTGGAAATAACGCTCGACCTTGGAGACCAGCGATTTATTGATGAGAAAGAGGATGATGTGGTCTTCGGCCTCGATGACGCGATCGTGATGCGCGATGATGACCTCACGACGATCCGCCCGACCAAGCTCGGGACGCGGCCCGCGCACGACCGCGCCGACCGTCACCCCGTGCGGAAGATCGAGCTCATCGATGCGCCGGCCGATCACCTTGGATGTCCCGGTATCGCCGTGAACGACCAACTCCATCGCCTCGGCCGCCCCGCGCCTTAGGCTATGCACACGGGCAACGTCGCCGCGTCGGACATGAGCCAGCAAGGAGCCAATCGAGATCTGCGCCGGGGAGATGGCGATATCGATGCGATCGGCCTGAACCAGGTCGGCATAGGCGCGCCGGTTGATCAGTGCCAGCACCCGTCGCGCCCCCATGTACTTGGCGAGCAATGCAGAGAGGATGTTGTCCTCGTCGTCGTTGGTGAGGGCGAGAAAGACATCCATGTCCTCGATCCCCTCGGAGGCGAGCAATTGCTCGTCGGTTGCATCACCGACGAGCACGAGCACGCGATCGAGGCCGGCGCCCAAGGTCTTGGCGCGCTCTTCGTTGACCTCGATGATCTTGATCTGGAAGCGGCCTTGTGTCGCGGTCGCGAGACGTTCTCCGATGTTTCCGCCGCCGGCGACGAGGATGCGTCTCGTCGGGCGTTCGCGTCGACGCAATTCGGACATCACCTGGCGGATATCGCAGGTCGCAGCCAGGCAGAAGACCTCGTCGCCGGGCTCGATCAGGGTATCGCCGTCCGGGATGATGGGTTGATCGCGCCGGTAGATCGCGGCGATTCGGGCGTCCAAGGTCGGGATATGACGACGTAGGTCGGACACCGGGTGACCGACCAGGGGACCGCCGGCGAAGGCGCGCACCGCCACCAGGCTGACCAACCCGTCGGCAAACTCCAGCACCTGCAGCGCCTCGGGAAACTCGAGCAGCTTGACGATGTAGTCGGTGACGATCTGCTCGGGACAGAGACTGAAGTCCACCGCGAAGTTCTTTGCGTCCAACAATTGGGGAAAGCGACCATAGTCGGTCGAGCGCAACCGGGCGATCTTGGTGGGTGTATTGAAGAGCGTCGCCGCGGTGCGGCAGGCGCAGAGATTGGTTTGGTCACTTTGGGTCACGGCGACCAGCAGCTCCGCGTCGGCCATACCGGCACGTTCGAGCACGGCCGGCAGGGCGGCATTGCCGGCGACAATCCTCAGATCAAGGCGATCCTGCAAACGCGCCAGCCGCGGCAGGTCGGTGTCGACGACCGTGATCTCGTTGTCCTCCGAGACCAGGCTGTCGGCGACCGAGCTGCCGACCTGGCCGGCACCGAGGATCACGATCTTCATAGCGCTAACCCCGGAAGCTCGAAAGGCAAATCGGTATTCCGGCCTGGTCTCGCGGCATGGTCCTCACGCCGCGAGCCGTCGCCGCCAGAGGTAGTAACCCGCGAGGGTCAGCGCGACGAACCCAAACACCGCGGCGGTGACCAGCGGCAGGTTGTCCTGGATCAGCGCCTCGTTGCCGCCGATGAGATAACCCATCGCGACGAGGATCGTCGACCAGATGCCGGCTCCCAGACAGGTATAGAAGACGAACGTCCGCATCGGCATACGCGTGAGTCCCGCCGGGAGCGAGATCAGATGTCGAATCCCCGGGACCAGGCGTCCGGTGAAGGTCGAGATGGCACCATGGCTGAGAAAAAAGGCATCCGTTCTGTGCAGCAGCGCGGGTCGCACGAAGAACCAGCGCCCGTAGCGCTCCAGGAAGGGACGACCGACCAACAACGCGAACCAATAGTTGACCAGCGCCCCCGCGAGACTCCCGAGGGTAGCGGCCAGCAGGATCAACGCCAGGCTCATCTTGCCCTGATAGGCGAGATAGCCGGCCGGTATGACCACCAGCTCGCTCGGAACGGGGAGAACGGTGGATTCCATGGCCATCAACACGAAAATCCCGAGATAGCCCCAGTCGCCGACCGTGGTCAGGATCCAGTCGATCGAAGCATGCAACATGGCGTTTTGTTCTCTAGGTGTGCTGCGCCGCAAGTGCGCTGTGATGACGCGAGTAAAAGACGTAGATCGCAAGCCCCACCGCCAACCAAAGCCCGAACCGCAGCCAGGTCACCCAGGGCAGACTCAGTGCGAGATAGAGGCAGGATGCCGCGCCCAGCAACGGAACCAAGGGGGACCAAGGGGTGCGAAACGGCCGAGGCAGGTCCGGTTGCGTGACACGCAGCACGATCACGCCCACGCAGACCAGAAAGAAGGCCGCGAGCGTACCGATGTTGACCAGCTCGGCGACCTCCCCGATCGGGGTCAGCCCGGCGACCGCAGCCATCGCGAGACCGACCAGGAAGATCACCCGGATCGGGGTCTGCGTCCGTGGATTCACCTGCGCGAAGATAGGCGGCAAGAGCCCGTCGCGGGACATGGCCAGGACGATGCGGCTCAGCCCGTAGTAGAGGACCAGCATGACGGTCGTAAGACCCGCGATGGCTCCGGCTGCCACCAGGCCGGCCGCCCAGGAGTGACCGAGACGCAGCATGACATCGGCGACCGGCGAGCCGACATTGAGGCTCGGGTAAGGCACGACCCCCGTCAGTACGGCGGCAACCAGGATATAGATGAGTGTACAGACGGCCAGCGACACCAAGATCCCGATGGGTAGGTCGCGCTGCGGATGACGGGCCTCCTCCGCGGCGGTGGAGACGGCATCGAAGCCGATGTAGGCGAAAAAGATAAGCGCAGCGCCCCCCATGACCCCGTTCCAGCCGAAAGGCATGAAGGGCACCCAGTTGGCGGGATCGACCCGGCCCACTGCGACGGCGAGGAAGACACCAATGGCCAGGAGCTTGATCAGGACCATGATGCCGTTGACCCGGACACTCTCGCGGATGCCCACCCCCAGGAGAAGCGCAAGCGTCAGCACGATCGCGGCGGCCGGCAGATTGAGCAGACCGCCCTCCGCGGGCCCATGCAGCCAAACGGCCGGAAGGCCCAGGCCGACCGCCTCGAGCGCATTGTTGGCATATCCGGACCAGCCGATCGCCACCGCCGAGACGGCCACGCCGTACTCCAGGATGAGGTCCCAGCCGATGATCCAGGCCACGAGCTCGCCGAGCCCGGCGTAGCAATAGCCATAGGCACTGCCGCAGCCGCCGATTGCCGCGGCGAGCTCGGCATAGGCGAGGGCGGCGAAGGCACAGGCGGTGCCTGCGACCAGATAGGACAAGACGATGGCAGGACCGGCCTGCGTGGCTGCGGCCACGCCGGTGAGCACGAAGATGCCGGCGCCGATGATGGCCCCGATCCCGAGCAGGGTCAGATCAAGCGGACCCAGGACACGACTCAGCCCGGTGTCGCCGTGAGGGTGATCGGCGTTGATCGCCTTGGTTCGCAACAGCGTGGATGTCCAGGTCATCTGGGCTGCTCCGATGTGCCGGGTGCTCGGTCTTCCGGCGTCGATCGCGCGAGATACGCCTCGAAGGCCGGGCTTGCGACACCGCGCAGCGCATCGCCATCACGAACAATAAAATAGGCCGCGAGCCCCTGAGATGCCGCAAGCTCCGACGCCCGCTGCTCTCCTAGAACCATGAAGGCGGTGGCAAGTCCGTCGACGACGATCGCGTGTTCGCCTACAACCGTCGCCGACCCCAGGTTGCGCTCGATCGGAGCACCCGTCGCGGGATCGATCTCGTGGGAATAGCGTTTGCCGTCCTTCTCGAAGAAGTTGCGATAATCACCCGAGGTCGAGATGGCCCGGTCGGAGACCGGGACGATTCGGTGTACGGCGCGCCGATCCGGCAGTGGCTCCTCGATCGCGATCGCCCAGGGTTGGCCCTTGGGGTTGAGCCCCTGCGCGCGGATGGTGCCGGCCACCGCAACCATGTAATCGGCCAACCCCCGCGCATCGAGATCCGCCGCGACCAGATCCACACCATAGCCTTCTCCGAGCGCGGAGAGATCGATGTAGACATCGCCCCGGGCCTTGCGGATGGCCGGCGGGGAGGCGCGAAGCTCCAGCTTGCGCCAACCGACGCGCTCGCGCGCGGCCTGAATCTGCTCGGGGGTCGGCAACGCGTCCGGTCGTGCCTCGGGCCCGAAACCCCACAGGTTGACCAGGGGGCCGACCGTGATATCGAAGGCACCGTCGCTCAACTCAGCGATACGCTGACCTTCCGCGATCACGGCATACAGCTCGGGCGAGATGGGGATCCAATCCGTGCCGGGATTCGCGTTGAGCCGGGACAGCTCGGAGGTCGGCTCGTAGGTCGAGATCTCGGCGATCACCCGATCGAGGACCGACTCCACCTCGAGCTTGAGCGCATCCGTGGTCATCCCGAGCGGAGGGCGGGCGACCTTGACCGAATAGTAGGTGCCCATCGTCGGTCCTTCGATCTCGATCGAAGGGGCTGCACGCTCGCCGCAGCCGGCCAGCAGCAAGGCGCACAAGACAACCAGCGCGGGAAAGGAACCCATGTGTCTCACGGCTCTCTCGGAATCGACAGCAGCCCGACCGCGCCGCACCGCCTTCACGGCTGCCGAGTGGATGCCGAGTCCCGGTCGTCGGCCTTCTCCGACGCGCTCGGAGCAGCAATCCCGTCGCCCGAGACGGAGCGCCTGAAATCTCGAATGGCCGAGCCCAGGTCCGAGGCGATGCCCGGAAGGCGCTTGGATCCGAACAGGACCACCACCACGACCAGCACCATGATGACCTCCCAGACGCTCATGCCGGAAAGACCCATATCACATCACCTCGTGAAGGAAGAACCGCTCGCGACGACGGGCGCGACCGCCCGGTCTCAAACCCAAACACCTCGCCCCCGAACCGACGACGCGATTGTATACCCTGGTTGCGAATACCGCGATTGAACAGTGAACGGCATCGGCCCCACACCTCGGTATCGCGTATCTTTGGCAACCACGACCTTTTTATTCGCGCAAGGAGGGCATCCTCGCACCATGACCGACAAAGGGTTTACCGGAGCACTCGGCGGACGGATCGCACTCACCGCGTTCTTGATCGGACTCTTGTTCCTGAGCTACCGGGTTCTGCACCTCTTTCTCGTGCCGGTCACCTGGGGCCT
>NZ_JBBWVD010000074.1:0-8938 GCF_041903745.1 Thiocapsa sp. C2-2m | reverse complement strand
TCCCCGGGCGAATTAGGACCGTAGGTTGTGCCGAGCCGTGCGAGGCACAACCAACCGTCGGCGCATGTTGTGCTTCCTGCCGTCAGCACAACCTACGGGGATCGAATGTCCCGGAAAAAGGTGTAGGTTGGGCAAAGCGCAGCGTGCCCAACGGCTCCCCGGGCGAATTAGGACCGTAGGTTGTGCCGAGCCGTGCGAGGCACAACCAACCGTCGGCGCATGTTGTGCTTCCTGCCGTCAGCACAACCTACGGGGATCGAATGTCCCGGAAAAAGGCGTAGGTTGGGCAAAGCGCAGCGTGCCCAACGGCTCCCCGGGCGATTTAGGACCGTAGGTTGTGCCGAGCCGTGCGAGGCACAACCAACCGTCGGCGCATGTTGTGCTTCCTGCCGTCAGCACAACCTACGGTGATCGAATGTCCCGGAAAAAGGCGTAGTTGGGCAAAGCGCAGCGTGCCCAACGGCTCCCCGGGCGAATTAATTCACCCCTACAGTCACGCGCTTCGAGCATGGCGTTCATAGGGCGGGAGGTGCAGGACCGAGAGGGCACCGCGGAAAGCGGTGCCCGATGTGAATGTATCAGCGAGAGGCCGCAACGCGTGGAACGCGCTCTTCTTCCTGCGTGCCCAGCTCCTCTTGAAACGCTTGATTGACGCGGTCCCTGAGCTCCTTGCCGGGCTTGAAATGGGGGACATGCTTCCCGGCCAGGGCGACCGAGTCACCGGTCTTCGGGTTACGCCCGATCCGGGGCGGCCGGTAGTGCAACGAAAAGCTTCCGAAACCTCGGATCTCGATCCGCTCGCCGGTGGCAAGCGCGGTGCTCATGCGATCGAGGGTCTTGCGTACCGCCTCCTCCACGTCTTTATAGGGAAGGTGGTCTTGTGCCGCCGCCAGAACGTCGATCAGCTCGGATTTGGTCATGGTGTCGACTCCTGGAAAAGGAGAAGGGGCCCGCAATACGGGCCCCGCCTAGAGAGACATCACACGAGAGACATCGCGAAGGGTTGGTATCAGCCCCCGCGCTGCGCCTCTTCCATCTGCTCTTTGAGGAGATCGCCGAGGGTCGTCGCCGTGGATGGATCGCGCGAGTAGCCCTTGATGGCCGCCTGCTCTTCCTCGACGTCCTTCGCCTTCATGGAGAGCGAAAGGGTGCGGTTCTTGCGGTCGACGCCCAGGAACTTGGCCTCGATCGCCTCGCCGGCCTTCAGAACGGCACGTGCATCCTCGATGCGGTCGCGCGAGATCTCGGACGCACGCAGATAGCCTTCCACACCGTCCGCCAGGGCGATGGTTGCACCCTTGGGGTCGACATCCAGGATGACGCCGGTGACGACGCTGCCCTTCTCGTGCAGGGCCACGAAGCTGGAGAAGGGATCCTTGTCCAACTGCTTGACACCCAGGGAGATGCGCTCGCGCTCCGGATCGACCGACAGCACGACGGTTTCCAGCTCGTCGCCCTTCTTATAGCGACGCAGGGCCTGCTCGCCGGCCTCGTCCCAGGAGATGTCGGACAGATGCACCAGACCGTCGATGCCGCCGTCCAGACCGATGAAGATGCCGAAGTCCGTGATGGACTTGATCTTGCCGGAGACGTGATCGCCCTTCTTGTGGGTGACCGCGAACTCGTCCCAGGGGTTCATGGCGCATTGCTTGATGCCGAGCGAGATGCGGCGACGCTCCTCGTCGATATCCAGCACCATGACCTCGACCTCGTCGCCGAGTGCCACGACCTTGCTCGGATGGATGTTCTTGTTGGTCCAATCCATCTCGGAGACGTGGACCAGACCCTCGACACCCTCTTCGATCTCGACGAAGCAACCGTAGTCGGCGATGTTGGTGACCTTGCCGAAGACACGCGTGCTCTCGGGATAACGGCGCGAGATGTTGACCCAGGGGTCCTCGCCCATCTGCTTGAGGCCCAACGAAACGCGTTGACGATCGCGGTCGAATTTGAGCACCTTGACGGTGACCTCGTCGCCGATCTCAACCACCTCGGACGGATGCTTGACGCGACGCCAGGCCATGTCCGTGATGTGCAGCAGACCGTCGATGCCGCCCAGATCCAGGAAGGCGCCGTAGTCGGTCAGGTTCTTGACGATACCCTTGACCTCCATGCCCTCTTCCAGGTTCTTCAGCAGGGTATCGCGCTCGGCGCTGTATTCCTCTTCCACCACCGCGCGGCGGGAGACGACGACATTGTTGCGCTTGCGGTCGAGCTTGATGACCTTGAATTCCTGCTCCTTGCCTTCGAGGTAGGTGGTGTCGCGCACCGGGCGCACATCCACCAAGGAACCCGGCAGGAAGGCGCGAACGGTGCCAAGATCGACGGTGAAGCCGCCCTTGACCTTGCCGTTGATCATGCCCTTGACGGTATCGGCAGCCTCGAACGCCTTCTCGAGATGATCCCATGCGGCGAACCGCTTTGCCTTCTCGCGCGAGAGACGGGTCACGCCGAAGCCGTCCTCGACCGCGTCCAAGGCGACCTCGACCTCGTCGCCGATCGCGACCTCGAGCTGGCCATCCGGGCCGATGAATTGAATTCTGGGGATCACGCCCTCGGACTTGAGCCCGGCATTGATCACAACGTTGTCGGAGGTGATCTCGATCACGGTTCCGATGACGATGGTGCCCGGCTGCAGTTGGGTGGTGCTCAGACTTTGTTCAAAGAGTTCGGCAAAGCTTTCGGTCATAAGATGAAATTATCCTGAGAACGGCGCGCTGACCCGTCCCATCCGGGACGAGGGGTATGAATGAGATGAAAAGATCGGCGCATTCGGCGCCGACCCGACCGGTTCGACAGAGGCCCCGTTGGACGGACTGTCGATGTCTTAGGGGACCAGCTCCGGAAAGACGCGCCTCACCTCTTTCAGGACCCGATCGAGCACTTCTTCGATGGACATCGCGGTGGAATCCACGATCACCGCATCCTCCGCAGCACACAATGGCGCCACGCTGCGACCGCGATCACGCGCGTCGCGCGCCCGGATGTCGTCTACAAGGTCGGGGAGGTTAGCATCCAACCCCTTTCCTTTCAACTGTTTATACCGGCGATCCGCACGCACCTCGGCGCTGGCGTCGAGAAAGATCTTCAACGGGGCCAGCGGGAAGACGATCGTGCCCATGTCGCGCCCGTCGGCGACCAGTCCCGGCGGGCATGCCATGGCGCGTTGGCGCTGCAGCAAGGCATCGCGCACCGGCGGATGCACGGCGACACGCGAGGCCGCCATCCCTGCCTGCTCGGTGCGGATCGCCTCGCTCACGTCTTCGTCTTCCAGGAGCACCCGGCCCGAGACGAAGGCGACCGGCAAGTCGGCCGCGACCTCGGCGAGCGCCTCGGCGTCGTCGAGCGCAACCCCGCGGCGCTCCGCGGCCAGACCGAGCACGCGATAGAGCGCGCCGCTGTCCAGACAACGCCAGCCGAGTCGGTCGGACAACAGCTCGGCAATCGTGCCCTTGCCCGTTCCGGACGGACCGTCGATGGTGATGACCGGGACCGACATGGCGTCAGCCCCGCGCCGCTTGGATGCCCAAGCCGGCGGCTGCAGCCAGCTCGACGAACCCGGGGAATGAGGTCTCGACGTTGGCGCAATCCCGAATCGCGACCGGGCCGCTCGCGCGCAAGGCCGCGATGGCGAAGGACATGGCGATCCGATGGTCGCCCTGAGCATCAATCCAGGGCGCATCGATCCAGGGCGCATCGATTGCGGGCGCATCCGGACCGCCCGTCGAGCCCAGCGCCCCGCCGTGGATGCGCATCCCGTCCGGCAGCGGCTCGGCGCACACCCCGAGCTTGGCCAGACCGTCGGCCATCACCTGGATGCGATCGCTCTCCTTCACCCGCAGCTCCTCGGCGCCGGTGAGGACGGTCTCGCCCTCGGCGCAGGCCGCGGCGATGAAGAGGACCGGCAGCTCGTCGATCGCCAGCGGCACCTGATCGACCGGGATACGGATCCCGCGCAGACGCGCATGACGCACCCGGATATCCGCCACCGGCTCGCCGCCGGCCGTGCGCCGATCCATCAGCTCGATATCACCGCCCATGCCGCGCAGGATGTTGATGACGCCGACCCGCGTCGGATTGATCCCGACCCCCTCGAGGACCAGATCCGAGCCCGGCGCGATACTGGCGCCGACCAGAAAGAAGGCCGCCGATGAGATGTCGGCGGGTATCGTCAACCGACAGCCGGTCAGCCGTCCGCCGCCGGTCAGGCAGACCTTGGCCGCACGACGCCGAACCGAGTAGCCGAAGGCGGTGAGCATGCGCTCGGTATGATCGCGCGTCGGCGCAGGCTCGGTCACGCAGGTCTCGCCCTCGGCATAGAGGCCCGCCAGCAAGAGGCTCGACTTCACCTGCGCACTCGCCACCGGCATGACATAGTCGAGACCCGTCAAACGCGCGACCGGCGTGAGATCGAGCGGCGCCGTACCGCCCTCGGTCGCGTCGATCCGTGCACCCATCCGCGCCAAGGGCTCGGTGACGCGCCGCATCGGGCGCTTGGACAGAGAGGCATCGCCGACCAGGGTCACCGGGAACGCCTGACCGGCCAAGAGACCCGAGAGCAACCGCATCGAGGTCCCCGAGTTACCCATGTCGAGCGGACCGTCGGGGGCCTGAAGGCCGCGCGTCCCGACACCCTGCACGCGCACCTCGCCGCCGTCGGGCCCGTCGATCCGCACGCCCATCCGCCGAAAGGCGTTCAAGGTCGCCAAGGCATCCGCGCCCTCGAGGAAACCGCTGATGCGGGTCTCCCCCTCTGCGATCGCGGCCAGCATGATCGAGCGATGCGAGATCGACTTGTCGCCCGGCACGCGCAGGCGCCCGCGCAAGGTGCCGCCCGGCGCGACCAGGTAGCGGGTATCCGAAGGCTGTGCCAAGTGCTCTCCCGCGCGACTGCGCCCGGACGCTGAAAAGCCCGCTATGTTAGTCCTGCAGGCGGAGTGGGTAAACTGCGGAATCCGTGATCCGAGTGCAAGGGTTCAGAAATTCCGAGCAGCCGGCCTCGATCATCGTTTCGGCCACATCGGCAGTGAACAGGTCGCCGACCGCGCCCGCCCGGGTCCGCCGACTTCAGTCGGCACCCGGGGAGGCGGACTTCAGTCCGCCGTGCGGGCACGCTCGGGCGACTAAAGTCGCCCGTACCCAAGGAGCCGACTGAAGTCGGCGTACCCGGGAGCCGACTGAAGTCGGCGCACCCGGGTGCCGACTGAAGTCGGCGGACCCGGGCGGGGAACCCATGATGCCTGGACGAAAGCATGACCAAGGCCGAGCAGCCGGAGGGCTCGGCATCTCGATCGGCGTCAGGGCCTCCCGCCGGCCCCGCCTGACCTTAGCCAATTCTCGACAGCCAAGCCCGATACACGGTTGAATTCATCTTCATTGTCTGTCACCAACACTGCCCCCAAGGCCAAGCCCTGCGCAGCGATCCAGTAATCATTGGCGCCGATCGGCGTGCCTTGACGCTCCAGGTCAGCCCGGATCGCGGCGTAATGCCGACTCACGCGATCATCCAACGCCACCAGCTCGAGCGTTGCCACGACGCCCTGCAAGCGCGCCGCATTCTTTTCGCGCTGTGCACTTTTCTCGACCCCCAGCTCAAGCTCGCCAAGCACCACGGGGGAAAGTACCAGCGCACTCAGCGGGGTTGCTTCGAGCCGCTGCCGCACGGTCTCGACGCCCTTCATGGCCGCGATAAAGATGTTGGTGTCGAGCAGATAACGCATCCTACAGGGTCTCGACCGATTCCGGCGGCGAGTCGGCCGGCGGGGCCAGGTCGATGTCGTCTCCCTGTAACCAGAGAGGCCTGAAGGCATCGGCGGCAGAGCGAGAGACATCGGGTACCAAGCGCGCGACCACTCGGCCGCGGCGCATGATCGCGATCGTCTCACCGGCTTCCACCGCGGCTAATAATGCTGAAAATTTCGATTTGGCTTCGACCACTTGTACGCTACGCATGTTGAGCCCCAAGATATGACCATGTGGTCATTTTATGTCGGCGGTCGAGTTTCCGCAATCCGATTCAGGGCTTGGGCGCCGGGCGTACCGAGGGCGGTCCCCTCCAATCTTCTCGCCGGCGAGCCACCGGAGGTGAAATCGCCTACGTCACACGTCGGATGTACGTTGAGCACCGAATCTAATCGTTGTCGTTGTCGTTGTCGTTGTCGTTGTCGTTGTCGTTGCCGATTACGATTACGATTACGATTACGATTACGATTACGATTACGACAACGACCGGGGTATCCTCTCATCGAGTTGTCTGAATTATTTTTGAACCGCTCCTAAGCCTTGCGCACGGTGTAGCATTCCGCCGACGAGCCGGGCGCTGGCCGCGGCTATTGAAAGGCATCCATTCCGTCATCAGGACCACCATGTCGATTACCGAAAAACAAAAACGCTGGCTGAAGAAGCAATCACACCACCTGAAACCTGTCGTCACGCTCGGACAGCACGGGCTCACGGAGGCCGTGCTCGCCGAGATCGAGCTGGCGTTGAGCCACCATGAGCTGCTGAAGGTAAAGGTCAATGCCGGCGATCGCGAAGAGCGCGACGCCGCGATCGCCCTGATCGGCGAACGCACCGAGGCCGTCCTGGTCGGGCGCATCGGTCATGTGGCGTCCTTCTATCGTGCCAATCCCGAAAAGCGCGATCCGATCCTGCTTCCGAACCTCTGAGGCATCCCTCGCGGGGCTGGATCGTTGTCGTTGTCGTCGTCGTTGTTGTCGTCGTCGTAATCGGAGCACCGATGCAGTTCGGCCATGAGCAACTCGATGTCTACCGGGTTTCGGTCCATTACGTGGCTTGGGCGTACGAAATCGGCAAGCGTTTGAAATCACCTCACCCGACCCTCGGCGCTGCGCCGAGACTCAATCGGTCCGCGGTCCGAAGTGGTCGAATGCATAGACGAGGAGGAAGCCCAGCACACAGGTCAAGACCGCGCCGAGGACCAGGGGGTCGCCCTCGTAGCCGGAGGGCAGGACGTTGACCTCGGAGAGGATCTTCTCGGGCGTGAGTCCGTCGGCGGCCATCACGACTTGGCCCGCACTGTCCCGCAGCCAGTCCTCGGCGTTGCGCCAGGGATAGACCTTGTTGAGCGAGCCGACCAGGAACCCGGTCAGGGTGGCGAGGGTGAGGCTCCTGTAGCGCTTGAAGGTCCATGAGAGCAGGCGCGACATGGTCATGACCCCGGCCAAACAGCCCAGGGCGAAGACGCTCAGGATGAGGAGCTTGTCCAGCGAGAAGTCCACCAGCAGACCCTTGAGGGTGTCGTGGATGATGAACTGATACATCCCCAGCACCAAGAGCATGAAGCTGCCGGAGATGCCCGGCAGCATCAGCGCGGAGATGGCGATGGCGCCGCAGACAAAGACGAACCAGAGCGCCTCGTTGCCGCTCGCGGGCGTGAGCGTGGTGATCGCGTAGGCTACGACCGCGCCGAGGACGAAGAGCCCCACCTCGCCGGCACGCCATTGCGGGATGCGCCGGACCATGAAGAGGATCGAGGCGAGGATCAGCCCGAAGAAGAAGGCCCAAATCAGCGGCGGGTAATGCTCGAGCATCCAGGAGACGCCGAAGACGCCGACCAGGATGCCCATCGCCATACCAGCCAGGAGGAGCGCCAGGAAGCCCCCGTCGACCGCCCGCCAAATGCCGTCGAGCCCTTCGCGGCGATGCACCCCGATCAGCCCCGGACCGAACGCCTTCACGGCATCGAGCAGACGCTCGTAGATGCCGGTAATGAAGGCGATGGTCCCGCCGGACACCCCCGGGATCACCTCCGCGATACCCATGGCACTACCCTTCAGGATCAGGCTCAAGCGCGACATCGTTTGTCCTCAAATGATCAAATGAAGTGAGTCGAAGCGAACGCGTACGGGATCGACCCGGGCGCGCCGAAGGCGTCCATCGGGGAGCGCCGTCGCCCCGCGTTGCGCCGGGATGCGGCGATCGGCACTCACGCGCCTCGGCACGGCCGCAATCGCCGGCCTTCATCTTCTCATCCGAGACGCAAATCCGGAAGCGAGCACACGCGACCGGGCGGCCCGTAGGGTGGACGAGCGAGAGCGAAGTCCTCCGGGATTATTAGGGACAGACCACGGTTACTTCATTCGTTCCTTCTTTCGATTAAACGTGGTCCGTCCCTGGTTATTCCCTCGATACGGAGCCGCTGACGCAGGCGGCGCAGCTGATCCGGATCGAGCGCGTCGGCGAAGATCGGGAGTGTGCCGCGACCTAGGAGGCCGAGACGGAAGCTCAACACGACGAGCGGAAGGGTGATGAAGGTGGCCGGACTGAGGCGCGCCTCGCGCTCGGCGCCGGAGACGAATCGGATCCGCCAAGTCCCGTCCGGCTCCCAGAGGGCAGAACGGATGGACCAAGGCGCACGCCGCAGGACATCGACGTAGCCGATGTAAAGCGCGCTGATCGTGACCGGAATCAAGAGAATCAACCATAGCGGACTGTCGCCGAGCAGAGTGATCACCGCCGCCGCCGCCGCGAGATGAGTCACCCCGACGAACCCGGCGAACCGCCGGGAGAACCCGGGGCGAATCAGGAGTGGCGGACGTTCGCGGTGAGAGCCCATCGCTAGAGCCGGAGAGTAAGGAACGGTTCAAGAATAAGTAAAACAACTCAACGAGAGAATTTCTTTGCCATGGTTGTCGCTGTCGTTGTCGTTGTCGTTCTCAATTACGATTACGACAACGACCGGGGTATCCTCTCATCGAGTTGTCTGAATTATTTTTGAACCGCTCCTAAGCCTTGCGCACGGTGGAGCATTCCGCCGACGAGCCGGGCGCTGGCCGCGGCTATTGAAAGGCATCCATTCCGTCATCAGGACCACCATGTCGATTACCGAAAAACAAACACGCTGGCTGAAGAAGCAATCACACCACCTGAAACCTGTCGTCACGCTCGGACAGCACGGGCTCACGGAGGCCGTGCT
>NZ_JBBWVD010000073.1:0-9501 GCF_041903745.1 Thiocapsa sp. C2-2m | reverse complement strand
ACCCGCTACGCCTCCCAAATTCGCGATGCCGAACGCGACGAAAACCGGCCTCACGACCACCAACCGGACCTGTTCGACGGACCGGATTTCGACGATCCCCTGTTGTTCTGAGTCCCGCCACCGCGCTTGATCCACCTCGCGCCGCCGGCCCACACCCCGGCCGCGCGAGACCGGGGGAGCGCTTCGCCGACCCCCATCACGCAACTTGATCGCGAAACCATCAAAATCGCTGACCGCACTCACTCAGTCAGGTTGCGCTGGACACTCTCTGCAACCCATTCAGCCTGTTCGACCTCGTCGGCGAACGCCCGCGAGACGACGGCATCTTCAGGCTTCAGGAGCCGGTCGAAGAAGTCCGGGTATGACTGCTTGGCCCGCTGAAGCGTTACCTGGGAGCCGAGGGCCAATACCCCGTCAACGGTCTCATAACCGATATCCGCCCAGAGATTCGGGTCATCGAAGTGTTGGACGAGCTTAGGGTCTCGGTAAATCCCGAATCCTAGGACATGCGCCAGCGTCAACGCCCAGGGTGTGTTTCGATAACAAACCGGTAGGATGACGTCCTGGCGAGGTCGACCCGATTCGTTCAGAATGGTCACCAAAGGCTCGTTAGCTGCGTTGACCCTGAACAGCTCCCCCGTGCTGGGCATCACGCTCTCCGACAGGGTCTGAAGCTCGTCGTACGCCCAGATGATCCGCTTCGGATCCTTGGTGAAGCGGTAGACGAGGCGGAAGAGTTCAGGCGGCATATCCTGCGCCTCATCGATCAGTACCGCATCGTAGATAGGTGGATTCGGGGCCTGGGCGGTTTGTGCAAGGAGTTCCCGGCAGATGCCCTGGAAGGCGCCATCCGTGCCATACCTGGCCTTGCCGTACATGAAGTCCCGCGGAACCACGTTGGAGTACTCGGCAAGCGACGAGTACAGGCCCTCGCGACCACGGCCGCCCCACGCGTGCAGGATCTTGACGCGATCCCAGTTGGGCTCGTCGTTCATGTGCTCGAAGGAAAAGCGCCGGATCAAGTCTTCGAACTGTTGGTACAAGGACCGCGAGAAGAAGGTGATGGCGATGGTCCAGTCCGGGTGCTGGGAGTGCAGGTAGGCGGCCTTCAACGCGAGAACAATGCCAGCTTGCGCCCGGCCCTAAGCTCATCATGCCGACCGAGGTTCGCATCGATCGCATAGAAGAGCTGGTCTTGCGCGTCCTCCAGATGCTGCCACACCGACTGGTCATCTGCCCGAGGCGTTTGGCCATGGAACTTGAACACGATCAGTCCATGCTGCTCCGTGAGTAGCAGCGCATCCACAACCACCTTTTCGTCGGCCGACGCGATGACGGGGTAGCCGATGTAGAAGGTTCCGTCCAGCTACATGCCCTGCAGGATATCGGCGAGCTGGGACGCAACTTGGCGGTGGTCAGTCTCGCCGTAAACGATCTCAAGCATGGTCGTCGTCTCTTGGTTGGCTGTCGAAGCTGCGCTGACGCAACACAAAGGCTACCGCCTCGACGATCGCTGCGTCCATGATCGCGTTGCCCAAATCCGCTATCACAAGCGGCTTGGCAGCGGCGAGCGCGGCGCCCCGGTCGACTTGTTGTAGCTGCCCGAGAAGAACGCGACGCAGTTCAGCAGACTACATCTGCCGCTAGTGACCCCGGCCCGATCTATTGCGACGAATGCTCGAACAGGATCGACAAGTCACTTATTAAACGATAGATTTCTCTCTGAGAATCTTTTCATCAATCGTCTCGCCGCCGCGATCCGAGAGAGCGCCAAGCCTTGAGGACGAAACAGCAGCTCGCGCAGGAGCGCCTTGCCGGCGTGCTCGGGGGTCGGGCCGCCGTCCGGGCGGCGGATCTGGCCCGGGAGCTGGAGATCAGCGTCCCCACGCTGCACCGACTGCTGGCCGCGAGCTTCCTGCCCATCCTGGTCGCGGGCAAGGCACGGCGGACCCGTTACGCCTTGCGCCGGTCCTTACGGGGCGACGCGGGCGAGTACCCGCTCTATGCCGTCGATGCGTCCGGCAGCGCGACTCAGCTCGCAACCCTGTCCGCTGTCGCCCCGTCGGGATCCTGGATGGCCCTCACGGGAACAGACTGGCCGCTGGTCGAGGAGGCGCGCGAGGGATGGTGGGATGGCCTGCCCTACCCCCTGTACGATATGCGTCCGCAGGGTTACCTCGGCCGCCAGCTCGCGCGCGGGATCCAGCGGGAGCTGGGGACGCCGGACAATCCCGATTTCTGGAACGACGACGACATCCTCTTCGCGCTGAGCCGTGTCGGGACGGATACCGTCGGCAACCTCATCCTCGGCGATACCTCCTGCGAGCGCTGGCAGCGGGAACGGCTCTTCACCCTGGAGCCTTTGCGCGAAGCGAGCACGGCCTCCGCCTACGCGGATCTGGCCGAGCAGGCGCTGGCGGCGGGGGTGGCGGGATCGAGCGCGGCGGGCGAGCATCCCAAGTTCCCGGCCCGGCGCGAACTCGCCGGTCGACCGACGCCGCATGTTCTGGTCAAGTTCTCGGGCGCGGACGACTCAGCCGCGGTCCGCCGCTGGGCCGACCTGCTGGTCTGCGAGCATCTGGCCCTGGAGGGTGCGCGCGGCTTGCCGGGCGTGGCCGGCGCCCACAGTCGTGTTCTGTCGCACGCCGGGCGAACCTTCCTCGAGGTCGAGCGCTTCGACCGCCACGGCGCCTTCGGCCGCAGCCCACTCATCAGCCTGGAGACGGTCAACGCGGCGCTGCTCGGCCTGGACGCCCACGACTGGCCCCGCCTGGCCGATGGCCTGGTCGCAGCGAGGCTGCTGGAGACGGAAGATGCCGCGCGGATCCACCACCTCTGGTGGTACGGCCGGCTGATCGCCAACACGGACATGCACCCGGGAAATCTCAGCTTCCAGCCCCTCACCGGGCGCCTTCGCCCGGCACCCGCCTACGACATGCTGCCGATGCGTTATGCGCCGCTGGCGGGTGGTGAGCTGCCCACGTCCGAGTGGACGCCACCGCTCCCGCTGCCCCGCGAGCGTGAGACTTGGCTCGCCGCCTGCGGGGCTGCCTTGGCCTTCTGGGAGCGGATGGCCGTGGACGCGCGGATCAGCGCGGGATTTCGCGAGCTCGGAAGCCGCCATAGCCAGGCATTGCGCGACCTGGCCGAGCGGGTGTAGTCAAGCTCCGGTCGTCCTGCTTCCCGGCACCGATCAGTTTCCAAATCTCTCACGGAGACACGGAGACACGGAGACACGGAGCCTTCGCAGAGAAACTCCCGGGTTCTCCGTGCCTCCGTGTCTCCGTGAGAGGCTTTTCGAACTGGAACCAGGGTGCCGACTGCACCTTCACCGCAGCCGCGTGACGCCGTATCGCTTCATCTTCTGCCAGAGTGTCTTGCGGCTGATGCCGAGCCGGGCGGCGGTCGCGGTCATGCTGAAGTCCTGCTCGGCCAGCGCGGCTTCGATGGCCGCGCGCTCGCTCGCTTGCGTCTGTGCCTTCAGACCCGTCTGCGCCGGCGCATCCTGCTCGCCGTCCAGAGCGAGCCGTTCACCCTGCCCCAGGATGCAGGCGCGTTCGAGCGTGTGCTGTAGCTCGCGCACGTTCCCCGGCCAGGTGTGCATCAAAAGGCGTTCGCGGTCCTCGGATGTCAGTACCCGCCGCTCCTGCGGCACACGTCGCCCGTAATCGGCAACGAACCGCTCGGCAAGCCAGAGGATGTCTTCCGGACGCTCGCGCAAGGGCGGGATCGGGATCTCGAGGACGCGGACGCGATAATAGAGATCCTCGCGAAAGCGCCCCTCCCGGACCAGTGCCGCCAGATCTTGGTGTGTCGCGCAGACCAGACGCGCCGGAACCTCGACCGGCTCGCTGCCCCCGATACGCGTCAGCTGACGCTCCTGGACCACGCGCAGCAGCCGCGACTGAAGTGCGAGCGGCATGTCGCCGATCTCGTCGAGGAAGAGGATGCCGCTGCCCGCCTGCTCGAAGACACCGGCTCGGCGGCGGTCGGCACCCGTGAAGGCCCCCTTCTCGTGTCCGAAGAGCTCGGCCTCGATCAGGGTCTCGGGCAGGGCCGCGCAGTTGACCGCCACAAAGGGTGCGTCGGGACATTGGAGTCGGTGCAGATGACGTGCGACCACCTCTTTGCCGACGCCGGATTCTCCGCCGATCAGGAGCGGGGTGTGCGCATGGCGTGCCATCCTGGCAAGCTCGCCGGCGAGGTGTCGCATCGACGCGGAGATCCCGAGCGGTTCGTCACCCAGCGTGTCCATTCCGCCACCGCCCACCCCGGCGAGCGCACGGAGCTTCTCGATCAGGGCCGTCGGATCGAGCGGCTTGGTGAGATAGTCCGCGGCACCGAGTTTGAGGAGGCGCACGGCATCCTCGATAGTCCCGTAGCCGGTGATGAAGAGGCTGGGCGGGATCCGCACCCGTTCGTCGAGCAGCCGCGCGAAGAGGTCCGCTCCGGAGAGATCGGGCAGATTGACGTCGATGACGGCAAGGTCGGCCGTGCCGGCCGCCAGGGCACGCATCCCGTCGCCGCCGGTGCGATGCCAGACCACGGCGAAGCCTTCCAAACCGAGCCGCTCCATAAGGGCCTCGCCCATGATGGGATCGTCCTCGATCAGACAGACACGGATCATGCCGGGGACTCCGGCGCCAGCGGCAGGGCGACAAGAAACCGGGTGAGCTCGCCCTGCGTTTCGGCCCGAATGGTGCCGCCGAGCTGCGAGACGATTTGGTAGCACACCCAGAGCCCGAGGCCCTGCGTGTGCGGTCGGCTCGCCGGATAGGGCTCGAACAGATGCAGGAGCCGCTCGGGCGGAATGGCGCACCCGCTGTTCTCGATCCGCATCATCAGTTGGTTGTCCTGCGTGGTGATCCAAACCCCGACATGACCACCGTCTTGCGCGGCTTGGACGGCATTCAGCACCAGATTCAACAGGAGCTGGCGGACCGGGGAGGCCGGGAGGTCGATCGCGGTGTGGCAGTCGTTCTCCCAACTCAGCGCGATCCGCGCCTTGACGCTGTTCGGCTGGACCAAGGTCTTCACGTCATCCAGGTCTTCTCGCGTCAGGGTGCGAAGATCCGCCCGCGCCTCGACCAACAGCGCGGACACCGAGCCCTGGATCTGGCGCAAGGCGCGCTCCAACAGATCCAGGAGACGCTCGGTCTGCGCATCGACCGGATGGGCACGCCGATAGGTGTCGATGGCCATCAGCATACCACCGAGCGGATTGTTGACCTCGTGGGCGACCCCGGCAGCGACCCGCCCGACCGCCGCCAGACGCTCGGCCTGGATCATCTGCTGCTCCAAGGATTCCTTCTGCGCGAGCGCCGAGAGCATCGCCGCGAACTGCCGCCCGAGGCGCCCGATCTCGCTGTCGCCGTCGGGCAGGGTGCACTGCATCCGGCGTGGATCTTCGCGGGCGACGCGCCCCATACAGTCAGCCAACTGCACCAGTGGCCCGACCATGCGTCGCCCCCAGAGCCAGCCGATCGGCAAGAGGACGGCCAGGATCGCGCCGGTCACCAGGACGCCGCCGAGGAGGATCTCGCGAAACCGGGGCAGATAAGGCGCGTCGGAGAGCAGGGCGATGAGCTCGCCGACCTTGGAGCCATCGCTGTAGAGCGGCAGACGCAGCACGCGGCGGACATCGTCGCGATCGACCGCAGACACGCGTCCGGGCGTCTCGTCGATGACCTGCGGCTGTGCTTTAGGGAGCCACGGCAAGGCGCTCTCGATCGGCTGATCCAGGCGGAAGCGGCGCGGGCGGTTGCTGGCAAAGATCCGTCCGGACTGGTCGACCAGGATCCAGACCGCATCGCCGCCGCCGTCGGGACCGCGCAGCAACGAGAAGGCCAACCAGACATCGTCGTTGCGCAAGGCCTGGATCTGGACACCGGCCATCGCGTATCCGAGGGTCATGGCGTTGCGGCCCTGGTCCTCGCGCAGATTGGTCAGGGTCTGCAGACCCAAGGCAACGGCCATCGAGAATGCGGTCACCACGGCTGCAATACTCAGACTCAGCGGCAGCCGCAGCCGATAGCTCGACAGCGGAAGCGTCACGCGCCGTCCCCTCCAGCCAAACGACCGGCCATTCGTGCGATGTCGTCATAAAGATCAGTCGTCTCGAGACCAAAGCTGTCGAGATTGAGCTCGTTCAGGAGCGCCCGACCGGCCGTATCCTGAACCTGGCTCAAGAGCACGCTCCGGATGGCCTGCCGATCGGGCTCGGACAACGCCGGACCGGCAACGATCGGCGGGAAACCGAAATCAGGCGAGCGCTCCAGCACGCGGGTCTGTGCCGTCAATTCGGGATGACCGCGCGCGAGGGTTTCCCAGACATAGCTGTCGACAGCCGCGCCGTCGGCCAAGCCTTCGGCCACCGCCTCGACGCTACGCGGATGTCCCCAGGTGAAGAAGGTTCGACGGAAGAAACGGTCCGGATCCCGGCCGTCGCCGGTGAGTCGAAACCGCGGATAGAGATACCCCGAATTGGAATCCGGATCGGCCCAGGCAAAAAGCTGGCCCTCCAGGTCATGCAGCCGCTGGATCTGCGCATCCGCGCCGACGATGAAATAAGACTGATAGAGCGGACGACCTCGAAAACGCGGCACCGCAATCAGCTCCAGATGCGCCCGGTTCCGGACATAGGGATAACCGCAGATCCAGGCCAGATCGAGGCGACCTTGGAGTAAAAGATCCAGGATCTCGCGATAACGCGAGCGTTGGACGAAGACCAGGGGCCGCCCGAGCTGAAGCTCCATCCAATCGGCCCAGGCTTCGAGAAAGGCAATCCGATCATCGAGCACGACCGGCGTCAAACCGAACCGCAATGGCTGGCTCGATGCGCGGACGGGGGCCGCTCTGCCGCCGGCGAGGCCGACGCCGGTCGCCAGCAGACCGGAGAGAAAGGTTCGGCGTGAGCTCAGGGACGACATCGGGCATTTCTCGGAAGGCGTGACGACGGCCTCGCGTTGAATCAGTCGGCGGCGTCAAGAGCAGAGGGATTGAGTACATCCATGGTTTCGTCGCCCATGCCCATCACGAGCACGCCTTTTGATGTGGCATAAGTGATGATGCTCTGGTCCGGGTAAAGACTGGCCAGCACGCCGATTAAACGACGGTCCGCGTATTCCGGAAAGACCTGCGGAAACTCCGACAAGACCCGCAGCAACTCATCGACGTGTGCACTAATCAGACGACTCTTCGTCTGGTTGATCAGGACGTCCCCCGGACAGACGAGGAGCGCGTCGTACTCCCGACTATCGCCGTTGAACCGACGGCGCAGACGGATACCGAACAGATCGGGCTGCGGACAGCCCAGAAGGTCTCGCGCAACCCGCGGGAGGTTCGGCGCAACGATATCCTCAACCAGGGTTCCGAGACGATTCGCAAGGTCCCCCCACTGCCGGTTCATCGACTTGCGGTCGCGCTCCGCCTCTTCCCGGTAACGCAAGGACTCGTTCTTGAAGTCGAGCATCTCGTCTTTGAAGGCACTCATTTCATCCTTGAAGGCACTCATTTCATCCTTGAAGGCACTCATTTCATCCTTGAAGGCACCCATCTCGTCCTTGAAGACACCCATCTCCTCTTTGAAGACACCCATCTCGTCTTTGAAGGCGAGCATCTCCTGCTGCAAACGAACCTGGCCGTTGTAGGCCTTGTTGAACTCGACACCGACACTTCGGGTGAAGGCTTCGAGCGCATCCTCCAAACGATCAACACGACGTTCCAACACGGCGGACATGGTGCAGACCCTCGATCACTCGCTCTGATTTCAACACGGTCAGTATGGCGCAGTTGGCGCGTACACACCAACTTGACTGCAGGCCATGGCCTCTCGTCCCGGCCATCCATCGCGCTCGCCACCGCGTTTACTTTCGGTAACGTATGCCGATACGCGTTACGACCATCCCACCCATCTGTTTTCCCGCGCTTTTCAACAGGGACGCGGGGGGTCGCGTTACCTTTAGGTAAGCACACATCGCCCCGACGGGGTTGGTTCTTATCCAACACCTCCACTTTTTATTATGTATATCAATGATCTAAAAAACTCAGCAAGCTGCTCTGGTATGTCGAATGCTTTCCGAAGCTCACCCAAACCCGAATCGCCCACCCTCGACCACATCGAGCACCACTGAATCGGTATGACAACAGCCAACGTGCATCGTCCCGACCGCCACCCTGCACGAGCGCTCGGTCCGACCACCCGCCTCGCCATTCCTGCAGACGTATGCATTCCGGCTCGGTTCCCGGAGCTGTCGTGTCGACGCTGCACGGACGCCTGCCCTACCGGCGCACTGGTCGCGACATCGGCTGGGCCCGCTTTGGCCCCGGGCTGCGTGGACTGCGGCCGCTGCGCTGTGGCTTGTCCGACCGATGCGCTGTCCGTGCCGGGATTCGAAATCACTCCGACGACGAGCGGGATGATCGCGATCGATTGCTGGCGCGTGCCGGCCAAGGACTCGCCGAGCGGTGCCGTGCGGGTGCCCTGTCTCGGGGGACTCTCCACTGCCACACTCGCCGAGCTGACGGCCGAGGCCGACGGACGCCCCGTCGCCTTGCTCGATCGCGGCTTCTGCGCCCGCTGTCCGGCCGGGGGACGCGAGCATCCCGACACCCACCCCGCTGCACCCGTCATCGACGAGGTCCGACGGCTGCTTAAGGACTGCGGGGTGGCCCCGACCGATGGGCCGCGCCTGCTCGCGATGCCCCTGCCCGCCGCTCGCATGGTCGAGGACATGGGCGAGCCGCTGCTGGAGTCTCGGGTCAGCCGACGCGCGCTCTTTACTGGACAAGCGCTTCGGACCAGCCAACCGGCGTCGGCGCCGCACGCGACTCCGCCGGCCCAAACCGCGAGCCCCGGCCGCCAACGCCTGCTCGACGCCCTGCAACGCCTCTCGGCAGCCGAGCGACCCCTGCCCGCACGGCTCTTCCCGAGCCTGACGGCAAACCAAGACTGCGCCGACCACCGTGTCTGCGCCAGCGCCTGCCCCACCGGCGCACTGACGGGTTACGCCGATCACGCAGCGCGGGGTCTGCGCTTCGACGCCGCCGCCTGCATCGCCTGCGATCTCTGCACCCAACTTTGCCCCGAGCAGGCGCTAACGCTCGATGTCTCGGGCGAGACGACGACCGACCGAGCACCGAAACACCTCACCCGACATACGACACGAACCTGTCCCGAATGCGGAGCGGAGCACAGCAACCCCGAACCCGTCTGCCCGGCATGCCGACGCGATCGCGACTTCGCCCGCAGTGCCTTCCTGGCGTTTAGCCACCAGCCGCCAGACCAACACGCTGGAGGCCGAAGGCCAAATGGCTAGCCCGTCTTTGACTATTCGCGCCCATTTTGCGCGTAACCCATTGTTCAGCATAAGCCGCAGGGGCGAAGGTCGGCACTACAGGCGATTAGTGTATAAGGGCATGAAGCGCGGCGGTGATCCTCGGTGGCGGCTGCGCGGGCAGCTGCAGATTCAGCCGGTCGAGCAGCAGTTGCTGGTCGGCCTC
>NZ_JBBWVD010000072.1:0-9526 GCF_041903745.1 Thiocapsa sp. C2-2m | reverse complement strand
TCGTTTTGGGACTATCTGGGCGATCGCATCAAACAGCTCGGGACGGTTCCGCTGTTGCCCGACCTGATCCGCGAGCGGGCGCTGGCCGCTTCGGCCACGCCATGAGTTTTTGAGAAGTTACTCGAGGCCCTCGTACTGCCCGGTAAAAGCGCATTTGCTCGCGGTGTTCACCGCAAGGATCACCTGACCTTGATAGGCGTCGCAAAGGCGCACCGCCTCGTCGCCGGCGAGGCGACGCATCTCGAAGTCGAGGGCCGGGGCGCAGGCGGCGGAAGCCGCGGCGGGCATCAGGAGAGCCCCGATCAACGGGAGCAGGAAGAACGTTCGCATCTTCAACACCTCATCGGGTTGTTCATCAACTAGACAGGATGCGAAATAGGGCGGTCAGTCCCTGAACACAATGGTCTGCCGATGCCGATTCCGATGTCCATTGCGGCTCGGCGCCCGCGGGTTCAGGCGAATTCCGCAAACCCTTATGCCGAGCTGCGTACCGGAGCGCTCCACGCCAAGCCGGCCGTAGGTTGTGCCGAGCCGTGCGAGGCACAACCAACCGCCGGCGGGATTTTCCGGAGATCGCCTCGACCGCTCGTCTAAGGTCTATGCGCTGCGTCCGTCCTGCCTGTCTCGCCGACAGGCGCACCGGCGATCCCCTCCTCGATCCGCTCGAGCAGATACGGGAAGAAGGGATTCCAAGACAGGCGCACCAGCGCGTCCAGGCTCATCACCAGAACCCCGCGCTCGCCGCGGATGGCCAATGCCCCAAGGTGGGCACCGAAATCCTCGTTCTCGTTCGGTTCCAGACCATAGAGCGAATCGTCGATCGGAAACGGCAGGGCGACATGCGAGAGCGAGAAGACATCGCGCGGATAGGCCAATCCCAACGCCCTGGTTCGCTCTTGCGTCTCGCCCGCGTCGATCACACGCTCGACGACTTCAATGCTGTCCGGGTCGGCGTTGGCGATGACGGTCGTCTTGAAGGGACGCGGCGTCGGCGGGAGCAGTCGCTCGAGCGCGGTCTCGGTGCCGGGTCGGATCAGCGGTCCGAACTTAGTGTTCCGATTGATATCGAAGAGCACCAGCTCGCTCCCGTTATGCGGGAGCTGTCCGTAAAGGCTCGTGACGATGGCGCGTGTGCTGACGGTGAAATCGACCACGGACTGGAAGGTGATGATCGGGGGCAGCTCGTCGAGACGCCCCTGGCGTGCGTAGCGGGCGATGCGCGGTTGCAGCGCGCGCGTCAGGAGCGACGACTGGCGTGCCCCGTTGACCGGAAAGGAGTTGTATTTGAATGGATTGAACTCGGGGATGACGCCGAGCCAAGCTGCACTTGCGAACGCCGGAAAGATTGCGGGCAAGCCGGCGAATCCCGCAAACCGGGCCATTTCGGTGATTCCGATCATCGGCGTGATCAGGATCACCCGATCGGCCTGTCTCATGGATGGATCTTCGACGGCATCGAGCACGTATTTCATGGCGAGCGCCCCGCCGTTGGAGAAGCCCACCAACTGAAGCGGCGCCGAGGGTCCGACCCGACGCACCGCTTCACGCACGGCCAAGCGCGTCGCGGCGGACCAATCCTCCCACTGCAGGTTCGTCAGCCCGGCCGGGACGGTCCCGTGTCCGGGCAGGCGGATCCCGATCACGACATAGCCCGATTCGTAATAGTGTCGGCCGATGTGACGCAGGCTGTAGGGCGAGTCGGTTAGGCCGTGCAGCAGGACGACCGCACCCCGGGGTTCGCCCTCGGGCTCAAGGATATAGGAGCGGTTCCAGTCCTGGACGAAGCGCCCCGGATAGAGCGGGCTTCCCTCGTAGTAGCGGTTGGAGGGGATGCGCTCCTGTGGTGCGAGCTTCTCGGTGACCTCCGTGCGCACCTGGTCGAAGAGCACCTGCTCCCGCTCCGAATAGGCCGCCCAGTCGGCCCTGTCGAGCTCTTCGGCGACCATCTCGTCCGGGGTGAAGGTGTGCCACGCGGCGAGCGGCGCGCTTTGGTAGGCGTCGAAGGTGCGCACGGCGAGGAAGGTCAATGCGCTCACGGCGATGAGCTGTGCGGCCAATTTCAGGATTCGGGCGGTCCTCGCAAGCATGAGAAGGGTCCTCAACAGGCGCGATGATCGGCGCTGCAGCGCAACATCAGGATTCCGAGGCGTCGCGGACGCTCTCGAAGAGATCAATGTCCCAGGCCACCAGATCGCGCCGGACGGCGTCCGCACGCATTCGCGGCAGCAGGCGGGCGAGATCCTCGCCCGCAACCACGCCGAGGAGCGCGTCCGGCGCCTCGCGAGCGTACTCAAGCGCATGCCAGGCCAGGATGGCGGCGCCGACCGCGGTCGGATAGGAGATGTAGGTCGCCCCGGCATAGGGTGTGTTGAGCAGGTCGTGATAGCGCAGGTAGCTCAGGCCGACCGTCTCGATGGCGGTCTGACGGTCGTTGCGCACGACCTCGGAGACGCGAATCTCGGCGGCGGCGGAGAAGTGCGCGCGGCGGATCGTCCCGTTGCGTAGATACTCCTCGATCCGCCGTGGCTTGTTCATGCCGGGCAGGATGGCGCGCACCATCGCCTCGACGGTGAGCTCGGGCTGATGGGGCAGTGTGCGCTTGGACAGCAGGTTGAGCTGGAAGAGCGCCTTCACCAGCTCGACCTCGGACCCGCCCGTGTAGACCCCGATCGATTCGACGTCCGGGAAGGCGCGATGGAGCGACAAGAGCTCTTCTTGGTAGAGCGGATACTGACGAATCGGCCGCGGTTCGTTGGGAAAGGCATAGTCGCGCCCGGCACTGAAGGGTTCCAGGACCTGCATGCGGCCTTTGTTGAGGATGCGCGGGTGCTGTGCCAGCTCCTCGAGGGCGACGATCGGCGACCAGGAGAAGATGACCGAGTCCGAATCAATATCTTCCAGGAGGTATAGATCGATGCTTTCGATCTCGAGCTCTTTGCGGTCGCCGGCCAGCAGGTCGTGCATGCGGCGGCCGATCAGAAAATTGGTGACGCCGGGCGAGATGCCCATGTTGATCAGAGCGGCGATCCCGCGCTCGCGCAACGCCTGGTCGAAACCGTACTGCGAGAAGGTCAGGGTTCGGTCGGTGGTCGCATCGTACATGTCGGAGGCGAGATCGACCGCGTGCGCACCGATACGCAACGCCAGCTCGATCATGGGCCCGTTGAACTCCGGCAATGCGGCGTTGACCAGCATAGCCGCACCCTTCAGCGCGGTCTCGTATCCGGACTCCAGCGCGAACACCGGGGCAAAGTCGGGTACGCCGAGGAAGTCGATCCGGTCGAAGATACGCTCGGCGTGAAAGAGGGCATCGCGCGCGGCGTCCGGGTTCAAGACGACGACGACGAAGCGCATCGGGACGTCATCGCGCTCGGCGAGCTCGGAGAGGCAGATCAGAAGCGCAGACCCGACAGCACCGAGCCCGAAAAAAACGATCTTGGTCGGCTGCGAGCTTCCTCCAGTCGCAGACCCCGTCGCATTGCCGGCCGGCATCGTCGCCCTCCTTCCCGAGAATCTGAGCTATGATCGCGGAGCCGGATTCCGGCTCTAAAGGGTCGGAATCCACTTGAAAGGATGCACCTCCGACCGCCGGAAGATACGCCGAAGGCTGTCGGTGAACAAGCCGACCCGGGTTGTGATGCTTCGGCGATATGCAGAACGTCGCCGACCGACTGTGTGGGTTGTCGGCCTGGACCGGATGCCTCGGTCGGCCTGGTCCGACCCGCCCGGAATATGCATCCGAACGCTTAAGCTTGAAGGAAACTGCCCGTTCACGGGGCGTTGAGACCGAGATTAGGAGAGACCAACTTGAACCGAATTGCTATCCCTTTGATCCTTGTTGCGGCTGCTGCCCTTTCCGGCTGCGGAAGCACCACCGGGGCCCGTGTCGGAACCGGCACGGCGCTTGGCCTTGCGACCGGCGCCGCGATTGGGTCTTTCACTGCTCAGGCCGGGGCAGGTGCACTGATCGGTGCCGGTGTCGGGGCCCTCGGAGGCTTTCTCATGGACGAGCATCAAAAGGGCAATCTCTAATGCCCTGGTGCGGGCCTGCAACGCACTCGCACCGGACCGATTCCGAGACTTCCGAGGTTTTTATGGGCTTAGCGCGCGAGGGTTTTCGTGCATGATCGGGAACCGCTCGAGCCGCCCTGTACACACTGATTCTTAGAAACATCCACGAGGACATGTTCATGAGTGATCTGATTGTCGTTTCGTTCCCCGAGGAGCATCTGGCGTTTGAGTTGCGCGCCGAGCTTGCCAAGATGCAAAAGGCCTACCTTATCGACATGGAAGACGTGGTCGTCGTGACCAAGGACGAGACAGGTAAGGTCAAGCTCCATCAGGCCGTCAACCTCTCCGCCGTCGGCGCAGTCGGCGGCAGTTTCTGGGGCATGTTGATCGGTTTGGTGTTCCTCAACCCGCTCCTCGGTGCGGCGGTCGGGGCCGGTGCCGGCGCGCTGTCCGGAAAATTCTCGGATATCGGCATCAACGACGACTTCATGAAAGGCTTGGCGCAGAACTTCCAGCCCGGCTGCTCCGCGGTCTTCATCCTGGTGCGCAAGGTCACGGCGGACAAGGTCCTCGAGGGGCTCGCGGAGTTCAAGGGCAAAGGCAAGGTGCTGCAGACCTCGTTGGAGAAAGACCAGGAAGAGAGCCTGAAGGCGTTTCTGGAAGGGGCGAGCTGAGCCCCACCTCCTGTGGAGGCGGCGCGGGACATCCGCGCCGACCCTTAGGCGCTCGACAACGTGACCGGACGAGGCCGGTCATTCGCCGTCGATCGCGCCATCCGGGGCGAGCCCCACCCCCTTTCTGTCGGACCTTGCCGGCTCGAAGCTCCAGAACAGATCGACACTCGGGCTCCGGCCGCTCTGGGCTTCCAGCTGAATGCGGTCGGTGAGGTTGCGGCGCAGCCTGAATCGATTCCGGGCATCGCCGAGTCCGGTTTCGTACTCCAGGAAGGTCCCGGGTGCGATGTAACGGCCGAAGGCGAGCGCTGCGCTTTGGTCCGCATCCGTGCCGCCGGGTGCGATTCCGGTGACCAGGAAGGTGATGGCGTCGGACTGGCTCATCGCCGGATCCGTGTTCGAGAAGAAGGTGAACTGCGGGTCGGCGAGTGTGCCGATGACCCGGACGTTGGCCGTTGTCCTGCCGCTCCCGCGCTGGGCGAGAAAGAGCAGCCCCGGATTCCGGATCGGGTTTCGGACCCATACCAGCTGACCGCGCGAAATCGCCAAGGGTGCAACCAAATCCGCAGTCGGTCCAAAACCGGTCGGAATCCGGTACCGGCCGTCGAGGATCTGCAACTGTCCGTTGCCCAAGAGGTCGCGACCGGGCGTCTGGATCAGGTTGAGGTTCCCGGCGAGTCGTCCGGACAAACCGAAGGCATCCAGATTGACCCCCTCGCCGACGCGCAGCCCGATTGCGAGGTCGATCGGATAGCGCGGTGGGCCATCCTTTCCCTTGATGACGACGTCGTTCGAGGGCCTCACCGTCCCTTCGGGAAGCGCCCGCGGGGTGATCCGCGCCTCGGGGATGAGGATCTCTCCACGCACCCGAGCGCCATCGGCCGTCGCGTCCAGATCGAGCCTCGGCGAGACCCTGACGAAATACTCGCTCGTGTCGATCAGGACGAGGCGCTCCCCGACGGCCTGAATCCGTGCACTCGGGCCATCGGGACCGAAACCGCCCTCGCCGCCGATCTCGAGGCGCTCGCCGCCGACGTCGGCGCCGCCCGAAAGTCGGATGCGCTCTGCCGAAGCGGCGTTTGCCGAGAGGGTCAGGTCCGCGACTTCCAGACCGACGAGCGGGACATGGAATCCACCGTGCTCGACACGGACCTCGCCGCGAACGCCGGGTTGGCCGAGCGTGCCGCCCAGCGCGATATCCGCGCCGAGCGTGCCTCTCAAGCGAGTCAGTTGGGGAATCGGGTCTGCAAACCGTTCCAAGCCGTCGAGTTGCGCTCGGAGCCGACCGCTCACCGGCTGCGCGGCGCGGAGCGGATCGTCGAGCCGCCACCCGGCCAGATCCAGATCGACATCGGCTTGGCCCAAGCCTTCCAGCGGCACGAACAGCCGCCCACGCAGGTTGCCGCGCATGGCATCGATATCGAATCGTGCGCCAGAAAACACGAGAACCTGATCCCGGCCGCGGGCGGAAGGAAGACTCAAACGACCGGCCGGAAGGCTGGCCGTCGCGCGTCCTTCCAAGCGTGTTCCGGTGGCGACAAAGCGTCCGTCGAACGCTGCGCGACCTTCCAGCAAGAGCCCCTGCGGCAACAGGGGAGCGACAAGATCCAGATCGAGCCGGTCGAGGGTGGCCGCCACCGTCACGGCCGCGCTCGCATCCCGCGAGATCTCGAGACAACCGCCGGATCCGCGCTCGTGCCGGAGGCAGAAGGGTCCGGCGGCGAAGGTCGGCCAAATGATCTCGATCGGACTCGCCTGTTGGATGCGCCACGTCGCGAAATCCCGGCTGTCCAAGCGCAGCTGTGTGACCTCTCCACGATAGCGGCCGGTTTCCGCCAGCCCCCCCGCGAGGGCCAGCTCGACCGAGAGCGGATCGCCCTCCAGCGACAGGCCGAGTCGATGGTCCGCGCGGCGGCCATCGCCCCGGATCGAGAGACGCTCCCAAGCCCGGGTCTCGATCAGAAGGTCCTCTCCGTCCACGCGGATCTCCAGCGATCCGTCGGGCGCGAGATCCAGGTCGGCGAGGGCCGACAGACGCGCGATGCGGTGTCCGGCGATCCCCAGGTCTCCGGCATTCAGCTCGATCTGCAGTCGCGGCGAGCCGAAGGCACCGGAGACCGACCCCGAGGCTTGTCCCCGGCCCACCGCGCCCGGATAGAGGCTTGCCAAGTCGGGCGAATCCAGTGCGAAGCGCAGATCGAGTGACCCGTCCAGCGCACCCTCGATGCGCAGTGTGCTCGGCCCGGATCGGGCGCGAAAGGCATCGATCTTCAGTCGGCCCTCGGCGAGCTCGAACCCTCCGGTTGCGGAAACCGGATACCCACGCAGCTCGCCACTCAGCCCTTCGAGTGCCGCCGTCAACGCGGGCCCCGTCTCGGTGAATCGGCCGCGGCTCGCGAGCTGCAGATCAAGGAGGCCCGACCAGAGCTCGGGGTCCGCATCCGTGACGAATGCGGCGAGCAACTCGGCCGGGTTCAGTGCCGTGCCGCTCAGGTGCAGATCCCAAGCCGGTGTCCAGATCGGAGTTTCGGACCCCGTCGCCTTCGATGGCGCTCGGGCGGCATCAACCTCGGCGGTTGTGTTCAGGTCGATCCGACCCCTTGCCGAGATCTGCATGCGCGAGCCGATGCGGCGCAGATCCAAGGACCGGATCTCGAGTGCAGGATCTTCCCACATCAGATCGAGCGAGGCGGCGAGACGTCCGAGAGAGGGTCGCTCGGCGGGCTCCGCTTGGATCTCGCCGGTGACCCTAGTCGATGTTGTATCGCCCCCTATCGCGAGGGTACCGCTGACCGCGACCTCGCGCAGACCGGCATCGAAGGCGGGCAGATCCAGAGCCACGAGCTCGAACGTGCCGCTCCAGCCCGGACGTCCAAGCGGATCGGTGATCTCGACATCGAGATCCAGGTCGACGGAGCCCGTCACCGTGCTCAGGACGGCGAGCCGCGCAAGGTCTCCGTTCAAACGGGTGTGGCCCAACACGCGGGCGTTCGGCGTCGGCTGCAGCTCCCAGTTTGCATCAAGCTCAAGCGGGTAAGTGCCGGTCAATCGCGCGGTTCCGCTCCCGTGCACCTCAAACGCGGGCTCGACCAAGACGACCGCGACGCGGTCGATGGACAGCAGGCCGCCGTCGAGCCGCCCGGAGAGCTCGGCCCGTTCGACGACGGTCATGGGCCGGACGTTGTCCGCAGAGAAGATCCGGAGACGCTCGATGCGTGCGGAGGCCAGGTCGAGGGACAGCGGCAAGAGAAGATCAGGCAGAACAAGGGGGGGGTCGGAGTCATGCGCGCGCTCGCTCGGAACCAGATCGATGTCCAGCACATGGATGTCGGCGATCGACAGGGTTCCGCCAAACGCCCGCAGGGGCGACCACGCGAGGTCGAGGCGGCCGATGCGGACCGCGACGGCCGGCAACTGGATCGAGAGATCGGAGGCGACGATACGACCGAAGAGTCGCCCTTCGACCTGGCCGACTTGAACGCTGCCTGGGACCAGCTCGGAGACCAGATCGAGAAGCGTCCGCAGACCGGTCTGGGTGGCACCCAGCCAGAGCAGGAACAGCAGGAAGACGAGAGGAAACCCGGCAAAAGGCCGTGGATTCGGGACGCGCAAGGGGCGCTGCTGTCGCTGCGGATGCGAGGCAAGCGCGGTCGTGGCGCCGGGTCGAGCAGGATCGGGATCGGATGCGCCGGTGGGCACCGGCCTATGCGCATCGACCGGCGTCGGTGGGCCCTCGGTGTCGGGCAGAGCGGTCATCGGCGTCCGAATAGAAGTCTGAGGACGACCGCCGCGTCGGCGCGGCGCGCGACGCGGCGGGATGACCGAGCGGACGGACCCGGTCTAGACGACGACCTTGCCCCCGCCGTACTCGGGCGAGCCTTCGGTGACCCGGAACAGCAGCCAGAGGCTGAAGACCATGACGACCAGCTCGGCCATCAGCGTCAGGACCATGGACATGAGGCTGAGCATATCCACCGCCGAGACCCAGCTCGCCGGTCCGGCCCCGGTGGTCTGAAAGACTGGAACGCCTCCTTGCGGCGTGGAGAGGAAATAGAACAGAAGGTGCGCCACCTCGATGAACATCACCACGATGGTGAAGAGGATCGCCACGCTGCTCGCCACCAGACCGACCCAGATGGTTCCGGCAAGGTCTTCCTCCGAGGGGGACTCCTCCGGACCCGCGATCCGCTTGGCAATCTGCGTGTAGCGATAGAACCAGAAGGTGGTGAAGACCAGGATCGCCAAGCTTCCCATCGTTAGATATTCGACGATCGGCAAACCGGCACGCGGACCGCTGGGTGATTGTGCGAAGACGAAGGTGTAGCTCATGAGCACGATCGGGATCGCCCCAACCACGATCTGGATCCAGAATCCGGTCCAGCCCAGCCGCGCAAACGACCTCGCCAAGCTGATGCGCGGCAAGGCACGGGTCTTTTGCAAAGAATTCTCGATGAACCTCTTGAACATATCGATCTCATCCTTCACCGGGGTTGGCTGTCAAAAAACCCGCGAGCGGGCGGTTTTCGTCAACAAGCTCCAAACACCTTCGACGTGTCTCCGGCCGTCGCGCGCGGCACGGAGAAAAGTAGGACATCCGAACCCTGTGCCACTGCGTCGATCACCGGATCGATCAACCAAGATGCCGACGAGCTCGTCGATCGCCGGCTCGGCGAGGGACTTGGACAGGAGGCGGCCAGGCTCGGCGGGCGATTCGACTCTTTCGAAAACCCCCCGGATCGGCGGGGCAGAAGCATAGTCGGGCGCCTGCAGGGCCGCAAGGCGTTTGTGGCTTTCGGGCGATGGTGCTCTTCTGCGGGTTCGGGGTGCGGGGTTCGGGGTTC
>NZ_JBBWVD010000033.1:0-70705 GCF_041903745.1 Thiocapsa sp. C2-2m | reverse complement strand
TTGTCCATGCCCGCTGAGTTGGCGGAGGATGAGATCGATACTGAGAGGCTGTCTAGGATCTCAAGACCTGATTCGACAGAAGTCGAGCCGGCTTCCAGTTGGCTGGAAGCCGGTGCCACGAACAATGCTTGTCGAGCAACAGGTCGTCCCCGTCCGGAGCGGCCGAGCCGACGTCGGCGCCCTTGAGCCGGGGTGACCGTCAATCGGTCTTTATTGTCGGCAAAAGCGCAACGGTCTGCTCATGATGTCCAACGTCTTCCGCGGGGCGAACCAACGTCCGTTACCTTCGTTCGCCTTCGGGGCGTAGACGACGAGACCCTCGAGCGGGCAGGTCAATGTTCCTCGCGAGTGCTTAAACAGCATGAAGTCCTTGTTCGCGGGCAAAGAATAAGGGCCCATCCGAAGCACAGGGTTGTTCGGATCGCTGCGCTCCGTCACGGCCTTGGCCTTGGTATCGACCAGGTCGACGAACAGCGTTTGGTTGAGTCCGTCCGGGTCGCTCAGGCTCAGGTTCAGACCGAACTCCTTTGCCACGAACCAGGCGAGGTCCGTGTTGTCGATGTGTCCGACCGGAGCGTTGGTGCCGTAGCTCCAGAAAGGGAGATCCTCGCCGGAGTGTCCGTGGCTCGTCCAACCCAGGACCGTATGTCGCTCGCTGACGACCTTGGCGATGGAATAGCCATAGCCGTAGACGTCCGGATCCTTCTCATAGGCAATGATCTCCGCGGCATCCTCATCGCTCAGCCCGATGCCCCAATACTGGAGGACGGCGACTTGGAGCTCCGCGGGGGTTGGATCCCTTCCTTCAGGGAGCGTTCCGGCAATGAACTCCGCCGTGGTCTGCATACCTTTGATGGGATCGAGCAGGTCTTCCACGGTGATATCGGTATAGGTCCAGTTTACCGAGCGATTCCCGAGTGCCAGGCCGCCGGTGTTGTGATCCGGCGCGGCCAGGAGCATGGTGCCGGGGTTGGCCTTGGCGAAGTCGAGCGCCACCCTGACCGCGTCATCGAAGGCTAAAAAGTCATGCAGCATGTATGCCGGATCGTTGGCGTGGCCCGCCCAGTCGATCTGGCTGCCTTCGACCATCAGGAAAAAGCCGTTCTCGTTCTTCGAGAGCAGCTCGATCGCCTTCCCGGTCATTTCGGACAGCGTCGGCTCATTGCAAGCCTGCTCGTCAGCTTGCTCACACGCATATTGACGATCGATGTCCGGCATCATCGCCGACTTGGCGAACAGCCCCCACGCCTTGCCGCCCGTCAGGGCAGTCAGCTCGGCCTTGGTCTGCGCCCACTGATAGCCGCGAGCCTTGAGCACGTTCAGGAGGTTCTCGCCGTCGGTGCGGGAACCGTCGGGTGCGGGAAGCAAGCGGTCCCATCCGCCGCCGAAGACGACGTCGAGGTTCTGGTACACCAGTTGCTCTGCGATGTCGTTCTCCAGGCTGCGGGAGTCTACGTGTGCAGCATAACCGGCCGGGGTCGCGTGGGTCACCCGCGACGTCGAGATCAGACCCGTTGCCTTGCCCTGGCGTTTAGCCCCTTCCAACACGGTCGCGAGCGGACGGTAAGAGAACCAATTCCATTTTTCTGCGTCGCTGGCCCCGGGAACCTCGGCCGGAAGCCTGTAGGTGCTGAGCGCGTTGGCCTCGATCGGGCCGACGCCGATGAACTTGTCGGTCGTTTTGTAGCCGGTCGCCATCGCGGTCCCCGCCGGCGCGGAGTCGGTGGTGATCGAATTGACCATCCAGGCGGCCATGGTCCCGGCGCCCATCTCATCCAGCGCGAGGGGTTCGCCGCGGTACCAGCGGCCCAGGGTCTGAATCGACTGCGACTGGCCATCCGGAATCAGGATGATGATGTTCTTGACCTCGGCGGCCGAGGCGGCGCCGGCAAACTGAAGGCCGGCAGCAAGCGAGAGGGACAGGACTCCCGAAAGCAGGAATTGGTGTTGCGTGTACATGATTCACTCCCTGTAGGGTTCCGAAAATCAAGGCACTGAAGGTGCCTGCCCTGTGGATAGATCGTCTGAGCCCCATCGGCCGCTTCCGCACTCGAACAACGACGACGGGCGCATTGCTGCAACGAGGCGAAAGAAGATGCCCCGTCACCACGGGCCGAATAGTCCGCTTACCGGATTGCAGATCCTTGGCGACGCGATCACGAGAGAGTGACGATTCGCGGTTTCTTGACTTCGGTCAACTCGTCGGCCATCAGCACACCGATGGGTTGATTGATTCGGTGTCGAGACGAGGGTGTGCTGGGTTACGCGCCGGACACGGCACTCGGACCCGCCCCGTCATCAACCCCGGCAGCGTACCCGAATCCACGGCAGGTCCGCCGAGATGCGGCCGGATCGCACCGGGTCGACACGACAAAGCTTCACCTGCGGACGGACCTCCCGGTCTTACTCCAGGTCACCGACCTGCTGCCCTTCCGATGGCGTCCAAGACTCCAGATCGAACAGGGGCTCTTCCTGGAAGCGGGGCTCGGTCTCGACCATGAAGACCTCCCGGGCCGTTCCGCCGAGCAGCATATCCAAGGGTGATCGGCCGTAACCGGCAAAGACCCGCAAACCCTGCCACTCGGTCGCCGAGGCATCGACGAAGACCTGCTCGAACCGTCTGGTTGTCAGCCGAACCCCGCCCTCTCACCCAGCTCGACGCCTCCCTGCGGCCCAAAATAGCGCCTGACAATTTCAGAAGGCGTTGCTTGCGCCACAGACTGTTGGCGTTTCTCGCAAATCAGACGCCGAACCATTTCTTCCATCGAGATGCCTTGCCGCGCGGCTTCTCTTTGCAGCCATTCTTTGTCCGCTCGATCGATCCGGCGCACTTTGACGATGGCCATAGCCTCCTCCGGTGATTGACACGAACGACGCATCGGGCTAATGCAAGCATCCACTGCATGCAAGATGGAATGGATGATGAACGGACCACAGTCTCCGGGCTAAAAGCCTTCAGGCCAGTCGGATTCCCGTTGATCGAACCAGCGTCCCGATAAGAGTCGCAAGGCTGCCCGGCGGCTCCCCGCCGGTGAAGAGCGCCGGCCAGGCGTCGTCGCACGGGATGGCCTCGGGAAGAAGGTCGAGGCCCAGGTCGGCGATCGCCGCCGCGAAGGGCGCAAACGCTTCGTCGCCGACCTGGTTGAAGACGACGCTGACCGAGAGCCGAGACCCTTCACGATGAAGATCCGCGACGAGATCGGCGACGGACTCCAGCGCCCACACATCCGGCCAAGCCGGGCGGGTGGGGACCAAGAGCCGATCGACGCCGGCGAGGATCTCCATGACCTCTGGGCTGACGGTCGGCGGGCAATCGACCAGGACGGCATCGAAGCCTTGAGCGCGCTCGGCCCAGTCGCGCCAGAGCGCGAACCCGCTATCCGCCCGCACGGCGATTCCGAAGCGGTCGGCGAAGCGCTCGCCCCAGGCCGCGGCTGTACCTTGAGGGTCGGTGTCCAGAAGCAGCACCCGGTCACCGCGCTCGGGCGAGTGCCGTTGCACACCAGCGTCCGGAGCCGAACCGCCGGCCAGACGCACAGCGCAGCCGATGGCGAGGCTGGTCTTGCCCGTTCCGCCCTTGCGATGCCAGAAGGCGATACGCGGCGGAGCCACGAGGGCTGTGCTCATGACGCCGAGGCTCGGTTGATGCGGTCCGGATGGAGCGATCGGATCATGGTCGGCTCATGTTCGGCTCAATCGACCCGCCGCAACAGGTCGATCCGATGCGGCTTCCACAAGCGCACGCCTTGCGGTGTCAGATGGCGCTCGAAGGCCGCGCGGATCTCGGCCAGGCGTGCGGCATCGAGATTTCGCTCGCTGTGGGTTACGTCGATGAAGCGTGCGGCGAAGCTCTCCCAGTCGGGGTAGATGCCTTCGGACTCGAAGAAGACCTCCTCTACCAGCTCGAACAGCCCTGCATCGACGGCATGCCGGAGGGCCTCGAACGCGGCCTCGCGGACCAGACGCTCGTCGTCGATCAGGCGCATGACGGCGTTGAAGTCGCCCCAGTAGACGGGCTCGGAGACATAGAGCAAACCGCCCGGGACGAGCACGCGATGGATCTCGCGCAGCGCTTGATCCATGGCCGCGACCGGGACATGGTGGAGCGACTTGAGCATGACGACGAGGTCGTAGCTAGCGTCCGGATCCGCGATCGACTCGGCGCCGCCGTAGCGAAAGGTCACTTGCGGCAGATCCGCGATCGCGAGGTTGCGCGCGTGCTGGATGCGATCGACCTCGGTCGCCGTGATCCGGGCCGCGCCGAGCCGGGTGGCGAGCGCATGCGTCATGTAGGCGGCGCCGCAACCCAGCTCCAGGACATGGCGGTCGCGCACCTCGATCAAGTTGCCGATGAGATCGACCTCCTCGCAACGACGGTAGGCGTTCGGATCGTTGATCTGCATGATGTGACGTGACTCCTCGGGTAGACGATGTCGATCGGGTCGGTTGTCGGACCACGCCTGTGATTCCTTTGTGCGATCTCTCACGGAGACACGGAGTGCACAAGGAGGATGCCGTGTTTCTCCCTGTCTCCCTGTCTCCCTGTCTCCCTGTCTCCCTGTCTCCCTGTCTCCGTGTCTCCGTGTCTCCGTGAGAGGCTTTCCGAGCCGAGACGCGGACGCCGATTTGTCCGAATCGGCGGCAGGCGGCAGGCGGCAGGTAGATTACGAAAGCCGACTCGACAGGGCATCCCCAGCGCATCACCTTCTAAGCATCCCGGCCTGATCGATTGCCGCCCTATGGTTTCAACGGAGCCCGATGGTCATGACCGACTTCATCCTGCATCCCCAACTCCTTGCCGATTGCCATCCACTGGGTCGATTGTCCGCGAGTCACCTGCTCCTGCATCGCAACGCGGCCGTGCCCTGGCTGATCCTGGTTCCGGAGACCGACTTGAGCAACCTGTTGGATTTGCCGATCGGGCAGCGCGACGCCGTCCTCGTCGACTGCAAGCGCGTCTCGGACTACCTGACGGCTGTTCTGGGATGCCCCAAGGTCAACGTGGCCTGGATCGGCAATCTGGTGCCGCAACTGCATGTCCATGTCGTCGGCCGAAGCCCTGCCGATCCCTTCTGGCCGAAGCCCGTTTGGGGGCAACTGGAAACGACCCTGGCCTACACGCCAGCCGAGGTTGACACCTTCAAAGCCGGGCTTGTGGGCGACTGAGGTGATTGTGGAAGAGCATCCACCAATCAGGGGCGACTCAGATCGCCCTTCCAGATCTGGCAGACATACGAAGTCGTGACGCTTGGTCCCCGAAATCACTTGAGAGCGACCGCGCGGCTCGGTGCAGCGGGTCAGGAGAGCCGCGAGTCCTTGAAGCCCGCTACCTTACGCCGATCAGCTCGATCGGGTAGCCGTCCGGGTCTTCGACGAAGGCGATGATGGTCCTGCCGGCGTTCATGGCTCCGGCATCGCGGATGATCTTGCCACCCTTTGCCTTGATCCGGTCCGTCGCCGCGTAGACGTCGTCGACCTCGATGGCGATATGGCCGTAGCCGCTGCCCAAGTCGTAGTGCTCGACGCCCCAGTTGAAGGTCAGCTCGATTACGGTCTGCTCCGACTCGTCGCCGTAGCCGAGAAAGGCGAGTGTGAACTCGCCGTCGGGATAATCCTTTTGACGCAGGAGCGTCATCCCGAGGATCTCGGTGTAGAACGCGATGGAGCGCTGCAGGTTGCCGGTACGCAGCATGGTATGGAGGATTCTCATCCGGGTCGCCTATTGGTCGTTGTCGAAGGGCAAAATGATCTCACATCATCGGACGCCTGCCGTACCCGGTCGAGACGCAGAGCGTCTCGGGACCCGCCACCGATGTTATGTTGCGTCCTCCCGAAACCCTTTGCCGGCAGTGCGTGTGACGCCGTTGTCCAGTTGCTGCGCGTTTTACCAAAGAAAGACAAAAGAAAGACCGAAGAAAGACCTTGAAAAACGATTCAGTATTGGGCATCATGCCCCCCGTGCAGTGCTTCATTGTAGTATTTCGGTTGTTACTCCTCTCCGCGTGACGTGGCAGATCCTTCCGTAATCTCCCGATAGTCGCCTGCATATGTACACACGTTTCGTTAAATCAGAGAATACCGTAAATGGCTACAGGCACAGTTAAGTGGTTCAGTGACGAGAAGGGCTTCGGCTTCATCGCTCCTTCCGACGGCTCCAAGGACGTCTTCGTCCATCACAGCGCCGTCCAAGGCAGCGGCTTCAAGTCGTTGGCCGAGGGACAAAGCGTCACTTACGACGTCGAGCAAGGCCAAAAGGGCCCGAGCGCGACCAACGTCGTACCGAAGTAAAATCAGCCGCCAGGTGCTTGCCACCTGAGCTAAAAAGGCCCCGCCTCCAGCGGGGCTTTTTTCGTTTGATGTCCGTCGAATGTCGGCGGCCCGCCCCTCTATTCAGTCTCTTGCGGAACCCTGCTTTGATCTCCACAGCCAACATTACCATGCAGTTCGGCGGCAAGCCGTTGTTCGAAAACGTCTCCGTAAAGTTCGGCGGAGGCAATCGCTACGGCCTGATCGGCGCCAACGGCTGTGGAAAATCCACCCTGATGAAGATCCTGGGCGGCGATCTGGAGCCGAGTGCGGGCAACGTCTCGGTCGAGCCCGGCAAGCGGCTCGGCAAACTGCGCCAGGACCAGTTCGCCTTCGAAGACTACGGGGTGCTGGACACCGTCATCATGGGCCACGAAGAGTTGTGGCAGATCAAGAAGGAGCGCGACCGCATCTATGCGCTGCCGGAGATGAGCGAGGACGACGGGATGGAGGTCGCGCACCTAGAGGTGCATTTCGCCGAGCTGGACGGCTACACCGCCGAGGCGCGTGCCGGCGAGCTGCTGCTCGGCCTGGAGATTCCGCTGGAGCAGCACGAAGGCCCCATGAGCGCCGTCGCACCCGGCTGGAAGCTGCGCGTGCTGCTCGCCCAAGCGTTGTTCGCGGATCCGGACATCCTGTTGCTCGACGAGCCCACCAACAACCTCGACATCAACAGCATCCGCTGGCTCGAAGAGGTGTTGAACGCGCGCAACAGCACCATGATCATCATCTCGCACGACCGGCACTTTCTGAACAGCGTCTGCACCCACATGGCCGACCTTGACTACGGCGAGCTGCGCGTCTACCCGGGCAACTACGACGAGTACATGACCGCGGCCAGCCAAGCGCGCACGCGTCTCTATTCAGACAACGCCAAGAAGAAAGCCCAGATCGCCGAGCTGCAGACTTTTGTCAGCCGCTTCTCGGCCAACGCGTCCAAGGCCAAGCAGGCCACCTCGCGTCAGCGCCAGATCGAAAAGATCAAGCTCGAGGACATCAAACCCTCGAGCCGGGTCAACCCCTTCATCCGCTTCGGCCAAGACAAGAAACTTTATCGTCTGGCGCTGGAGGTCGAGGGCCTTGCCAAGGGCTACGACGGCACGCCGCTCTTCAGCGGTCTCGACTTGACGGTGGAGGTCGGCGAACGGGTGGCCATCATCGGTCCCAACGGCATCGGCAAGACCACCCTGCTGCGCAGCCTCGCCGGCGACCTGCCCCCCGACGGCGGCGAGATCAAATGGTCGGAGAACAGCTCCCTGGGTTACTTCGCACAGGACCACGCGGCCGATTTTGCCGACACCACCAGCCTCTACGACTGGATGGACCAGTGGAAACAGCCCGGCGACGACGAGCAGGTCATCCGCGGCACCCTGGGGCGGCTGCTGTTCTCACAGGACGAGATCAAGAAGCCCGTGAACGTGATCTCGGGCGGCGAGCAGGGCCGCATGCTCTTCGGCAAGCTGATGCTGCAGAAGCCGAATATCCTGCTGATGGACGAGCCGACCAACCATCTCGACATGGAGTCCATCGAGTCGCTCAACACCGCGCTGGAAGACTACCCGGGCACCCTGATCTTCGTCAGCCACGACCGGGAGCTGATCTCGTCGCTCGCGACCAGGATCATCGAGCTGACACCCCGGGGCGTGGTCGACTTCCGCGGAAACTATGAAGACTATGTCGAGCGCGAGGTCGCTGCGGCTTGAGTCTGTCTCTGAATCGTGCGGTCATCTTAGAGAATCTCCGAAATTCGACTCCCGGTGGTTTGTGCTGACGACAGGAAGCACAACCTCCGCCGACGGCTGGTTGTGCCTCGCACGGCTCGGCACAACCTACGGCCGAATTCGTCGATCGGCCGCGCCGTCAAGGCAACTTCAAGAAAGCTCGGTGCCCGTAGGTTGTGCTGACGATAGGAGGCACAACAGCCTCCGACGGTTGGTTGTGCCTCGCACCGCTCTGTATAGCGGTTTCCGAAGGTCATCTCACTTGTGATTGCGCAGATGGCGTAGTGATCTCGGATCAGCGGGCTGCGCCTTGAGCCGGATAAACGCTGTTTGCCACCGCCGGCAGGCGGGACGGCAGATCACAGCCGACTGAGACTCACCGTCTGCCGAAAGCGGGCCAAGGCCGCAGCGAAGGCCAGCACCCCAAGCCCCAAGGTCGCGGCCAGGTGCGGCCAAACCAGATCGAGCCCGGCGCCTCGAAAGACGACGGACTGGACGAAGGCGACGAAGTGGGTCGTCGGCGAGACGAGCATCACCCGTTGCAGCAGCTCGGGCATGGCATCGAGCGGGGTGTTGGCGCCCGAGAGCATGTACATCACCAGGAACACCGGGATGGAGAGCAACCCGAACTGGGGCATGGTGCGGGCAAGGGTGGCGAGCAGGATACCCAGCGCGGTAAGCGAGAAGAGGTAGATCCCGAGCCCGAGCACGAAGAGTCCGAGCGAGCCTGCATTGGGCACCCCGAGCAGCCCTTGGACGATCACGACCAGGGCGAAGGTGGCCCCCAGGAGGATGACCAGCCCGTTGGCCCAGACCTTGGCGAGCATGATCTCGGCGGCGGTGAGCGGCATCACCAATAGATGCTCGATGGTCCCGTGCTCGCGCTCGCGGATCAGCGCCGCCCCGGTGAGCACGATGCCGAGCAGGGTGACCATGTTGACGATCTGCATCACGGACATGAACCAAGCCGACTCGCCATTCGGATTGAAGGCGAGCCGGATTACCGCCCCCACGGCCGGCGCCTCCATCGGTGAGGATTCCGCGCGATCGCCTCGGAAATAGAGCAGCGGCTCCTCGACCAGCACCCGCTCCAGATAGCGCGCCCCCGCACCGGCCATGGCCATGGCGGTCGCATCCACGATGACCTGCACGGCCGGGCGACGCCCCTCCGAGGCATCGGCCTGAAGGCGCGGCGGGATGTCGATCACGAAGGTGTAGCGACCCGCGTCCATGGCCGCGTCGATCTCGTCGAGCCCGATCGGCTCGGGTGTCTGGAAATAGGGCGGGAGCAGGGTTTCCGTCAGGCGTACCGAGAGCTGCGAGCGGTCCTCGTCCACCACCGCCACGGACGCGTGCTCAAGCTGGAGCTTCACCCCGCGGGACGGGGCGATGATGGCGAAGGTGAAGGCGTAGATCATCAAGAAGACCAACACCGGATCGTAACGCAGGCTGATCAGCTCCTTGAGCCCCAAGCGGTAGACGTTCGCGAGCCGCATCTCAGCGCTCCCGGGTGCGCAGCAGGGCAAGCCCGAGCAGGAAGAAGGCGAGCCCGAAGGCCGCAAGCACCAGATAATCCAGCCACAGATCGCCCAAGGTCAGCCCCTTGGTGAAGCTCCCCACGCTCACGTGATTGAACCAGGCGCTCGGGAAGCCGTAGCCCATGATGCGCGCAGGTCCGGTCAGCGCGGAGACCGGCACCAGCATACCGGAGAAGAGGATGGTCGGAATGGTGCTGACGATGGCCGTCCCGAAGACGGCCGCGATCTGGGTGCGCATAAAGGTGGACATGAGGAGCCCGAGCCCGGTGCTCGCGAAGACGAACAGGACCGCCCCGAGCGTGAGGCCGACAAGACTCCCGGCAAGCGGCACTCGAAACAGGAAGAGCGCCATCAGGAGCAGCATCAGGTAGCTCAGGAGCGCCAGACCCACGTACGGGAGCTGCTTGCCGAGCAGGAACTCCCCGCCCTTGGTCGGGGTCGCGTAGAGGTTGGTGATGGAGCCCAGCTCCTTCTCGCGCACTACGCCCACGGCGGTCATGGTGGCCGGGATCATGATGAGCAGCAGCATCAGGATCCCAGGCACCATGGCGTAGACGCTTTTGAAGTCTTGGTTGTAGCGAAAGCGTGTCTCGACCGTCACCGGAAATGCGGACAGCCCCGCGTATGCGTCGCCCGCCAAGGTCTCCAGATAGCCTTGATGCACGCCCTCGGCATAGCCGCGAATGGTGTCGCCGCGGAAGGGGATGGCTCCATCGATGATGAAACCGACCTCGGGCCGGGCGCCGCGTTGCACGTCCCGGCCGAAGCCCGGCGGGATCTCGATCGCCAAGGTCAGCCGGCCGCTCTCGAGCCGGCGCAGCATCTCGGCGGCATCGACCGGAGGCGCCTGCTCGGAGAACCAGGTCGAGCCGGCGAAGTGCTCCAGGTAGTCCCGACTCGCCGGGGTGCGGTCGTGGTCGAGCACCGCGTAGGCGATCTCGTCGACGTCGAAGGAGATCCCGAAGCCCATCGCGATCATCAGGATCGCCGGCCCGAGCAGCGCGAAGGCGAGACGGATCGGGTCGCGCCGAAGCTCGGTGCCCTCGCGCCGGGTATAGGCCCAGAGCCGACGCGGCGAGAACCCGGGGGTACGCGCCGGCTTGCGCGGCGGCCGGGGGAGCACGGGGTCCTGCCCTGTCTGCAGCTCGGCGGCGGCCTCCTCGCCCGCGTCCGCCGCACCCTGCTCCATGGAGGCGATGAAGGCGTCCTCCAGCGTTGCCGCACCCTGCCGGGCCTTGATGTCCGCGGGTGTGCCCTCGGCGAGCACCCGACCGCCGTGCATCAGCGAGATGCGGTCGCAACGCTCGGCCTCGTTCATGAAGTGGGTGGAGATGAAGATGGTCACCCCTTGCTCGCGCGAGAGGATCAGGAGCTGCTCCCAGAAGCGGTCTCGGGCGATCGGGTCGACCCCGGAGGTCGGCTCGTCCAGGATCAGGAGCTCGGGCGCATGGATCACCGCCACCGCGAGCGACAGACGCTGGCGCACCCCGAGCGGCAGCGACTCGGCGCGGGCGTCGATCACGCGTGCGAGGTCGAATCGCTCGGTGAGCTCAGCGATACGCGCGGGGATGCGCGGCGCGGGCAGCCGGTAGAGCCGCGCATGCAGGTCCAGATTTTGGCGCACGCTGAGCTCGCCGTAGAGCGAGAAGGACTGGGACATGAAGCCCAGACGGCGGCGCAGCGCCGTGTCTTCCGCATCCACCGGCCGGTCGAAGACCCACGCCTCGCCCTCGGTGACCGGCAGGAGGCCGGTCAGCATCCGCATGGTCGTGGTCTTGCCGCTGCCGTTGGAGCCGAGGAAGCCGAAGATCTCGCCCTTGTGGATCGAGAGGCTGACACGGTCGACCGCCGTGAAGTCCCCGAAGCGCCGGGTGAGACCCTCGGCGCGGATGGCGGGCGGCCCGTCCCCGTCGGGGGTGCGAGGAGGCACCACCAGGCGCCGATGACCGCCGCGGCGCTCCGCGGGAAGCAGCGCAACGAAGACCGACTCCATGTCGCGCTCGCCGGTGCGCGCGCACAGCTCACGCACGGTACCGACGGCCAGCACCCGGCCGGCATCCATCGCCACCAGGGTGTCGAAACGCTCGGCCTCCTCCATGTAGGCCGTGGATACCAGGATGCTCAGGTCCGGACGACGCCGCCGCAGCCGGTCCATCAGCTCCCAGAAACGGCGGCGCGAGAGCGGGTCGACCCCGGTGGTCGGCTCGTCGAGGATCAGCAGCTCGGGGTCGTGGATCAGCGCACAGCAGAGCCCGAGCTTCTGCTTCATCCCGCCGGAGAGGTGCATCGCCGGACGCTCGGTGAAGGGTGCGAGGCCGGTGGCCGCCGTCAGCTCGGCGATGCGCTCGGCCCGGGTCGCCCTGTCCTGCCCGAACAGACGACCGAAGAAATCCAGGTTCTCACGCACCGAAAGGCTCGGGTAGAGATTGCGACCGAGGCCCTGAGGCATGTAGGCGATGCGCTCGATCACGGCGTCGCGCGCGCGGCGCTGCCGCAGGTCATGCACGAGCACCTCGACCCGACCGGCCTGGATCTGCCGTACCCCCGCGATGATCCCGAGCAGGGTCGACTTGCCGACCCCGTCGGGCCCGATGAGACCGGTCAGCCGTCCGGCGGTCAGCTCGAGCGCCACCTCCCGGAGGGCGTCGACACCCGGATAGGCGTGGCTCAGCCCGCTTAGTCGGACGACGGGGCCGGCGGCATGCTCGGCCATAGCGATGACCTCGGGGGCGGCAATCTCGATTCCAAATGCTCGGGCCAAAGCGCGTCGGGGCTGAGCTGTACATAGGCGATGCCGGGGAGCCCGGTCTTCACCAGCGTCTCGTAGCGCGCGAGCAGCTCCGGGTCGACCCGGACCTTCACACGAAATGCAAGCGACTCGCGCACGCTCTGCGTCTCGACCTGTTTGGGCGTGAACTGGGCACGCGGGGCGACGAAGGAGACCTCCGCGGGGACCACGTACTCGGGGGCGGCATCCAAAACGATCCGCGCCGGCGCACCCAAGGGCACCCGTCCCGCCGCCGCTGTCGGCAGGAAGATGACCATATAGACGTCGCCGAGGTCAAGCAGGGTCAAGACCTTGCCGCCCACACCCAGCACCTCGCCCGGCTCCGCCAGTCGGTAAAGCACGCGTCCGCCGCGGGGCGCCTTGAGGGTGCTGTCCGCGATGTCGACCTCGACGCGCTCGATACCCGCCTGCGCCGCCTCGATCGCCGCCTCGGCCGCGACCACCTGCACGCGAGACGCCCACAGGGCCGCCTCGGCGCTGCGCACGCCGGTGCGTGCCTGATCGACCTGCTCTTCCGAGACGAATTGATCGGTGCGCGAGAGTCGCTGCAGCCGGTCGAGGTCGCGGCGAGCGAAGTCGAGCTCGCTCTCGCGCTGCTCCACCACCGCAAGTGCATGCTGGCGCTCCTGCTCGGCATGCCGCAGCTCGGCGCGGACCTGGCGCTGCTGGGCCTGCAGGGCATCGGTATCGAGCACCGCGACGACCTGCCCCGACTCGACCCGATCGCCTTCCTGGACCCGCACCTCCGCCAGCCGCCCGGCCAACTTGGTGGCGACATCCACCTCGATCGCCTCGATCCGACCGTTGCCGACGGCAAAGCCATCGGGGAGTGCGGCATCGCCCAGCAGACCTCGAACCGCGCCTGTCAGCGTCTGGAGGTTCCCGCCGAGGACAAGGATCCACCCCGCCGTAGCGACGGCGAGGACGGCGACGAGAATCGCCGCGGCAAGAAGCCAGCGACGGTCTGTGCTCATGTAACGGTCCCGAGTCATCCGGGCGACTGCGCCCGATGCGATTCTACGCCTTGGCACCGATGGGTTTCACCGGATCGCCCGCAGAGCGAGTTACCGATCGCTTTTAGGAATCTCTCACGGAGGCACGGAGGCACGGAGGCACGGAGGCACGGAGGCACGGAGACTATAGCGATTTCCGAGAACAGGCATCCCGACCGCACATGCCTGGAAGGCATCTAGGGTTCCTTGACGAACAACTTTCTGCGCGCGTGAGTCAGATGAGGCCATGCAGCCGCAGTCGGCGCAGATCGTAGGTCATCCGGCCGGGTGAATAGACCGCGAGCGGCAGCCCCAAGGCCTGCGCCATCCAGGTGCGCATCCCCGCATGGCGGAAGCCCTCGGGCAGGGTGAGGAACAGGCACAGGGCGGTGAACAGCGCCAAGACCCGCGGATCGTCCAGGTGCAGCCCGGGGGCGCGTTGCCCGCCGACCACCTGCGGTTGGGTGACCTGATCGAACACCTCCTCGGCCAGAAGACAGTCCTGGCTGAGCGTCTCGACCTCGAGCAAGCGACGGTTGGCGGCAAAGCCGATGGCCCGCAGGGGGGGCAGGTTGTTGAGATTCCGTCCGATGCCGAAGTCGTGGGTGTTGTTGATCGTGGTCTCGGTGCGCAGGGCGCGGCCTTCCTTGAAGCACTGCTTGATCTTGGAGGCTTTGTAGCTGACATGCAGCGAAGGGATAACCCCTTGGGATGGTGCAGCGGTCCTCGTCCCAGTTCCAATCCAGGGTGTAGCGGCAGCCGTGCGCGGTTCTCGAATCCAGCCCTTGCGGCAGGGGATGATGGCGTCCCTGTTGCCGCCCCCGGTTAATCCTTGCCGATCACCGTCCGGGTCTTTTCGCGCAGGGGGTTGATCTCCGGCGGAATCGCTCCCCGGAGCGTCGCGTTCCGTTCTTCGATCAGCCATTTTTGGTAGATGAGCGAGGTGTTCGTCCGCGGGGGCTGCTCTTTGGCAGGTTCTTTCGTTCGCTGCCGATCGAGCCGGGTTGCCGGAGGTTGCGCCGTCGGATACAGGTTCACGTCGGGTTCCCGATCGGGTGCGGCACCCGCCGGTTTGCCGGCGATGTCCAGCGTCTCCGCGGCTGCATCGTGAGGGCAGGCGACGTCACTGAAGGAGACTTTCCCGTCCTTGCTTGTGCATTTGTGTATTTCAGCTGGGGTTGGTGGCGAGAACCCGCAAACGGCGATGGCGAAAATCATGAGGCAATCTTTGTAGCGTCCCGGCATGTCCTTGCTCCTGGTTTGCAACTGAGGAACGGCTCAAAAAAGTAAAACAACTCGACGAGAGAGCACCTTTGGCACGGTTGTCGTTGTCGTTCTCGATTACGACAACGACAACGACAACGATTCGATTCGGTGCTCAACTTATTTCCGGCACCTGATGAAGTGTTCTGACCGCGCTATTCACTCCTGGCCGGGCGATAAATCTGAACGGTTTCCTGCTCGTTGGCGTTGTTGCGTGCGACGATGGCGAGTGCGGGCTCGGTGTCGCTCAGATTTCTGGGTTGGTGGGGTACACCCGCCGGAATGAAGATGAAGTCACCTTCGTCGTTGACCACGGAGTGCCGGAGATTCTCACCGTAGCGTGTCTCGACACAGCCCTTGAGCAGATAGATGGCGGTTTCGAACCCCAAGTGCAGATGGGGCTCGGCCTCGCCTGCGGGCGGGATCACCACCAGGTTCATCGAGATCCCCGCGGCACCGGCTGTAGCCTCGGAGATGCCTACGAAGTTGGGCAGCCGCTGCAGCGTGTCGGTGGGATACTCGGGGCGGACCGTTACGATCTTTGCGTTCATCACTTGGGTTGCCTCTGGTGGTTCGCTGATGTTACGTCGGTCATTGGGTTCGCGACCTGCAGGGAGAAGGCGGGCAGGTCGCCGAGGAACATGGATCGCAGGGTCGCGCAAGGGTTGTACACCAAATGACCTCGCCCGGGAAGAGACAGGCTATAGGTTCGCGACTCGTGGGATTGCTGGCAAGCGGCCGGCCGCCGCGCGGACTAGACTCAAACGAACGCGAAGACCGGGCGGCAGGGTCGGATGATCGGCCTCGCGCAGCTCGAGATCATTCAGGCACTCCTGCCGGCGATTGGCCCGGATTCCGGCCCGAAGCGATCGGGCGGCCGCAACCCCGACCCCAAAGAAGCGGCGACGACAGGGATGTACAGACGTCACACCACCACCGGAGGCGAGCGTCGAGCGATGAATAGTGGCTATATCCTCTCTATTGATCAGGGCACCACGGGTACGACCGCCTTGATCTTTGATCGCGCCGGTTTGGTCCGCGCGCGTGCCGACTCCGAGCTCACCCAGCATTACCCCAAGCCGGGCTGGGTCGAGCACGATGCCGACGAGATCGTGCTGATCACCATGAAGGTGATCTCGGAGGCCTTGCGTGCCGGCGGTGTCTCGCCCGACGAGATTCAAGCCATCGGCATCACCAACCAGCGCGAGACGACGGTCGTGTGGGAGCGCGCATCGGGCCGTCCGGTCGGGCGCGCCATCGTCTGGCAGGATCGGCGCACCGCACGCTATTGCGACGAGCTCAAGTCACGCGGTCTGGAGGCGATGGTTCGCGCCAAGACCGGACTGGTTATCGATCCTTACTTCTCCGGCACCAAGCTGAAGTGGATCCTCGACCACCAACCGGGGCTGCGCGAGCGGGCCGAGCGCGGCGAGATCTGCTTCGGCACCATCGACTCCTGGCTGGTGTACCGGTTGACGGGCGGTCGGGTGCATGTCACCGACTATTCCAACGCCTCCCGTACCCTGCTCTACAACATCCGCGACCTGGAGTGGGACGCGGAGCTGTTGGCGTTATTGGAGGTCCCGGCCGCCATGCTGCCCGAGGTGCGTCCCTCCTCGCAGATCTACGGCGAGACCGATCCGCAGATGTTCTTCGGCACCCGCGGCATCCCGGTCGCAGGAATCGCCGGGGATCAACAGGCGGCCTTGTTCGGCCAAGCCTGTCACAGCCCGGGGATGGCGAAGAACACCTACGGGACCGGCTCCTTCGTGCTGATGCATACCGGGACCGAGGCGGTGGCGAGCGATGAGCGCCTGCTCACGACCATCGCCTGGGGTGTCGGGGACGAGCCGGTGGAATACGCGCTCGAGGGTGCGATCTTCGTCACCGGCTCCGCGGTGCAGTGGCTGCGCGACGGACTCGGCATGATTCGTCATGCCTCCGAGACACGCGAGCTGGCGCGATCGGTACCGGAGAACGAGGGGGTCTATTTCGTGCCGGCCCTGGTGGGACTCGGTGCCCCGCATTGGGATCCCTATGCGCGCGGTTTGCTGATCGGGATCACGCGGGGGACAACCCGGGGCCATGTCGCGCGTGCGGTGCTCGAGAGCATGGCGTATCAGACGCGCGACGTCATCGAGGCGATCGAGCGCGACTCCGGTATTCAGCTCAAGGAGCTCCGCTGCGACGGGGGTGCGGCGGAGAACAATGTCCTGATGCAGTTTCAGGCCGACATCCTGGGCGTCAATGTCGAGGTCCCTCGGATCACCGAGACCACGGCGCTCGGCGCGGCCTATCTCGCCGGCCTCGCCGTCGGCTTCTGGGCGAGCCGCGAGGAGATCGCCGAGAAGTGGGCGTTGGATGTGCGCTATCACCCGCGCTTCGACGCGGCCAAGCGCGAGCGTCTGTTCAAGCGCTGGCACAAGGCCGTCGAGCTCTCCAAGGGCTGGGCGCTCGATGACGATTGATTCGGCCGTCGGCGTTCGGACCAGACCAGACGCGATTCATCCGACGGAGCAGGCCGTAGGTTGGGCAAAGCGCAGCGTGCCCAACTGCTCCCCGCGAGACCGCCGCTGACATTATTGGACGAACAAGCTCGTTCCTCAATTTCGCCGGACATCGATGGGGCTAAACGAAGGGCCATAGGGTTCAGTTTTACGTTGTGCGTTGGGTAAAGAGATATTAGATCATCACTTTGTAGGCGCGATGTTTGTTCAATCGTCGGCATCGTAGAGCCTTAAGAACTCTCAGAAACCCACCATGTCAATCGCCGACACCCTGATCAAGCAAATCCTCAGCAGGGTGCCGATGCACGGCAGGGAGCTTCCACCGGCCGTGGATGAGCCGCCGGACGACGGTGTGCTTCCTGCCGGACTTTTCGACGACGCGCCCGACCTGGAGGTGTTCCGGGAAAGGGAGCCCGACACCGGGCCGGAGTTTCCCGATCATGCTGAGTCGATCGCCCTGCTCGGCACCTACCAGTGGATGGGTAGCCCCGGCATCATCAGTCTCTACCGGGGAAATATCGAGGCATTTTGGAAGAGTCTGATCCGCGATGCCCAACGTCGCTTTCCGTTCATCACCGGGACCGATGCCGAGCGGGTTCTTCGGTTGCTGGTCATCTCGGTCTATCAGCACGAACGGTTCCATTACGTTTGCGACTTCTCTCGGCGCTTGGTCGGCGGATCCTTCGACCGTTTGCACGAGGAGGCGCTGGCGGTGGCTTGGGAGTGGCAGTGGCTCAGGTCTCAGGACCGCTGGAACGCGTTTTACGGGATGATGCATCCGACCCTGCGACGTTGTGTCGTTCACGCGATGTTCGACCGGCGCTCGCCGGGGTATCGGGATTGGCGAAACTATGCCGAGCTGACCGTTTTTCACGATGCGGCGACGGCCTATCTTTATCCGGCGGCGGTGCAGACCTTCGCCGGCACGTCGTTCAATTTCGCGGCCTGGGCGCTGGCGCATATTCCGGATGACGGGAATCGGGCCTGGGATGAAAGGATCGTGCCGTGACGATGGGTCTGCGGTCGTTGCTGCCGCGTCATCGCGGTCGATCGCGCGCATGGCCCCGCTTGAAAAGTCGCCTCTCAGTTGCGGCCTACCGGAGATCGGCAAGTGAATCACGGTATCGGGCTCGCGTTTGCGCAACACCGTGGCCTGCTCGCCCGCGATCAACAAAATGCGCTCTTGGTCGCGGGTGCTGTGAGTCAATCTCCCGATCTTCGCACGCGCTCGGTTGTCTCCGAGAGTCGGGACGGACTCTGCGCGGTCGCCGACGGCGTCGCGATCAGCCCCTAGCCCCAGCGGGCAAGCCGCACCGTGCTCGAGGCCCTGTGCGAAATCGGCCAGGAGCATGACGATTTGCTGCAAGACGGCTGGATCGGTCCGCGTCTGATTCGCCGGCACGACCATCCGGCGTTGTGCCGAGCGCTTGCCGGGGATCGGCGCACCCGCGGCTCGGCGTGCACCTTGGCCCTGCTGCATTGGCGCCCGGGTGATTGGACGCCGGACGATACCGTTCTGATCTGCACGGACGGTCTGCACGACACGCTGGGGCAGGATGCGTTGGAAGCGCTGTTTCGCACCGAGCGCCCGCTGGAGGCGCAGGCAGCGGTTTTTCTCGATGCGGTGTTGGCGGCGGGTGCGCCCGACAATGTGTCGCTGATCTTGGTGCGAATCGCGAGGCCAGTCTAAAACCCGTCGTCAGGAACGCCATCAAACAGCGCATGTGGCGCCGGGCGCGGTTTCACCTAATCCCCGACCACCGTCAAGCTAAGCAGCCGCTCGCCGTGGCCTCGCGTCGGGTCCGGAAAGGGAATCAGCAGTAGATCGGTGTTCGGAGGAAGCCGGTCGGTCAGTAGGGTGTTCAGGACATCCCATTCGTCGATCGTGAACTGCAGGTCGGTGTGGAGCCAGCCCAGGGCGCCTTGGCTGCGTGTCGACACCAGATCGGCGCAGGCGTCGGAAATGGCGGCGGTGCGCTCGTCGGGTCGCGTCCAGCGCACTGCCGTGGCCCGGGCGCGCGGTCCCGAGGCGAGGATGGTGTGCACATCGACCGGGTCGCAGCAGATCATCGCCGGTTGAACGAAGGGCAGACCGGGCAGCATGGCCTCGATGAGCGCTGCGGCATCCAGATCGCCGCACGCCCTGCCCACCTCGATGACCGGGCCGTCCAGGATCGCGCGCCAATCGGGATCGAGACCCTCGGCCGCGGTGTCGAGGACGACCGCCGCGCGCAGATAGACCTCGGGTGCGGCCAGGTGCCGGGTCCAGATCGGGGCATCGCGTCGCGCCCGATCATCCGAGGGGTCGATCAGCAGCAGGGCGCTGGCGCATCTGTCCAGACGCAGCGCCAGCGCTTCGGCCGCTTGATGACCTTGGGTGGATCCGGTGCGGTACAGAGCGCAATCCGCGGGGATGGCGATCCGCTCGGGAAGGCGATCCAGGATGCGTTCCGCCGCGGGACCAAGGGCGATCACCAAGGGGTGAAGGTGCGTGTCCCAGTCCTCGAGGAGGTCGCGCGCGGCGAGGCTTGGATCGGTGCCGACGGGGAGCCATGGGGCGAGACCGGGGGACAGTTGCGCCCGAGCTGCCGCCGCAAGGAGGCTCGGCAGGCGGTCGAAGACCGGGGTGAGCGGTTGGACCGTCGCCGCACGGTCGACGGCCTCGGCAAGGGTCCATTGGCCGGACAGCCCGAGCGCGCCGGCGGCGCCCATCGCGTGGATGAAGGTTCTGCGTTTCATTGCTGGACGGGCCTCACGAGCATCTGAAGGGTTTGATGCCGGGCATGATCCGGGATTTTACGACAGGTCATGTCGCATCCCTGCGGCATTGTCCGAGGTTTCGACACCACGACACCGGAGTGCATCCATGTCCCTCATCGCGACCCTCAGATGCGCGCTTCTCGGCGCGGCTCTGTTGCCGCTCGCCGCGTCGGCAGATTCGACGTTGACGGAGCAGCCGATCGCCAAGTCGGGCAATTGTCCGAGCGGGTACAGCACCAGCGGCGCCTATTGCAAACCCGACGCAACGGCCCGTGCGGCGTTGGAGAAACGCGGATCCTGCCCGAGCGGCTATTCAACGAGCGGCGCCTACTGTCTGGCGGGCACGCAGGCGCGGCCGGCAGTGCCCAAGATCGGCGCCGGGTGCCCGTCGGGCTGGTCGAGCAGCGGGGATTATTGCCTGCGGAATCGTTGAGCGGAGGGGGCAGGGTTCGCGAAGCTGTCGCGTCGCTTTGTCCGAAATCGGAGGTATAACCTTCGGACCCTATCATCATGACGGTTGACGACCCAGACTTGGACAAGCATCCTGACGTAAGTCTAAGCTTCTACCGAATAAGGGTATTTCAATGAGCGAATCCATCCTGAGCCTCAGCGAGCTCAAGGCCGACGCCAGTCGGCTGCTGGACCAGCTCCGCGCGGATCCGGCAACACTCGTTTTGACCCAGAACGGGCGCGCGCGCGCCGTGGTCGAGGACTACGAGCAATACCAGGCGCGTCAGCGAGCACTCGTGATGCTGAAGCTGATGGTGCAGGGCGAACGCGACTTGGAGGCAGATCGGGTCATTCCGCAGGAGCAGGTCTTCGCCGATTTTCGGCGTCGGCTGGAAGCCGGCGATCCGGCCGATGACTGAGCGACGCGTCCTGCGGAGCCAAGCCGCACGGAGAGACCTGGATGCCATCGTTGATTGCATTGCTGCGGACAGCAATGACAATGCACTTGCCGTACTCGATCGGTTGCAGACGGAGGTTGACGATGACACAACTGACCCTGGACATGCCGAATGAGGTCTTTGCGACCCTGCGTAAAGACCCCGAGGAGTTTACGCGCGAGCTGCGGATTGCTGCCGCGGTTAAGTGGTATGAGCTGGAACTCGTCTCGCAAGGTCGCGCGGCGGAAATCGCAGGGGTGACACGGGCCGAGTTCATCACGGCACTCGGTCAATACAAGGTCAGTCCATTCCAGTACACGGCGGATGAGGTCTTGGCGGAGCTGAACGATGCCGATTGATCGGGTCGTGATCAATGCATCGCCCTTGATCACTCTATTTCGGGCGGGACTTCACCCGCTGCTTCCGAAACTGTTTTCGGAGTTGCTGGTTCCCGAGGCAGTCTGGATCGAGGTGGTCAGCCGCACCTATGACGATCCGGCGACGCGTGGCCTACCCCAGTCAGTTTGGGCACGGAAGACAGCGACCACGGTCGACCCGGCCGTTGCCGTATGGAGCCTGGGTGCAGGCGAAACCGCTGTGCTCTCGTTGTCCTTGCACAGCCCGGGTTATACGGCCATCGTCGACGACCGCGCGGCAAGGCGCTGCGCTCGCGTTCTGGGGGTGCGAACAATGGGTACCGCTGGAATCGTTGTGCTTGCCAAGCGCAAAGGTTTGATCGCGTCGGTGGAAGATGCGCTCCGACAGCTACAAGGCGCGGGGTTGTGGCTCTGCGAGGATCTGATCGTGGCCCTCGCGGCCGAATCGGACCGCTGATTTCTGCCGGGTGTGCGGGGATCGGACTTTTGATAAGGCAAAAGTCAAGACCCGACCCCGTAAGGTTAGATCACCGAGGTGATCGCGCAGCGTGGCTGGGACGAGGATACGGTGGTGGTCAACCTCCAGGGCGACGAGCCCGCGATGCCCGCATCCCTGCTCGATCAGGTCGCGACCGATCTGGCGGCCATCCCCGGCCTCGGCATGTCGACCTTGGCCGCGCCGATCGCCGACCGCGCGACCCTGTTCGATCCGCATGTCGTCAAGGTCGTGACCGATGCCCGCGGCTATGCGCTCTACTTCTCGCGTGCCCCCATGCCCTGGCATCGCGACGAATTCCTCGGCGATCGAGCGGCCCTACCGACATCCGTCGCCTTCCTGCGGCATATCGGACTCTATGCCTATCGCGCCGGTTTCCTGAAGCGGTACCTGAGTTGGACGCCTTCGCCGTTGGAACTGGCCGAGTCGTTGGAGCAGCTCCGCGTCCTCTGGCACGGCGAACGGATCCACGTGGCCATGGCCGAGTCCGAGCCCGGACCCGGGGTCGACACCGTGTCGGATCTGGCCAAGGCCGAGCGGCATCTGGTCTAGGAGCCTGTCCGGCTTAGGGGGATCGAAGCGAGGGAGCGGGAGGGCGAGGCCGGTTCGTTCCGATTTTGAGGCGCATAGTGGGGTCTATGTAACGAAAAAGCGGGGCGAAACGGGCCGTCCTCCCACTTCCGCAGCCGATTCATCCTAAGTCGGACAGGCTCCGTCGTTGCGCCTTGCTACGGCCGGTGCCGCAGTGGCTGGGCCTCATCGCGCGCAGGCGTCGCGTCAGGCGGGCAGGGTCGAGGTCAGACCGGCCAAGAGGTCTTGCATCTCGTGCGTCAGATCGCCGCTTGCCTGGTCTCTGATGCGGATCTGAAGGATCGCGCTGGCTCGGTGGCTGGCGCGGCCGTACTGGTCCATCTGAATCGGCGGTCTTGCCCGATCCGATTCCAGCACGACGATCCCCTCGCCGGGCAAGATGTCGATTAGGTGCCAGAGCTGGCCGCCATGTTCGCAGCGACGGCCGATCAAGGCCCGCAGCCGCCCGATCAGAGCGGCATCGATGGATTGCATCTCTGTCATCCGGATACCTGCGGTTGGCTTGAAAACCGGCGAATCCCCTAAGCTCGGAGCGGCCCCCAAGCGTTAAATGGCTATCGAAAGGCGCTTTTTCACCCGGGCCGACGCTGTTTGTCGTTGCGACGAAAGGACGGCTCCCGGCTGCACCCATGCTTGTTGGGATCACACCTGTTCCGGTTCATCGTCGAGCGCGGGGAGATCGTCGCGGACCAGTCCGTGGGTCGGCTCTATCGGGATCTCGAGCAGATGTTTACTGCCGACGAGGCCGAGGATGACTTTGCAATCCAGTGGCGGGTGGGCGATCGGTCGCCGAACGATACCTTTTTGATCTGCACGGGCGGTCTGCGCGACAGGCTGGGGCAGGAGGCGTTGGAAGCGCTGTTTCGCACCGAGCGCCCGCTGGAGGCGCATGCGGCGGATTTTTTCTCGACAAAAGCCCGCGTCCCACGCAGCCGCTTTGCAGTTCCGCCCTCTCACCGCCGATGGCAGGGTTGTCACCGAGGAGACCATTGAGCGTCTGCCCGATCAAGCAGGGATCCGATGCGCCCTGGAACCTGACAATCGGCTAATCTGGCCTCGGTCAATGACACTTAGGGCACCAGTTTGTGTTCTCGTGCATACTGTCGAAATGCACGACTTACGGCTTAAGCATTTGGAAAGAGCTTATTGAGCTCCGGGTCTATTGTTACGACATTGGAGCCTTTGCAATACCGTTTTGCATACTCCCCGCGAACACCGGATTTGATGAGCTCGGCAGGGTATTCCGGCCGCATCTCTTGATCACATGATCACATGATCACATGATCACTTGATCATCATTGGTCATGGGCTTTACGCGCTTTAGGCGTCATCCGCCGCGCGGAGATGCTTCGAATGAGCTCCGAGCGTTCGGTGAAAGAGACTACTGAATATTCGCCTCCCTGCGATCGACCAAACAAAAGGAAGCGTTCTTACCCTTGCGAATCGTCCGGATCGGAGACAGCGGACAAGAGCTCGACCCCGAATGCTTCCATTACCTTCCGCAGTGGGACGCCATGCTTCTTGCTGCTTGCTTGCGCTTTCGATTAGTCCCATTCGAAATCGATGGTCATTTGGTGCCTGCTGCCCTAACGTTATGCATACCGCGACCGGAACCCCGCCAGCACTGTGCCCGACGTCTCGCTGTGAGCTACGCTGGCGGATCAGGCTCGCAGGTAATTCAACTCTTAGGCGATTCTTCTTTCTTGGTTTCCGGAATACCGTGGTTTGTCCGTCGTTTTAGTCCCATTCGAGCATGGCTCCTTTCCTCATTGCGGTTCTACTCGGGCGCCAAAGGGGACCGCCCGAGACTGGCAAGGGGAGGCATTCAGAAGCCCATCATCTGACGCAAGGCTTCTTCAGCAGCTTTCCGCATTCGGGAGCAGTCGATTTCGGTGCTCGTTTTGGGGTCGATAGCCGGAAAGGCGTCTTTAACGGTGTTGTACCAGCCGTTGTCCGATGCCGAGCGTTCCCATTCCGTCGATAGAACAAGTTCCTGAGGCTTCTCCTCTGCATCCCAGGTTGCCAGGCTAATGTAAATCAGTAATTGATTCTGGACTATGGCGATTTGGACTAAGGTGTCAATCCGGGCTTCTTGGTCGTTGGGATGATAATGCGTACGGTAGAAACCGGAGTCCCACAGTGTGTCTAGAGATGGAGGGCATTCTTCCTGCTGCATGTCATCAATGGTCCAAGGTTCGGTCACGCCGCAGGCTTCCAGTGCCGGTTTCCAGACCGAATCCCAGATACTGAGATAGAGAAGGGCGAAGTCGGTCTTTACTGTGGCTGCGGCTAGTACGCTCTGGTAGTAACTGGGAAGCTCATCCCACTCCAGATTATCCGGCAGGTAGCTTTTGCCCTGTTCGGATAGGGTATTGATCGCGGTGCGAACACCGTGAGAAGCACAATAACTTCTGACACTTTCTGGAATGACAACGCTCATGGTCTAGACTCCTGTTGCTCGTCGAAGCATGTTTCGGCGGAAAATTCGGTATTGCTCGTTATCGAGCTTCTCGGAAGCGGCCTGCATGTTCTTTTCCAGGCGACGCAGAAGTGTGTGCCACGACAGCATCGTCCAGGCGCGATACTGATCCTGAATATTCTTGTGCGCACTGATGTCTGGAGCAATGAAAAACAGCGAACATTCATCGTAGTTCTTACTTGTCCACTTTTCGATGTCGTCGAGCTGACCCTTGGTTGCGTGATGCTCGAATTTGAATTCCAAGACCGCCGCCCGCGTTCTTCCTTCCCGCATCAGCTCGACCAGCAAATCGATGCGGCGCGTTCTCTTTCGCCAAGCGATCTGATGTTCCGCGACGATTCGCAACTCGGTGCGATTCGCTTTGGTGGTATCGATCGGTGGGTCACCACTCAGGTCGAAGAGCGTTTGCATGAATACCGCGCATCGGGCGGCCGCATGCGAGTCCTTTGTGGGATCGAGATAGCTGGACAGGGTCTCCGTAACCTGTCGCTCCAGTAAGCGGCCTCCCCAATCGAGCGGTTCCATGCTGAACGCGTGACCGGGAGACTCGATGTCGCCGTAAAAGCATTTGACTGCGTGCTTGAGCTCCGCCCATGGATACACGGGCACTGCCCCAGGCTAGGCAAGGCGCTCGTGACCCGATCGGTCAAGAGATCGAAATACCAGGAGACGGGGCGTGAATCCCATTTTTTTCTAGGCACTTGCGAGAGAGTTCTCAGGTTTGGATCCATAGCTTTTCTGCCATCTAGAACGAAAATGCGACAGTGGGGCCCGCAATGGCGCGTTCTTCAGAGCCACGGCATCGTGACCCGGTCCTGCAAACGCGCAGTACGCGATTGCTGGATACGACTCTTTTTTGCTCCCTGCACGTTTTAATCCGCGGGCCGAATCCGGACCCGATCCGACGTGACTGTCAGTATAGCGCCAAGGGCAAGCTCAAGCTCGAAGCGTTCCAGCACAGTCACGCAGTATTGCGCCTGCTGGCGACCAGGGATGTTGACCAGCCGGACGATGCCGCGATGCGGTTTGCCGTAGACAATGGCCAACTCGCCGAAGTCTTTATCAAGGGTGATCAGAACACAGCCTTCGTCATAAGCGTTGCGCATGATCTCCTCGTCTCCCGGGTCCGGATCGGTCTCACCCATCCAGCGCACATCGTGCCCGGCCGCGGTCAAGACCGCGGTCGCCCCGCCCCAGACGCAGGTATCCAGCAAGAGCTTCATGCCGCTGCGTTGACGATCAGTGGCTCGATCCGTTCATGCTCAACCAACCGATGTGCATAAGCCAAACAGGCGAGGATGTCCTCCTGCTCCAACCAGGGATAGCCTTCGATAAGGGTCTCGAAATCATCACCGGCCGCAAGCATTCCCAGGACATGCTCTACTGCCAGTCGACGGCCGCGGATGATCGGTTTACCGCCGAAGATGGCTGGATTGACCGTAATGCGTTCCAACAGTTGGTTTTCGTTCATCGTAAGGCACTCTTATCGATTGATTGTCGATGACCGGTTACGCGTGCGTGCTGTCTTATCGCCGTCATTCTCCGGTTGTTGGTTTGGTTGCCGAGACATCATTCGTGACTCTCCGTCCTTTGTGGCACGTGGCGCAGAGCGCCATGGGCATGCGTGACACCGCGGAGCGGATGTCACGAGTTCTTTCAGGTTTGGGGCGCGTGTCTAATGGTCGAGGCCGTTGCCACGCCCATCTCGGAACCTGTCGGGTCCGACATTCGGCTGCGGAGATCTGCTCCACGCCGACATGATCCCGCTTGATCGTGACGATGGGCTCCCGCTCCCCACGGATGTCAGGCCACGCTCGGGCGAGCTTCCCCCTTCATCCGACACTCCCCGGACAACCGCCGCAGGAACTGCTCCGGCGTGAGCGTCTCGCCGAGGAGTGTACGCTGCCGAGCGACGGTCGCGAAGTCGCCGGGCGTGAGTGTCTCCATTGCCGCAAGGTGTCGCGCGAGATCGGCCGGAACCGGGACGGCGGCATCCCCGAGGGCCTCGCGCGCGAAGAGCGCAAGCCGTTGTGCCGGTGCGAGCGCCCGAAAATGCAGCTTGAAGTCGAACCGCCGCAGCGCGGCGGGATCGATCCCGGACATGAGGTTGGTCGCAGCGACGAAGATGCCGGGGTACTGCTCCATCTGCTGGAGCAGCTCGTTGACCTGGGTACGCTCCCAGCTGTAGCGGGCCTCGCGTCGGTCGCCGAGGAAGCTGTCGACCTCGTCGAGCAGCAGCAGGCTGTGGGCGGGGTCGCAGTCGCGAAAGAGCCGGGCGAGGTTCTGCTCGGTCTCGCCGAGGTAGGGGGATATGAGATCGGAGGCGCGGCGGGCGATCAGCTCGCGATCCAGCGCCTCGGCGAGGATCTCGGCGAAGGCGGTCTTGCCGGTGCCGGGCGGGCCGTAGAAGCAGAGGCTGGCGTGGCCGGTGCGATCGAGTGCCTGGACGATGGCGCTCGGGGCGATGCCGCCGGCGAGGTTGAGGAAGGCGACGTCGAAGGCGATGCCGGGGCGGCGCCGCGGCGGGGTCGGGGCGCCGTGCAGGAGGCTGCGCATCGCGGCGAGGCCGTGGCGCACGGTCGGCTCGGGGGCCGTGTCGGGGCGCAGCTCGAGCAGGCGGCGCGCGGCGCCCAACTGTGCCGGGGCCAGGGCGGCATCGTCGGCCAGTGCATCGAGCAGGGCCGGCGGCAGGCCGCAGTCGCCGAGGTGTGACTCGGCGATGCGTCGGCGCACCGAGCGCGGCGGGGTGGTGCAGGCGAGCGGCAGGAGGAAGCGGCGCAGGAAGGCCGGATCCATGCCGTCGGTGCTGTTGGTGATCCAGATCGCGGGGACCGGGTTGTCTTCCAGAGTGCGGTTCATCCAGCCCTTCTGGTGTCCCGAACCGGCCCGACCGCGCAGCAAGGCGATAAAGTCGTCGTCGGTCTCGAAGACGTCCTCGACCTCGTCGAAGATCAGGAGGGCATCGCGACGCCGTTCGAGCAGGCGTTGGGCGAGCAGATAGGCCGAGAGACGGCCCTTGCGCGAGAGTCCGTCGCCGTCCTCGTCGGCGCTGCGCACCTGGAAGGCGCGCAGCCCGCAGGCGTCGGCCAGGGTGCGGGCGAGCTCGGTCTTGCCGGTACCGGGCGCGCCGTGCAGCAGGGCGTTGACGCCGACGGCGCCGGTCGTCGCGGCGCGTCCGAGGATCGCTTGCAGGTGCGCGAGGGCGTCGGCGAGATGGGGAAAGGCGCTCGGCGGCCAGACGGCGGGGGGTGCCGGCTCGATCAGGATGGCGAGGAGTGCCTCCGCATCCGTCGGCTCGGCATCGATCAGCTCGCGCAGCAGGCTGGTCGGGCGGACGAAGTCCTCCAGGTCGCAGGGATCGCCCGTGTAGTCGAGCAGACCGAGGCGACGCAGCGGGGCTTGGCGGGTCAGGGCCTCGCGCAGGGTGCGCTCGGGGATCGCGAGGGCCGCGCTCAGGCGCGGCCGATTGATGCGCGCGGTGGCCTGCTCGTAGCGACGCAGGACGAACCGCAGCGGCTCGTGGACGTCGCACTCGACGAGATAGGCGAGGATCTGCAGGTCGGTGGGATCCAGTCCGAGACTCTCGCCGAGGATCGCGAGTGCGGGTATCGCCGGCTCCGCCGCATCGGCTGACGCCAGACGGGTCAGGAGGCTGCGCGGGATGCGTTGGAGCAGCCGACGCAGACGCCCGCGTAGGACGGCATCGTCGGCCGGTTGCACGGCGTCGTCGTCGGCGTCCGCCCAGGCGTCGTCCGGGTCGCGACCGACGGCGTTGGCCAGGAAGGCCGCCACCTGCTCGGGCTCGAACAGCGGCAGACACAGGGTCCAGAGCGCGCCGAGCGTGGATCGGTCGTCGAGTTTGGGATACGCGCGAACCAGTCGCAGGGCATAGCACGCGGCCCGCCGCGCCGAGGCCGGCACGGCGGCGAAGTCCTTGCGCCAGAGTGTGCGGGGTTGGGGCATGCTCAGTCCTCCCGCGTCCAGGGTTGCAGGCGGCGACCGTCGAAGTGCCAGGTCAGCAGCTCGCCGCGTGCCGGGCCGCTGTCGATGAAGAGGCCGAGGACCAGGTCGAGCGGCTCGTTGAAATAGGTGCTCCCGGACTCGCGCTCGCCGTCGACGACGGGCGGATCCAGCACCTCCATGACCACGGCGGGCTGACCGTAGCGCGGGATACGGCGGTTCTTCAGCCCCGTTTTCCAGGTCACCAGATCGCCGACCGCGAAGGTGTGACGCTCCTGGAAGGCGCGGCAGCGGGCGGCGAGTGCCGCGCCGATGTCGCCGCCGAGATCGTCGAGCGGCTCGTTGTCGAGCAGGTCATGCGGATGCTCGTCGCTCAGACCGATGCGGGCGAGCAGCTCGCGCGAGGAGAGAGAGCGGTCGTGTCGGGACATGATGGAGACCTCGTCGGTGGGGCGGATTCGGCGACAAGATCCATTTAACCATGGGCATGCGTCACACCCTGTCGTACACTCGGCACATGAGCGCAATCCACACCACCCGTGTCGCCCGTCTCGATCGCTTGGAGTTTCTGCTGCCGCGGGACGTGTCCTTCGTCGAGTCCTGTCCGGACGGCGCGCGTCTGCTCGCAATCATCGGCGATGCCTACGGCGCGCAGAACGAGAAGGCGCGTCGGCGCGCACTGCAGCGCGATCTGGACGAGTTGGTGAAGGAGGGGCGGATCGAGGCGGTCAATCCCGGCGGCAAGCCGCTGCGCTATCGGCGCCTGACGGATGACGTGAACGAAGACCCGCCGGTCCTGCAGTTCGCGCTGCAGCAGGTCCGCGACCTGATCGCCGAGTATGTGCCCATGCGCCAGCTCGATCGGTTCTGGCAGCGCGTGCTCACCGAGGTCGAAGGTCCGGTGCTGGATCGCACCCGGCTGCGGATCGTTCCGGATACGCTGCGGCTGCAACCCGTGGAGCTCCACCCGAAGGTGTTGAGCGCGGTCATCGATGCCTTGGCGCAAGGCCGTGCGCTGGATGTCACCTATCGCAACGCCGAAGACTTGTGCGCACCGGCGCGCATCCATCCGCAGGCGCTCCTTCAGCGCGGCCCGATCCCCTATCTCTTTGCGCTGAAGAACGACGAGGACGCGCCGCTGCGGCTCTATGCCCTGCACCGGATGGTGCGGGCGGAGGTCGTGAGCGACACGCCCGCGCGGGCCGCCGCGGGGTTCGACCTGGACCAGGCCATCGCGCGCGGTCAGGCGGATTTCGGTCGAGGCGAGCTGATCGATCTGGAGCTGCGGGTCCGCGGGTATCTGACCACGGTGTTGACGGCCTGTCCGCTTGAGCCCGGCCAGTGGTTCGAGGACGAGCCGGAGGGCTCCGCGTTCGATCTGCGGGTGTCGGCGCGGGTCCCCTCCACGGGGCAGCTGCTGCGCTGGTTGCTCGGGGCGGGGGACAATCTGGAGGTGGTCTCCCCGCCCGACTTGCGCCATGTGGTGGCGGCGCAGGCGGGGAAGATGGCTGCTATCTATGCCGATTCGCCCGGAGCGAGCGGCGAGGATTGAGGCTTCGGCCGCGCCTTTCTCCGGGCTAGCCTTGATCATCGTCCCGGCCAGTCGCTGACGAATCGTGCGTAGTCAGGGCTTCCAGCCCTCTGTCAGGCCAAGATGGCCTGACGACGCAGTCGGCCGCCCATGTGGTAACGGGTTATGACCAAGGCATCGGGCTCAATGGCGCGGTGCGTCCTCGATCCCGACACCGGCGAGGAGCAAGGCGAGACGCTGGCGGGCCGGCGCGACATCGACGCCGTGCGCGGCACGTTCTTCGAGCAGACGGATCGCCTGATCCGCGAGCTCGGCGCATAGCTCGGGGTCGAGGATCTGCAACACCGCGGCGACCTCCTCGAGCGTCGCCGAGAGGACGGCCGGGGCGAGCTGGTTCGGTCCGATCGGCGACTCGGGATGGAGCAGATCGGCCACCAGTGGATGCTCGAGCAGGCGAAAATGGATCTCGCGGGCCTCTTCCTCTTCGGCAAGCTCCTGTCCGGCGAGCGGATCGACACCCGCTGCGCGCTTGACGGCCTGCATAATGAGGGCGATGAGCTTACGGATCGCCGTGCGTTCCTCGGTGTGGGTCTCCGGCAGCCCGAATGACTGCTCGTAGTGCCGCTCCAACGCTTCCTTGAGACCCAGGACGATCTCGCTGCCGGCGTCCGGCGGCAGCTCGACGGCCTTTTGGACGAGTGCGCGAAAGTCCGTCCGGAAGGCTTCCATCTCCTCGTGATCCGCCCGTTGGGCGGCGAGCAGATCCTCGGGCGGGATCTCTTGCGGCGGCCAGGCGAAGAGCGGGTTCTCGTGTCGGCGCCTCAAATGACGCTCGCGCCGACCGGGTTTGTGGGTGAAGGGGAGCTCCATGGGATTCTGACGCCTTGCAAGGTGTGATGTGGTCGGGAGGATCGCGATCGCTGTGTCGGAGGCGGTTCGCTGGGCTCAACGCATCCCGCACTGTCCGAGGGCCGTAGGTTGTGCCGAGCCGTGCGAGGCACAACCAACCGACGGTGGACGTTGTGCTTCCTATCGTCAGCACAACCTACAGGAATGGATGTCGTCGGAAATCGGGTTCGTGCAACCTGTAATCCGAAAATCCGTAGCGCGGCGGGTGGTTGCGAACCGTGTGCCGGTGCCGAGCCTCCGCGCTCTTTGCCCCGAGGGTTCGTGTGGCGCTGCCGTCGGTTACCCCTTCGATGGTGTCGATGCGCTCACCACCTCGTAGAGCGCGGAGTAGTCCTGATCGGCAAGACCCGCGGCCACCGCGTCGGCGCAGACCGCCTCGATCGCCGTGATCACTCGGGTGTCTAAGCCTGCGGCTTCGCCGACGCGCGCGAAGAGTCGCACATCCTTGAGCAGGTGCTTGAGCGGGAAGCTCGCACCGGAGTAGTCGTGGCTCAGATATTTGCCGAGCTTCTTGTCGAAGGTCTTGGCATGGAGTGCGCTGCCGCGCAGCAGGGTCATGAACTGCTCGACATCGATGGCCTCGCGGCGGACCAAGGCGAGGCTTGTCGCGAAGCTGGCGGTCAGCCCGGCGATCAGCTGGTTCATGGCGAGCTTGAGAGCGGCGGCTTGTCCGACCGGGCCGATCCACTGGGGGTCGCGGCTGAGGTCGCGCAGGAGGGGGCGACAGCGCTCGAAGAGATCCCGGTCGCCGCCGGCCATAAGGATCAGGGTGCCCTCGCGTGCCTCGGGCAGACTGCCGAGCACCGGTGCTTCGAGGTAGTTGCCGCCGAGCGAGGCGACTTGTTCGGCGATCGCTCGGCTTTCGGCGGGTGCGATGGTGCCCATTTGGATGAGGACGCGACCACGCAACGCGATCGGATTGGTCGGATCGAAAAGGGTGTCGGAGATTGCCGCCGCGTCGCTCAGAACGAGAAGGATCCGCTCGGCGGCGGCGACGGCCTCGGCGGGTGTCAGCGCGAGGTCGAGTCCACGGCGCGACGCCGCGTCGCGATTGGCTTGGCCTCGGTTCCAGCAGATGACCTCCCGCCCCTGGCGCTTTAGCCTCAGGGCGATCTCCGAACCCATCAGACCCAGGCCCAACACGGCGGTCTTCATCATCCTTACTCCGGGTGTCTAAGCATTGCGATGACGGCTGCGGTATCCGGACGAACGCCGCGCCACAACCAAAAGGATTCGGCCGCCTGCTCGATGAGCATACCCAATCCATCGAGCGACCGGGCGGCGCCGTGTCTTTGTCCCCAACGACGGAAGGCGGTCGGCGTGTCGGCGTAGAGCATATCGTAGGTCCAGCCGCCCGAGGCGAGACAGTCTTCGGGGATGGCAGGGACGGCGTCGCTCAAGCCGGCCGATGTCGCATTGATGATGAGGTCGAACCGCTCGCCCTCCAACTGATCGAAGCCGCGTGCCTGTGCAGGTCCGAAGGGGGCGCCGAGATCGGCAAGCTGCCGGGCCTTGCCGGAGGTTCGGTTGGCGATGACGAGGCGCGCGAGTCCGCTCTCGAGCAGCGGCACCAGCACGCCGCGCGCCGCACCGCCGGCCCCGAGCAGCAGGACTTGTGTGCCCGGGAAGCAAAAACCGTGATTCTCGGCAAGATCGCGGACGAGGCCGACCCCGTCGGTGTTGTCGCCGCGGAGTCTGTCGTCGTCGAGCAGAATTAAGGTGTTGACCGCACCGGCGATCTCGGCCCGCTGCGAGCGCTCGTCTGCGAGCGCCCAAGCCGCCTCTTTGAAGGGCACCGTGACGTTGAGTCCGCGACCGCCGCTCGCGAGGAAACGCCGGACCTCGCCGGGGAAATCATCCGGATCGCCGAGGATGCGCCCGTAGTCGAGATCCTGGCCGGTCGCGCGTGCGAAGGCGGCATGGATCAGCGGCGACTTGCTGTGGGCGATGGGGTTGCCGATGACGGCGTAGTGGTCCGGCATGGGCGTAGCGACCTCTGGAGTGAGTCGGGCTGGAGCTGTCGGCTGCGAGCTTCCGGTCATCAGGCTCCAGCGAGCGGCGCTCTTGCGATTTCGGGTAGAGGAGTCGCCATCGGGCCTGGGCGACTAAAGTCGCCCCTACATGGCCGACGGCGTCCTAACGGCCAAGCCAGCGGGCAACGTCCTTCGCGTAATAGGTGAGGATACCGTCGGCACCGGCGCGCTTCATCGAGACCATGGCTTCCAGCACGACGGCGCGCTCGTCGAGCCAGCCGTTCATGCTGGCGGCCTTGAGCATCGCGTATTCACCGCTCACGTGGTAGACGAAGGTCGGCGCGCCGAACTGGTCCTTGATGCGTCGTACGATATCGAGATACGGCATGCCGGGCTTGATCATGACCATGTCGGCGCCTTCGGCGAGGTCTAGGGCGACCTCGTGCAGGGCCTCGTCCGAGTTCGCAGGGTCCATCTGGTAGTTGTATTTATTGCCCGAGCCCAGGTTGCCGGCCGAGCCGACGGCGTCGCGGAAGGGGCCGTAGTAGGCGGATGCATACTTGGCAGAGTAGGCGAGGATGCGGGTGTGGATGTGGCCATCGGCCTCCAGCGCGGTACGGATGGCGCCGATCCGCCCGTCCATCATGTCCGAGGGTGCGACGATGTCGGCACCGGCCTCGGCGTGCGAGATCGCCTGGCGGACCAGCACCTCGACCGTCTCGTCGTTCATGACGTAGCCGGTCTCGTCAATCAGACCGTCCTGACCGTGCGTGGTGAAGGGGTCGAGGGCTACGTCGGTGATGATCCCGAGATCCGGCACCGCGGCCTTCAGCGCTCGCACGGCACGTTGGGCGAGACCGGCGGGATTGAACGCCTCGCGCGCATCGAGCGACTTGACCTCCGGCGGGGTCACCGGGAAGAGCGCCATGGCCGGGATGCCGAGGCGCTGGACTGCGATCGCATCTTCCACCAGGAGATCGATGCTCAGACGCTCGACCCCCGGCATGGAGGCGACCGACTCGCGCTGCCCGGAGCCTTCCAGCACGAAGACCGGATAAATGAGGTCATCCGGTGTCAGGGTGGTCTCGCGCATCATGCGACGCGAGAAGGCGTCGCGCCGCATCCGGCGCATGCGGGTGATGGGGAAGGCGGCACGATGGGTGTCACGATCGGGCATGGGATGGCCTCGGGGTCGGCTCCGGCGCGGCCGGGACCACCCCGGCGCTCAGGGCCGTTACAATAGCTCAGGCGCTCGGATGGCTCCAGTGCAGCGGCTGCATCACCATATGACTCAACGCCGAGATAGCCTGCGCCAAAGCCGCACAGTTTCAGGCGGGCGAGTATGCTTCACCGATGAATCCGTTATGGGAGTCCGAGCCATGTCCGCGTACCAGAAGGTCCGCCCGACACTCTACGAACAGCTTGAAGCCCTGCCCGAAGGGTTGACGGGCGAGATTCTCAATGGCCAGCTCTACACCCAGCCGCGCCCGAGTGGTACGCACCTGGTGACTGCGTCGGCTTTGGGCTACGAGCTGTTCGGCCCGTTTCAAAGAGGGCGAGGTGGCCCGGGTGGCTGGTGGATCATCGACGAGCCCGAACTGCACTTCATCCACGACACCGAGGTCGACGTGCCTGACCTGGCCGGTTGGCGGCGCAACCGATTGCCGCGGATTCCGCAGGATCATCGCTTCACCGTGGTGCCGGACTGGGTCTGCGAGATCCTGTCGCCCTCCACCGAGAGCAAGGATCGCGAGGTGAAGATGCCGATCTACGCGCACTTCGGGGTCGCCTACGCCTGGTTGATCGATCCCCGAGCGCATACGCTTGAAGCCTATGCCCTTGAGGGCGGCGACTGGCGCAAGATCGGGCGGTTCGCGGGCGGCGCCTCGGTGTCGGTCACGCCGTTCGATGCGGTGACGATCGCCCTGAGCGACCTGTGGGCGCCGACCGAGTAGCGGCGCAGGTGATTCGAAGACTGAAAACGACAAGGACAAGCTCTCCATGACAAGCCCGGGCGACCCGTCTACACATCTCTTCGACGTCGATCTCGACGGCTTTCAACGCGAGGTCATCGACACGTCCGAGGCTCGACCAGTACTGGTGGACTTCTGGGCCGATTGGTGCGCGCCCTGTCATGCCTTGGCGCCTCACCTGGGGCGGGTCGTCGCAGATCTCGACGGGCGGATTCGTCTCGCCAAGATCGAGGTCGACGAGGGCGAGAACATGAAGCTCGCAGGGCAGTACAAGCTGCGCGGCTTCCCGACCGTGATCCTCTTCTATCGCGGTGCCGAGCTGGCACGCTTCAGCGGTGCGCGGTCTCGCCACGAGATCCTCGACTGGCTGCGGATCCATCTGCCGGATGATCTTGCCGGCTTGGCGATGTCCTGATCCGTGTCGGGCGAGCGTCGGTCCCGCGATGAGATGTCTCGGTCGGCCTTCAAGCTCGTCGATTCGGTCGGCGCCTTCGGAACCCCGGCCTTTGCCGCGGTCTTGAGGGGCGAGCTTCTGGCCCTGCCGGAAGGGGTTCTGCCGATTGCGGGCGAGCAGGGCGGCCTGATCGATCCCGCGAGCCTCGGGTTGACCCTCTTGTCGAGTCGCGCCGATGTCGAACGGATCGAGGTCGCGGTCGGTGTGTTCTTTACCGAGATCGTCGGCGGCTGCAGCTGCGGCGACGAGCCCTTAAGCGTGAACGGCTATATGGAGCTGAGCTTGCGGATCGAGCGGACGGATGGTGCGGCCGTAATCCTGCTTCGGGGAGATTGAGCAGATATTTCGAATAGATCGGGATCCGGGGCAGGACGCCCCGGATCCCGACCCTTTTTCCGATAGGATCAGCCCGTCGCGGTCCGGATCCACTCCACGCGCTTGCGCATCACGCCGTAATAAACCACCGGGATAACGACCAGGGTCAAGACGGTCGAGACGAACAGACCGAAGAGCAGCGACACCGCGAGCCCCGAGAAGATGGGGTCATCCAGGATGAAGAGCGCCCCTGCCATGGCCGCTGCGGCGGTCAGTGCGATCGGCTTGGCGCGCACCACGGCCGAGTTGATGACAGCCTCCTCGAACCCTTTGCCCTCGCGCACCTGCTGATTGATGAAGTCGACCAACAGGATCGAGTTGCGCACGATGATGCCGGCGAGCGCGATCATGCCGATCATGGAGGTCGCCGTGAACTGTGCACCCAAGAGCGCATGGCCGGGCATGATGCCGATGATCGTCAGCGGGATCGGCGCCATGATGACCAGCGGTACCAGATAGCTGCGGAACTGGGCGACCACCAGCAGATAGATGAGGAGCAGTCCGACCCCGTAGGCGATGCCCATGTCGCGGAAGGTCTCGTAGGTCACCTGCCACTCGCCGTCCCACTTGAGGCTGAACTCGTAGGGGTTGGCCGGTTGCTGGATGAACCACTGCTCCAGGCCCTGCTCTTGGGCGAGCCGATCCGAGATCTCGAACATCCCGTAGAGCGGGCTGTCGGTCTCGCCGGCCATATCGGCGGTGACATAGACCACGGGCATCAGATCCTTGTGATAGATGCTGTGCGTACGCTCGGTCTCCTGGACCTCGACGATCTCGGACAGAGGCACCAGTGCACCCGACATCGAGAGCACCCGCAACGCCAGCACCTGATCCAGGTCGGCCTTGTCGGCCTCGCTCAACTCGACGCGGATCGGCACGGCATATTTGACGTTGGCGCAGTGCTGATAGCTCATGTCCTCGCCGTCGATGAGCGTGGACAGCGCTTGAGCGACGGTACTTTGCGGCACGCCCAAGCGCGATGCCTTGGTGCGATCCACGACCACGACCAGCTTGCGCGACGGATATTCGACCGAGTCGTCGACATCGACGATGTCCGTCGTGGACGCGAAGACCTCGCGGACTTCGCGGGCGACGCGGATCTGTCCGTCGTAGTCCAGCCCGTAGATCTCCGCGACCAAGGGCGAGAGCACCGGCGGGCCGGGCGGGATCTCGACGATCTTGGCGTTGCCGCCGTGCCGCAAGGCGATCTCCTGCAGCGGCGCGCGCATGCCGGCGGCGATCGCGTGGCTCTGAAGATCGCGGTGATGGCTGTCGACGAGGTTGACCTGGATATCGCCAAGGTGCGCGCCCTCGCGCAGATAGTACTGGCGCACCAAGCCGTTGAAGTTGATGGGCGCGGCCGTGCCGGCATAGATCTGGAAGTCGGTGACCTCGTCGACGCCGGCCAGAAAATCGCCCATCTCGCCCAGCACCCGCGCCGTTTGCTCCAGGCTGGTCCCTTCCGGCATGTCGAGCACGACCTGAAACTCGCTCTTGTTGTCGAAGGGCAGCATCTTGAGGATCACGACCCGGCTGGTGACGAGCAAGATCGAGCCCGCAATCAGGACCAGGATCCCGGCCAGCAGCAGCCAGCGGTTGAGGATCCCTTTACGCCCGACCAGGAAAGGCCCGATGACGGTGTTGAACAGGCGGTCGAGACGCCCGCCCGCATGGGCCGCATCCGGATCGTCGCCATGCTGCGCATGTGCGGCGCCGGCGGCGTGGCGTTTGCCGAGCATGGCGTTCGCCATCCAGGGCGTGAAGACGAAGGCGACGACCAGCGAGATCAGCATCCCCATCGAGGCGTTGATGGGGATCGGGCTCATGTAGGGCCCCATCAGTCCGCTGACGAAGGCCATCGGCAGCAGCGCGGCGATGACGGTGAAGGTCGCGAGGATGGTCGGTCCGCCGACCTCGTCGACCGCCTTGGGCATGAGGTCGAGCAGCTTGGCCTTGCTCATCGCCATGTGTCGGTGGATGTTCTCCACCACCACGATGGCGTCATCGACCAGGATGCCGATGGAGAAGATGAGCGCGAACAGCGAGACCCGGTTGAGCGTAAAGCCCCACGCCCAAGAGGCGAAGAGCGTCAGGGCCAGGGTCACAACCACGGCCGCGCCGACGATGAGGGCCTCGCGCCAGCCGATGGCAAGCCAGACCAGCAGCACCACCGAGGCGGTCGCGAAGACCAGCTTGGTGATCAGCTTCTGCGCCTTGTAGTCGGCCGTGGCGCCGTAGTTGCGGGTGACCGTGACCTGGACGTTGTCTGGGATGAAGGTCCCTTCGAGCTGCGCGAAACGCTCGATGACCTGCTCGGCCACCGCGACGGCATTCACACCCTCCTGTTTGGCCACCGCGATGGTGACGGCCGGGGTGCTGCCGGACAGGTCGAGATCCGTGTGGACCGCGCCCGCGCCGGAACCCATTCGCACATAGGCTGAAGGTTGTTCGGGGCCGCGTTCCAGGGTCGCCACATCGCTGAGATAGACGGGTCGCCCGCCGTGCAGGCCGACGACCAGCTGGTGAAGCTCTTCAGGGCAGGTGAGGAAGGTGCCGGCCTGGACAAGGATCTCCTCGTTGTCGGCGGTCACCGTGAGGTTGTCCCTGATGACATTGCCCGCCTGCAGGGAACGTCGTAGATCGCTCAGGTCGATTTGGTAGCCGGCAAGCGCTTGGGGGTCCAACCGCACGCGCACGATCTGGGACGGCGCGCCGACCGTGTAAACGTCGCGCGTGCCGGGGACGCGCTTGATTTCCTGCTCAAGGGCGTGGGCGACCTGCCCCAGCTCGAAGGCGCCGACGTCCGGGTCTTTGGACCAGAGTGTCGCGGTGATGATGGGAACATCGTCGATCCCCTTCGGTTTGACAATCGGGGTGCCGACACCCAGGTTCGGCGGCAGCCAGTCCTGATTGGCGAGTACCTTGCTGAAGAGCCGCACCACGGCGTCCGTGTTGTCTTCGCCGACCCTGTACTGGACGGTCACCACGGCCATGCCGGGGCGCGACACCGAGAAGACGTGCTCGATCCCCTTGATCTCGGAGAAGACCTGCTCGGCCGGTCCGGCGACCAGGTGCTCCACCTCGCTTGCCGAGGCGCCCGGGAAGGGGATGAAGATGTCCGCGAAGGTGACGTTGATCTGCGGCTCTTCCTCGCGCGGCGTCACGAGGATCGCGAACAAGCCGAGCAGCAGGCCGACGATGGCCAGAAGCGGCGTGATCTCGGTGTTCTGAAAACGCCGGGCGATGCTGCCCGAGATGCCGAGCTGCTCAGCCATGGTCTTGTCCTGCCTCGGCGCCGACGCTCGACTGCGACTTCAGGGCGACGCCCGCGGCGATCGGGTCGAGCGCGACCCGCTCGCCTTCGCCGAGCCCGGCAAGCACGACGATGCCGCCGTCGACGGCGCGTCCGAGCCGGATCTGGCGAAATCCGACTCGCCCATCATCGTCCACCACATAGACGGCGGTGACCTCCGAGCGATGCACAACGGCCTTCGACGGGATCGTCAGCTCCTGTTTGGCCCCGATCTCGAAGGCGGTCTTCACGAACATGCCGGGAAAGAGACCCTTCGTGCCTTCCGGAAGATCGAGCCGCACGGTAAAGGTGTTGGAGCCCATGTCCGCGAACGGGAAGATGGTGAGCTGATCCGATTGCACGATCTTCTCGGGGCCCAGATAGACACGAGCGGTCCCGCCATCGCGCACCGACGGAATGACGCTTTGAGGGACGTCGACAATCACACGCAGCTGATCGAGCGAGATCCCGCTCATGACCTGCTGACCGGGGCTCGCCGTCTCGCCGACCTCGATGTGGCGATGGGTGACGATGCCCGAGTAAGGGGCGCGGATTTGGGTGTACTCCAACTGCTCCTGCGCCTGCTCGAGCCGCGCGGTGGCGGATTCGAGCTCGGCTTGGGCCGCGGCAAGATCCGCCTTCGCTTGGTCCATGGCGGACTCGGAGACATTCTTTTTCTCGAACAGACCGAGGACGCGCGTGTATTCCTCCTGCGTCTGCTCCAATCGCGCCGAGGCGGACCTCAAATCGGCGGCGGCTTGGGCCACCCGTGCGCGGTGCTCGGTATCCTTCAAGCGGGCGACGATCGCGTCCTTCTCGACGAAATCCTCGACATCGAACAGGATCTCTTGGACCTGTCCCGTGGTCTGCGCCGAGACGGTGGTGCGATTGATGGCCTCGACGACCCCGTCCAGTCGATACTCGCGCGGCAGGGTTTGGTACTTGGCAGGCGCGGTGTCCAGCGCGGCGGTCTCGGCGGCATGAAGGGTCGGCGCCGCAAGCGCCGCGAGGCCGGCGAGGGCCGGTATGAGCCAGTGGACGAGGGGCATGGTGGCGGTCCTCTAAAGCATTAGGTTTTACTTATATTAACAGAATTTGTCTGTAAAACAAGGTAGTTAATGGTTTTTCCGGGTCTTGTAGCCGGGCGGCGCGTCACCGGCGCAGCGGCCGCAGCAGGCTGCCGCGACCAAGGCACGAAGATACCAGAGGCTTCGGGCTTGTCGGCGATTATCCGATCTCGCCCCGTACGCGTTGCCCTCCGACGTCGAAGTCGATACTGGTACAGGAGGCGCTGCACAGTGACAATAGGGCGAACAACAATCATCCGGCCCTGCTCGCCCGTCCCGATGCGGGCGTCCATGTCCCGATTGCGGGCCCGCGCCGGAGAATCGAGACGCCGCCTCTCTGCATAGGTCGGCGAGACCAGGAGGAGAACCCCGTGAGCCGATGGTCCGAGGACCTGATCCCGATCGACCATGCCAAGACCCTGGACGGGCTCTTCGTTCAACGCGTCAAACGCTCGCCGACGCGGGTCGCCTATCGCCATTTCGAGCGCGACGGCGGGTGGGCCGAGCTGACCTGGGCCGAGACGAGCGAGCGGGTGGCCCGATGGCATCGGGCTCTCGCGGGCGAGGCGCTCGAAAGCGGGGACCGGGTCGCCATCCTACTGCGCAACTGCCCCGACTGGGTGGTGCTCGATCAGGCGGTGCTGTCGCTCGGGCTGGTCACGGTGCCCCTCTACACGGACGACCGAGCGGAGAACGCGGCCTATGTCCTGCAGGATGCGGCGGTCAAGCTGTTGCTGATCCACGATGCCGGGCGATGGAAGCGGTTGGCCGAGGTTCTCGGTGATGCGCCATTTCCGACGCGCGTCGTGATCCTTGAGCCGAGCCCCGCCGCGCGCGAGCTGGCGGCGGAGGATCCTCGGATCCTGGTCGCCGAGGATTGGCTGCCGGACGCGGCGCCGGACCCTGGACAGCGTGTCGGCGATCCGGATACACTGGCGACCATCGTCTACACCTCGGGCACCACCGGGCGCCCCAAGGGTGTCATGCTCAGCCACCGCAACATCCTGGCCAACGCCCACGGCGCATTGACCGTCATCGATTGCTACCAGGAGGATCGGTTTCTCTCCTTCCTGCCTCTGTCGCACATGCTGGAGCGCACGGGTGGCTATTATCTGCCGATGATGGCCGGGGCGACGGTCGCCTTTGCACGCTCGGTCGCGCAGCTCGCCGAGGACATGCAGAGCATTCGCCCCACCGTCATCATCGCCGTTCCTCGGGTCTTCGAGCGGGTCCACCAGCGCATCCAGGAACAGCTCCGGACCCGCCCGGTGCCGGCGCGGTGGCTGTTCCGGCTTGCCGTCGCCGCGGGGTGGCGGTCCTTTCTGCGTGAGCAAGGGCGCGGCGGCTGGCACCCTTTAATGCTGCTTTGGCCTTTGTTGCGCCGCAAGGTCGCCGGTCAAGTCCTCGCCAAGCTCGGCGGACAGCTGCGTGTCGCAGTGAGTGGCGGTGCGCCCCTGCCGTGCGCGGTCGCGCACACCTTCATCGGTCTGGGCCTGCCCCTGCTGCAGGGCTACGGCTTGACCGAGACCAGTCCCGTCATCAGCTTCAATCCGCTCAAGGACAATTTCCCGGAAAGCGTCGGTGTGCCGCTGCGCGGGCTCCAGTTGCGCATCGGGGCGCAGGACGAGCTGCTCGTGAAGGGCGAGAACGTGATGCTCGGCTATTGGAACAACCACGCGGCCACCGCTCGGGTACTAACACAGGATGGTTGGCTGCACACCGGCGATCAGGTGCGTCTGGAGCACGGACACATCTACATCACCGGACGTCTCAAGGACATTTTGGTCTTGTCCAACGGCGAGAAGGTCCCGCCCGCCGACCTCGAGATGGCGATCTCAATGGACCCTTTGTTCGAGCAGGTGGTTGTACTCGGCGAGGGGCACTCCTATCTTACAGTGTTGCTGGTGTTGAATGCAGATCTCTGGCCGGGGTTGGCGCGTGAGCATCGTCTGGATCCCGAGCGCCCGGAAAGTCTGCGCGATCCTCATCTCAACAGACTAATCCTCAAGCGGATCCGCTCGGCACTCCACGATTTTCCGGGGTATGCCAAGATCCGACGCGCGACCCTGACGCTTGAGCCTTGGTCCATCGACAACGGACTGCTGACACCGACCATGAAGGTCAAGCGTGCCATGGTCGTCACGCGCTATTGCGACGCGATCGAGGAGATGTACGGGATGGATGCCTGATCTAGACCGTGTGGTCTCCAGCGACCCTCTACTCTGCCGGAACCGATCCCATTCAAAAAACAGCGCATACGGTGCTGGGCGCGGTTTAACCAGGGGCGAATCCGGTCGCGATCTTGATTGCGCGGCGTGCAGCGCCTACACTAACAACTCAACGCGGGTGTAGTTCAATGGTAGAACTTCAGCTTCCCAAGCTGATAGCGTGGGTTCGATTCCCATCACCCGCTCCATCTTCCCCTGCTCCGCACCCCTCTGCCGCGGCAATCGTGCCGTTGGCTTAGCCACATGCAACGTCTCTATCAGGCTCGAGATCGCATCGAGGCCCAGCTCCTGCTGGACTTTTTGGATCGGCATCTCGTGGAGTCCGTCATTTTGGGAGACTATCTCTCGGGTGCCGCGGGCGGTTTGCCTGCCGACATCGGCCCCACGCTCTGGGTCGTCGACGATGACGACCTGGAGCGTGGTCGGGAGCTTCTCGGTCGGTTTCAGGCCGATGCGCAGCGTCCGAGCCATGCCGCGACCTGGCTTTGCAGCGGTTGCGGAGAGTCGGTGGACGGTGATTTCGACCTCTGCTGGAACTGCGGGCAGCCGCGCGCCGAGACCGAATCGTGAAGGCCGTACGTCCGGCTTCGCGCACCGAGGACGGGGCGAGTGCATGAGTGCAGACCCCTCGGAGTGGTTCGGGGAGGCCGTGCTCGGCTGGTTCGATCGGCACGGGCGTAAGGATCTGCCCTGGCAACGCGACCCGACGCCATACCGGGTCTGGGTCTCGGAGATCATGCTCCAGCAGACGCAGGTCGCGGTCGTGATCCCCTATTTCGAGCGTTTCGTCGCGCAGTTTCCGACGGTGGCGGAACTTGCCGAGGCGCCGGAGGATCGTCTGATGGCCCTCTGGTCCGGGCTCGGCTATTACGCCCGTGCCCGCAATCTCCATCGTGCCGCCGGTCTGATTCGCGACCTGCACGGCGGGGTCTTCCCCGTGACGATCGAGCCCTTGCTCGCACTCCCCGGCATCGGCCGCTCCACGGCCGGTGCGGTGCTCTCGCTCGCCTTGGATCAACCCCATCCGATCCTCGACGGCAACGTGAAGCGGGTGCTGGCGCGCGCCTTCGGGGTCGAGGGTTGGCCCGGCCAAAGCGCCGTACTCAAGCGGCTCTGGACGCTGGCCGAACAGCTCACGCCGCCGAGTCGGGTCGGCGCCTACAATCAGGGCATGATGGATCTGGGCGCCACGCTCTGCACGCGTCGTGCCCCGGCCTGCGAGCGCTGCCCGGTCTCGGAGCGGTGTGTCGCGCGCCGCTCGGGCCGTCAGGCCGAGCTCCCGACACCGCGTCCGCGCCGCAGCTCGCCGCAGCGCGAGACCCTGATGCTGCTCCTCGTCGATCCGGACGGCGAGATCCTGCTGGAGCGTCGGCCCAAGAGCGGGATCTGGGGCGGACTCTGGAGTCTGCCCGAGATTGCGCCGGGCGCCGATCCGCGCGACTGGTGTCTCGCCCGCCTCGGTGTTCCGCCCGCGCGGGTTGAAATGATCGGGGCACGCCGTCACACCTTCTCCCACTTTCATCTCGATATCCGGATCGCGCTCGTGCAGCTCGAAGTGACGCCCTCTCGGGTTGCCGACGACGCCGATCGGCGCTGGCTGAACCTGGCCGATCTCGCCGCTCTCGGCACGCCTGCGCCTGTCAAAGGGATCCTGGATCACTTTCAAGCCGGCCGAGCGCAACCGCCCGTTCCTGCGCAACCACACGGAGACGTCTCATGACCCACATGGTTTACTGTGTCAAGCTTGGCCGCGAGGCCGAGGGCTTGGATCGGGCGCCCTATCCGGGCGAGCTCGGCAAGCGCATCCACGCCAACGTCTCCAAGCAGGCTTGGCAGGACTGGCTTCGACACCAAACCATGCTGATCAACGAGAACCGTCTGAGCCCGATGGATCCCAAATCGCGCAAGTTTCTCGAAGAGCAGATGGACAAATACTTCTTCGGCGAAGGCGCCGAGATGCCCGCGGGTTACATCCCGCCGAAAAGCTAGCGGAGCGGTGCAGAGAATCCGCGACCGTCTTAAACCGCGCCAGGTGCGATATGCGTAGTCTGTTGGATTGGTTTGACCGCACCGGCTCAGACAACTGTCGGAGCCGGCGCGGTTTAAGATACTAAAAATCTTAAAATTCAAACCGCGTCCCCGCTAAGGATCGTGGATGCACCAAACGTCGAGCTCACTCGAAAGTGAGCATCTCGCTCTGGACGCGGTCTAGATCATATTCGTTGTCGTTGTCGTTGTCGTTGTCGTAATCGACCATCGATACGACAACGACAAGAAACGGTCTCGACACATCTGCCGTGCTGCGCTAGCAGCGTGTCGCCGGGATGCACGGCGTGAACACTCGCCTTGCCGATCCTCCCTTGCGTTGTTAGATTAGCTCGCCGTTTTCCGATGGATTTCCCGACGGATCCTTGTCCAGGATGCCCGCGGGAGAGCCGGCGATCTCCTCTATCTCCCGCAAGGTACGCACCTGATGTTCTTCAGAAGTCTTCGTGGAATCTTCTCGAACGATCTCTCGATCGATTTGGGTACCGCCAACACGCTCATCTTTGTGCGTGATCAGGGGATCGTCCTCAACGAGCCGTCGGTGGTCGCGATCCGCCATGAGCGCAAAGGCGGGGGCAAAACGGTGGTCGCCGTCGGCGAGGAAGCCAAGATGATGCTCGGGCGCACTCCGCAGAGCATTACGGCGATTCGCCCGCTCAAGGACGGTGTGATCGCCGATTTCACGATTACCGAGAAGATGCTCCAGTACTTTATTCATAAAGTTCACGAGTCGCGCTTGATTCGCCCCAGCCCGCGCGTGCTGATCTGCGTACCCTGCGGCTCGACCCAGGTGGAGCGTCGCGCCATCAAGGAGTCGGCGGCCGGCGCCGGGGCGCGCGAGGTCTTTTTGATCGAGGAGCCCATGTCGGCGGCGATCGGTGCCGGGCTCGCGGTCCACGAGCCGCGCGGCTGTATGGTGATCGACATCGGCGGCGGCACCTCCGAGGTGGCGATCATCTCGCTCAACGGTATCGTCTATTCGGCATCGATCCGGGTCGGCGGCGACACCTTCGACGACGCCATCATCAATTACGTCCGGCGCAACTACGGCACCCTCATCGGCGAGGCCACGGCCGAGCGGATCAAGCACGGCATCGGCTCGGCCTTTCCGGGCAACGAGGTGCTGGAGATCGAGGTGCGCGGGCGCAACCTCGCCGAGGGCATCCCGCGCAGCTTCACGCTCAACAGCAACGAGATCCTCGAAGCCCTGCAGGAGCCGCTGGCGGCGATCGTCGGCTCGGTGAAGATGGCCTTGGAGCAGACCCCGCCCGAGCTCGGATCGGACGTGGCCGAGCGCGGCATCGTGCTGACCGGCGGCGGCTCGCTGCTGCGCGATTTCGACCGGTTGATCGAAGAGGAGACGGGGCTGCCGGTGGTCCTGGCCGAAGACCCTTTGACCTGTGTCGCGCGCGGCGGCGGTAAGGCGCTGGAAATGCTCGATGCACGGGGGATCGATCTCTTCACGACCGAGTGATCCCATCAAACCGCTCTTCCTTCGCGGGCCGTCGCCGACCCTCCGGGTGATCCTGGCGGTGGTATGTGCGCTGGGCCTCATCATCGCCGATCATCGGTTCGGCCATCTCGACCGTGTGCGCTCGTTCTTGTCCGTAATGGCCTATCCGCTGCATTTGGCCGTGCACGTCCCCTCGGCACTCATCCGCTCCGTGCAGGAGCAGCTCACGGACGCGACACAACTGCGGAACATGAATGCTGCACTGAATCGCCAAAACCTGCTGCTGAAGGCTCGCTTGCAGCAATTCGAGTCTCTCGAGGCCGAGAACATGCGACTGCGCGACTTGCTCGGCTCGTCGTTCAACATCGGCGAGCGGGTGCTGATCGCGGAGATCCTTGCGGTCGATCTCACGCCCTCACGTCAGCAGGTGATGGTGAACAAGGGGACGAGCTCGGGCGTCTTCGTGGGGCAGCCGGTGTTGGATGCCAATGCCGTGATGGGGCAAGTGATCCGAGCCAACCCCTTCTCGTCCATCGTGCTGCTCATCACCGACTCGGATCATTCGCTCCCGGTGGAGGTCAATCGCAACGGGCTGCGCAGTATCGCCGCCGGGTCAGGCGTGGGGCAGGAGCTGGAGCTGCTCTACATCCCCAAGAATGCCGATATCCGCGAGGGCGATCTGCTGGTGACATCCGGGATGGGCGAGCGCTTTCCGCCGGGCTACCCGGTCGCGCGGGTCACGACGGTGCGCCAGGATCCGGACAACCCCTTTACCACCGTGCTGGCCGAGCCGACCGCCCGGCTCGATCGCAGCCGCGAGGTCCTGTTGGTCTGGACCCTCGATCCGCAGATGCGCCAGCAGGCCCTCACCGATGCAGGACCGGGCGCCGACACCAGTGAAGGCGCTGCGCGATGACCGACGCCACGCCGCGCGGCGGCTGGTTGATCGTCGCCAGTCTCCTGGTCGCACTGTTCCTTGCGATCCTGCCCATGCCTGCCGGGATCGATGCCTACAGGCCACCCTGGATCGCGCTCGTGACGCTCTACTGGTGCCTGGCCGTACCCGAACGCTTCGGGGTCTTTTCGGCCTTCGCTACGGGTTTGGCCTTGGACGTCGCCTCGGGATCCCTGTTCGGACAGCATGCCTTGGGTCTCTCGCTCGTCGCCTATGTCGCGGTCGTACTCCATCAACGGATCCGACTCTTCCCCTTGTGGCAACAGTCGCTCTTCGTGTGGATCCTGTTGTTGGTCGAGCGGCTGCTCAACCTGTGGGTCCTGGCGGCCACCGGCCAGCCGATACCCTCCTTGGTCTACTGGGTATCGACCCTGTTGGGTCTGCTGCTGTGGCCTTGGCTCTTCGTCATCCTGAGCGATCTCGGTCGCCGCGCCGGTTTGGTGTAAACCGCGCCAGGTGCGGTATGCGTCGTTTGTTGGATTGGCTTGGTCGCGCCAGCTCCGACAACTGTCGGGGCTGGCGCGGTTTAAAGGATTAAAAGGGTTAAAATTTAAACCGCGTCTCCACAAAGGTCGGAAAAATCCTTGAGCCCGACACAAAATGACAATGAAGCATGTAACGCCGGACGCAGGTTGGCGCGGTGTAGAATTTTGAATTCCTTATACTTAAACCGCGCCGACTCGAAGGCCGAGGGGACCCGCAAAGGCACGGTTCACCTCCCGACCTCGACCGTCACTCCGAGCGCGGTTTAATGCTCGAAGCGAATCTCGAGGACCGCAAACGCGAGGCCCGCCTGGTCTCGATCCGAGCGCTGATCGCCGGGCTGCTCGCCATCGCCGCCTTCTCGCTCGTCGTGGTGCGTCTGGTGCATCTGCAGGTCGATCAACACGACCATTTCACGGTGCTGTCCCGCGACAATCGGGTCAAGGTCCAGCCCTTGCCGCCGGCACGCGGACTCATCTACGACGCCAAGGGCGTGCTGATCGCCGACAACCATCCGTCCTTCTCCTTGGAGATCACCATCGAGAAGGTCGGCGACCTGGATGCCACGATCGAGGGGCTATCCCGATTGATCAGGATCGAGCCGCAGGATCGCAGCCGCTTCGAGCGTCAGAACCGACAGCGCACGCGATTCCAGGGCGTGCCGATCAGGCTCAATCTCACCCAGATCGAGGTCGCGCGATTCGCGGTCGACGGGCACCGCTTCCCCGGCGTGGATATCCGCGCCGAGTTGGTGCGCACCTATCCGCTCGGCGAGCACACGGCTCATGTGCTCGGCTATGTCGGGCGGATCAACGAGCAGGAGCTCGCCCGCATCGACAAGAGCAACTATGCGGGGAGCCAGTTCATCGGCAAGGGCGGTTTGGAGAAGGCCCACGAGGCGCTGCTGCACGGTCAGGTCGGCTATCAGCAGGTGGAGGTCAACGCCCGCGGTCGGGTGATCCGGACCCTCGAGAGCCGACCGCCGGTCTCCGGAAAGGATCTGCATCTCTACTTGGACATCGGCCTGCAGCAGGTGGCGAAAGAAGCGCTCGGCGAGGAGCGCGGGGCCGTGGTTGCCATCGATCCGCGCAACGGCGGGGTCCTGGCCCTCGTGAGCAACCCAAGCTTCGATCCCAATCTCTTCGTGGAAGGGATCAGTCAAGGCGACTATCAGGCCCTGCTCAGCTCGCCCGACAAGCCGCTCTACAACCGAGCGGTGCGCGGACAGTATCCGCCGGGCTCGACCATCAAACAGTTCGTCGCCCTCGCCGGCCTTGCCTCGGGTGTGACGACCTCGCGGCGCGCGACCTATTGTTCTGGCGCATTCAGTCTGCCCGGACACTCCCATCGGTTTCGCTGCTGGCGCCGCGGCGGTCACGGGGCCTTGAGCCTCGAGCAGGCACTGGTTCAGTCCTGCGACGTTTACTTCTACGATCTCGCACACCGCATGGGGATCGATCGACTCTCGGGCTTTCTCTCGGACTTCGGCTTCGGCGCCTTGACCGGGATCGATGTTGCCGGCGAGCTGGGCGGACTTATGCCGTCGCGCGAATGGAAACAACGGGTTCGCAAGCAATCCTGGTATCCGGGCGAGACCCTGATCGTGGGCATCGGGCAGGGCTCCTTCCTGGCGACACCGCTGCAACTGGCCGTCGCCACGGCGGCGATCGCCAATCACGGCAAGGTGATTCGCCCGCAGGTCGCGCGTGCGGCACAGACTCCCGGTGCATCTGCTGCGGAGCAGTTGCCGATGGTCTCGCACACCATCGCTCTCGCCGAGGAACATCAATGGGAGCTGATCATCGACGCGATGGCGAAGGTCGTCGAATCCGGCACCGCCCGCCGCATCCGCAGCACGGACTACCGCATTGCCGGCAAGACCGGGACATCGCAGGTTTTCAGCCTCGGCCAGAATCAGCGCTACAACGCCGCGACGCTCCCCAAGCACCTGCATGACCACGCCTTGTTCGTCGCCTTCGCGCCGGTCGAGGATCCGCGCATCGCGCTTGCGGTCATCGTCGAGAACGGCGGCGGGGGCGGCGCCACGGCGGCACCCGTGGCGCGTCGCATCATGGATGCCTACCTCGGTGGCGCGAGCGTACCGAACGATGCAGGAGACGAGCGTGGCAACTAGATCGAGCAGTTATTTTTCGGACGATGCCCTGGACCAGGGGTCTCCGGGCTTTTGGCAACGGACCCACCTGGACGCCCCGTTGCTGGCGGCCCTGCTGGCCCTGTGTGGTTTCGGTCTGATGGTGCTCTTCAGTGCGAGCGACCAGGATCCGGCCGTGGTCGAGCGACAGTTGGTTCGGCTCGGCGTGGCATTCGGCCTGATGATCGCGGTTGCGCAGGTCTCCCCGGCGCGGTTACGCAGCTGGTCCCCGCTGCTGTACGGGGTCGGCGTGGCGATGCTGATTGCGGTGCTCCTGGTCGGGGATGTCGGCAAGGGGGCGCAGCGCTGGTTGGATCTCGGTGTCGTTCGTTTTCAGCCCTCGGAGATCCTGAAGCTCTCGGTGCCTATGATGCTCGCCTGGATGCTCAGTGCGCGCGCCTTGCCGCCTAAGCCCATATGGGTGGTGCTCGCCGCCCTGGCGACCCTGATCCCGGTCGTGCTGATCGCTATGCAACCGGATCTGGGAACATCGCTGTTGGTCGCCAGCGCGGGCGTGATGGTGCTCTTCGTGGCCGGCATGGGTTGGGGCATGATCCTTTCGCTTGCAGCCGTCGTTGCGGCTGTGACCCCGCTCGTCTGGATCGGTCTGCATGATTATCAGCGTGATCGCGTGCTGACCTTCCTGAATCCGGAGTCCGACCCCCTCGGGTCGGGCTATCACATCATCCAGTCCAAGATCGCGATCGGCTCGGGCGGGATCGACGGCAAGGGCTGGCTGAACGGCACCCAGTCGCACCTGGAGTTCCTGCCCGAGCGCAATACCGACTTCATCTTCGCGGTGATCGGCGAGGAGTTCGGGTTTACCGGGATCCTGGCCCTGCTCGCCCTTTATCTCTTCATCATCCTGCGCGGTCTGGTCATCGCCGCGCGGGCGCAGGATCGCTTCGGGCGTCTGTTGGCCGGCGCTCTGACCCTGGTGTTCTTCGTCTATGTCTTCGTCAACACCGGCATGGTCACCGGTTTGCTTCCGGTCGTCGGGGTTCCCCTGCCCCTGATCAGCTACGGCGGGACCTCGATGGTAACCCTGATGGCCGGATTCGGTATTATCATGGGGATCCATACCCATCGGATCCGCTCGCGCGGAGCGTCCTAGTGCAGCACGGCAGATGTGTCGAGACCGTTCGTTGTCGTTGTCGTCATCGACCATCGATACGACAACGACAACGACAACGAAAATGATCTCGGACGGTTTCGGAATCTCTGCACTGCACCTCTGGGATGATGCGTGCGAAGATGCGAGGAGTATCGGCCGCGGCACACCCTTTTCGAGGCGTCGATTACCGAAGCCGCGGCGCAATCGTCTTGCGTCCCGCATCCGAGCTCCGGAACATCCAACGAGGTACGCCCCATGACCGTTGCCCACCGATTTCTCTTTACCGGATGTGCGGCACTCGTCGCGTCGCACCTGAACGCCGAGCCTGCCGTTTATGCAACCGAGGCCGATGTGTTCGCGCGCGAGATGGTCGAGCGGCACGGATTCGATTCCGCCGAGCTGCAAGGCGTGCTGGCGGATGCCCGCTACCGTCAGGCCATCGTCGATGCCATGGATCGCCCGTACGAGGCCAAGCCCTGGCGCGACTATCGGGCGCTGTTCGTCACGCCCGAGCGGATCGCCGGTGGCGTGGCCTTCCGTCGCGACAATGCCGATCTGCTCACGCGTGCCGAGGCCGACTACGGCGTCGCTCCGCAGATGATCGCCGCCATCATCGGGGTCGAAACCAACTACGGGGTCAATGTGGGCAAGCATCGGGTGATCGATGCGCTGACCACGCTCGGGTTCGCCTATCCGCGGCGGGCCGACTTCTTCCGTCGTGAGCTGGAGGCGTTTCTCCTGCTGAGCCGCGACGAGCAGCTGGATCCGTTGCGGGCCGTCGGCTCCTATGCAGGGGCGATGGGCAAGCCCCAATTTATCTCGTCGAGCTATCGTAAATTTGCGGTCGACTACGACGGGGACGGTCGGCGTGACCTGTGGGGCAACAACGCGGACATCATCGGGAGCGTCGCCAACTATTTCAAACAGCACGGTTGGCGCTCCGGCGAGCCCGTCGTCTTTGCTGCGACGCTGCCCTCCGGCGTCCCGGCCGGGATCAGTGTGCTCGAGAAGACACCCGCCCCGCCCGATACGACCGCGGGCGACCTACGGTCGGCGGGGGTCGAGTGGGGCGAGCCTGTGCCGGCCGAGGTCCCCGCGAGCCTGATCCGGCTCGACGCGGGCGAGGACGAATACTGGGTCGGGTTGGACAACTTCTACACCATCACCCGATATAACCGCAGCAACCTCTACGCGATGGCGGTCTACCAGCTCAGCGAAGCGATCCGCGAAGGCTACGAGGCGTCGGGGCAGCTGCGTTAGATCGTAGCCTTGGTCGATCTGACACCTGTGTGGCTCGGGTTCGCCCGATGCGGATGCCAAATGCGGCGGGCGGCGGTTAGAATGCGTCCGGTCAAGCGCCATTCTTCCCGACCTCCGGATATCCCACATGAAGTTAGTTTCCAAGCTGTTGTTGATGATCTGTGTTTTTGCGCTGCCGCTTGCGGCGGCGCAAACCCGGCAACCCGTCGCCGACCCGCCTCAGGTCGCCGCAGAGGGCTATCTGCTGCTCGATTTCAACAGCGGGCAGATCCTCGCCGAGATGAACGCGGACGAGCGTCTGGAGCCGGCGAGCCTCACCAAGATCATGACGGGCTACGTGGTGTTCCGGGAGATCGCGGCGGGCAAGGTCGCCTTGACCGACAATGCTTATGTCAGCGAGCGGGCCTGGCGCACCGGCGGCTCCAAGATGTTCATCGAGGTGGGCAAGCAGGTGTCGATCCAAGACCTGCTGATGGGCATGATCGTGCAGTCGGGCAACGATGCGAGCGTCGCGCTGGCCGAGCATGTCGGGGGCAGCGTCGAGGCCTTTGCGGATCTTATGAACGCCCATGCGCAGCGGCTCGGGATGACCGCAAGCAACTTCACCAACCCGCACGGATTGCCCGATCCCGAGCTCTACATCACCGCGCGCGACATCGCCAGGGTCGCCACGGCGATCATCCGCGAATTTCCCGAGTTCTATGCCTGGTACAGCACGCGCGAGTTCACCTTCAACGGGATTACCCAGCAAAACCGCAATCCCATGCTGCGTCGCGACGAGACCGCGGACGGCGTGAAGACCGGCTATACCCAGGCCGCCGGTTACTGCCTGGTGTCCTCGTCCAAACGCGAGGACATGCGGCTCGTCTCCGTGGTGATGGGGTCGCCTACGCCTAATGCGCGGGCCGAAGCTAGTCTTGCCCTGATGAATTACGGTTTTCGTTTCTACGAGAGCCATCGCCTGTATCCGGCCGACCAAGCGGTCGAGACCTTGCGCGTTTGGATGGGCGACAAGGAAATGCTTCCCGTCGGCCCGGGGGCGGATGTCTTCGCGACCTTCCAGCGCGGGCGTTATTCGGAGCTCGCAGCGCGTCTGGAAAAGGCGGAGGATGGCCTGACCGCCCCGATCGCGCGCGGTGCGCAGGTCGGCGAGATCGTCGTCTTGCTCGGCGAGGAGGAGCTCAATCGGGTGCCTTTGGTCGCACTCGAAGATGTCGGCAAAGGCGGTCTCTGGCAGATGGCCAAGGACAGCGTCCTTAGATTGTTCTGATCGGATCAGGCCCGAACACAGGTGCGAGATGGCCGAACCCAAGCCCCCGTCGAGACCGAATCCTTCCCGGGTGCCGGCTCCGAGACCGGCAATGCCCGATCCCGGCAGGTCTGACCCCAACGCGTCCGAACCCGTCTTCGTCTTTCCCTGCCGTTTTCCGATCAAGGCGATGGGGCTCGCGGATGCGCACTTCGAGGCCCTGGTGATCGAGATCGTGAGCCGGCATGCACCGCGACCCGAGGCAGCGGACGTGAGCGCCCGTCTGAGCAGCGGCGGCAAGTGGATCTCGGTGACCCTGACCATCCAGGCGGAAAGCCGCGCGCAGCTCGACTCCATCTATTGCGACCTGACGGCACACGAGTCGATCGTCTGGGTGATTTAAACCGCGCCCGGTGCGGTATGCGTCGTGTATTGGACTGGCTTGGCCGCGCCAGCTCCGACGACTGTCGGAGCTGTCGCGGTTTCAAGTATTAAAAAATATTAGATTTAGAACCGCGCCGCCAAAAAGGTCGGAAAAATCCTTGAGCCCGACACAACATGAAAATGGCGCACTTCACTCTGGATGCGGCCTAAGCGCGGACAGCGATGGCTCGGGTCCGCTCCTGGTGCGTCGCCTGCCGGGCTATCGGGACTATCTTCCGACCTTGGAGGCGATGCGCGGATTCACCGATCTGCGCGGCCCAGACACCCCGGACGAGCTCTGGCTGCTCGAGCATCCGCCCGTGTTCACGCTCGGCCAAGCCGGCCGCGAGGAGCATCTGCTGGATCCCGGCCCCATCCCGGTCATCAAGGTGGACCGCGGGGGGCAGGTCACCTTTCACGGTCCCGGACAGTTGGTCGTCTATGTCCTGCTGGATCTGCGTCGGGCCGGCCTTGGCGTCAAGCGGTTGGTCGGTCTCCTGGAGCAGGCCGTGATCGACCTGCTCGCAACCCTGGACGTGGCGGCCGAGCGCCGCACGGATGCGCCCGGTGTCTATGTCGCGGGCGCCAAGATCGCCTCCCTCGGTCTACGCATCCGCAACGGCTGCAGCTATCACGGACTCGCCCTGAACGTGAGCTTGGATCTCGCCCCCTTCGGTCGGATCAACCCTTGCGGCTATCCCGGCCTCGCCGTGACGCGGCTGTCGGACCTGGTCCCGAGCGTGTCGATGCCCGAGATCGAGGCCGACTTGGTTCGGTTGCTCGCCGCGTCGTTCGGGATAACGGCGACGCCGCGTGCGGTTTAAACCGCGTCCAGAGCGAGATGCTCATTTTCGAGTGAGCTCGACGTTTGGTGCATCCACAACCCTTAGCGGGGACGCGGTTTAATGCAGCGTTCGGGGAGTCTCCCGCTCGTCCTCCTTCAAGGGCAAGAGATCGACGAATCGCCCCTTGGCCTCGGTGAAGTGTTGGAACTCGGGTCGGCCGAAGGTGCGCTGTGTCTTCGAGGCGCCCTTCGGCTCGATCGGGATCTGCGTGACCCAGAGCCCGTGACGGGTCTCGAGTGCGAAGGAGGCGACGTCGAGCCGATAGGGCGAGGCGCCGATCGATCCGTATTCCTCGATGATCTCCTGGAATTGACCGACCTTGCTCGGCGGCAAGGACCAAGCCTCCATGATCATAAAGATGAAGTCCGCCTCATGCAGCTCGGCGAGGCGGCGAATCACGGCGGCCGCCGCGTCCTTTTCCTCGTCCGTGGCCGTGCTCAGCAGGACCGGAAAGGTCTCTCCCGTCGAGAGGTTTCCGACGAACGCGAAGGGGCTCAGGCTCTCGCCGCGCTCGAGGATCTCCCTGGCCGTGTCGATCAGCGGGCCGACAATCTTGAGGTAGGTGGCGGGAAGTGCGCTCATCGGGTGCTGCCTCGCATCAATTCACGCCCGCGACCGGACGCATCTCCTTGTCGCAGACGCCGCCGACGCTGGCCGTTCGGGTCGTGGCGGCGGTGCGGCAGGACTCGCCCCGGTCCTGGATGCTGCAGGTGATCTCCACCGGTTTTCCCGAGGAGAGCCAGCTCGGGGTCGTGCGGTAGCGTCCCACATTGCCCGATCGGCAGCCGCTCGGAATCCCGTAGGGCGGACAGGACTTGGGCGCGCGCAGCGAGACCTTGCGCCCGTCGACGACGAAGCCCGGATAGTTGTTCTCGGTGCGCACGACATCGCGTTCCGGGGTCTCGTCGAAGCGGAACTCCTCGAACCGATAGCCGTCCCCGCTCGCGGGTCCGACCTTGATCCGCGTGTTGGCGATCAGGGCGAAATCGTCCCCGTTGCGCGCGACCGCCCCCGTCATGTACTCCACGCGGTCGTGCGTGGGGAAGCACTTGCCCATGGCGGGCGCGTGATAGTAATGGCGCATCGAGGTCAGATCGGCCAGCCGATTGTCCGGAAAGATCGCCTGTAGATCACGCTCGCTGCCGAAGAGGATCCGCTCGGCATCCCCGACCGACTGAGTGTACATGGCCTGGAGCTTGGCATAGCGGTCATTGTCCGCGAGGTCCGGTCGCAGGTAGCAGGCGGTGAGTCCGGAGATCTGGGTCAGGTATTCGTCCCAGATATTGTACTGAGATACCGAGGAGGAGACGCCCTGGAAGTCGCCCGGAAACTTGCATCCCTGACGGCTCAGACACTGGCCGACCGCGCGGTTGCGGATCGAGAGCACGATGATGTTGCGCTCGCAGGCCCCGTAGGCGTTGCAGCCGCGCTCGAGATGGCCCTCGTAGATGGCCGTTCGCATGACGTAGTCGAGATGCTTCGCACGCGCCAGCGTGGCGTCCGACCCGAGCCGCCCGTTGCTGCGGATGAAGTCGCCCCAGGCACGGTCGAGTGCGGCGCGGCGGCCGGTCAGGGTGCGATTGGCGCTCTCGCATTGGTTCGATGCGTGGAAGCTGCGCACGATGCGGTCCAGCTCGGTCGCACCGCCTGGGCTGCCGGCACGGCCGCTCGACGGCGGATCGAAGAAGGGTGCCTTCTCGAGCGCATAGAGCTCGCGCACGTTGATGACATTCTTCACGCTCGCGGGGCAGTGATGGTTTTGAACCTTCATCGACTTGCGCGCCGCAATGGTGCTCTTGAAACGCTCGGTATCGCTGCGGCTGGCCTTCCTCGGATCGACGACGACCTCGAATCCCACGAACGGCGTCCCGGAGCCGTCGGTCAAGGGCTTGCCGTCTCGGATCATCAGGCAGGGGATCACGGAGGTGCCTTGCGTCAGGGTTCCGGCGGGGGAGCTCGCACCCGAGCGCGCGAAGCTGTCTGCGTTGTAGTAGGGCACCTCCATCGGACCGTTGAACTTGTAGAGGGTCATGACCGGCGTTGCCGGGATGGCCGCCTGAACGGGGATGGACGCGGCGAGCGCAAGGGCGCCGAGCAGATAACGCATTCTTTGGCTCCTGAGATGGATGGGTAGGTGTGCGGATGTTCGCACTTAAACCGCGCCTAGCGGGACATGAGACGTTCCTGGATGGGATCGGCCCCGGCAGACTTTAAGAGCGCTGGAGTCTGCGCGATTTAAGATATTAAAAAATCTCTCATTTTAAACCGCGTCCCCGCTAAGGATCGTTGATGCACCAGACGTCGCCCTCACTCGAAAATGAGCATCTCGCTCGGGACGCGGTTTAGATCAAAGCCTCCCGGCTCGCTTGATCGCGAGATACCGGTCCACCAAAGCGCCCGCCAGCTGCGCCGGCAGAAGGTCGAGGATCTCGACGCCCAGATGGCGCAAACGCTCCCGATGCCGTCGCCGTGTGGCGAGCCAGCCGTGCACGGCGTGGAAACGCAGCGCGCCCTGCAGGTCCCTGATCTCGGTCTCCAGACTCCGGTCGAGCGCCGACTCGCGCAGGTCCGCGATCATCAGCAGGTGACGCCGTCGCAGCAGGCGCGCCGCCCGCTCCACACCGGACTGGTCCTCGTCCCGACTGTTGGTGATCATCACCACCAGGGCTCGCCTCGGCATCCTGTGCAGCAGCTCGCGTGCGGCCTGCAACGGATCGGAGGCATCCAGGCTCGGCTCGAGGTCGTAGACCCGTTCGAGCAGCCGGGACATGGTTTGCGGCTCTTTGCGCGGTGCACACCAGCGCCGCGGCCCGCCATAGGTCATCAGGCCTACGGCATCCCCGTGCGCGAGGGCGACGAAGGCGACGGCGAGCAGTGCACTCAATGCCTCGTCGAGGTGCGAGTGCTCGGTGTCGCGATGGCGCATCCGCCGGCCCGTGTCGAGCAGAAAGACGAGATGTCGGTCGCGCTCGTCCTCGTACTCTCGGGCGATAAGCTTACGCATCCGCGCCGTCGCCTTCCAGTCGATCCGTCGTAGGCCGTCGCCCTGATGATAGTCGCGCAGTTGATGAAACTCCGCGCCTTCGCCCCGTCTCGGTCGGCGTCGCTCCCCGGCAGCGGCGCGCCGATCCTGCATCGCAGGCAGGACGGCGCGACCGATTCGGGCAAGATTCGGGTAGACGCGCAAGCGCGTCGACAAGGTCAGCGCGCGCATGTCGATCCAGAACCCAAGCGGCGAGCGCAAGGCGATCTCACAGCCGGGGATGGCGAAACTGCCGCGCTGCGACGGGGTCAGGCGATAGTCGATCCTTGCGCTTGTGCCGGCGCCGAGCGCGATCTCGCGCGGCAGGCCCTGCGCGGCGAACGCGCTCGGATGCAGGTCATGGAGACGCAGCCGAAGGTGTCGGGCCGAGGGGTTGGTCAGTGTGAGTCGGACCCGGCCCGGGGTACCGAGCGACAGGATGCCCTGCACGTCGCGGCGCAGCTCGGGCGAAGGCAGGCCGAGGAGCGCGAGCAGGTCGGCTGCGGCGAGCACCCCGAGCAGGATGCCGAGACCTTGCCAGGCGAGGCCGGCCTCCGGAAGCCAGACGGCGGCTAGGCCCACTGCGGTCCAGCCGCCGAGTGCCGAAACCAACGGGGTGCGTGGTCGCAGGGCGAGCCGCTTCTGCCGCGATCCGAGTGCGTGTGGAGCGAGAGCGGGCTGCTCGGCCTGCATGCGGATCTGGTCCGACGCGGCTTAGGTGCGTGGGGCAGGCACGCCGGCGAGGAGATCATGCAGAACATCCTCCGGGCCGAGACCCTCCATCTCGAGATCCGCGCCGAGTGCGAGCCGGTGGCGCAGCACGGCGGGGGCCATTGCCTTGACGTCGTCGGGCGTGACGTAATCTCGGCCGGCGGCGAGCGCATGTCCGCGCGCGGCGCGCACCAGGGCGATCCCGGCACGGGGGCCGGGTCCGGTCTCCACACCGGGCCAGTCACGCGCCGAGCGGACCAAGCGCACGGCATAAGCGAGGACGCCGTCGTCGATCCGCAGCCGCGCGGTCACCTGCTGCAGATCCAGCAGATCGGTTACGTTCAGGACCTCGCGCACGCCCGAGACGTCGAGCCGGTCGCCGACCCGATCGTGCGTCACCTGGCGCACCATGGCCAGCTCTTCGTCCGCCTCCGGGTGATCGACGATGACCTTGAGCAGGAAGCGATCGAGCTGCGCCTTGGGCAGCGGATAAGTCCCCTCGTGCTCGATCGGGTTCTGGGTCGCAAACACCAGGAAGGGCGGGCTCAGTGCCAGCGGGGTGCCCTCGATCGTCACCTGTTGCTCCTGCATGGCCTCGAGCAGCGCGGCTTGCGTCTTCGCGGGAGCCCGGTTGATCTCGTCTCCGAGCAGCAGGTTGCAGAAGATCGGGCCGCGCCGGATCCGAAACGCCTCGCTCTTCATGTCGAAGACCGCATGGCCGGTGACATCGCTCGGCATCAGGTCGGGCGTGAACTGGATCCGCGAGAAGCGCCCGCCGACGGCGGCCGCGAGCGCGCGCACCAGAAGCGTCTTGCCGACACCGGGCACGCCTTCGAGCAGCACGTGACCGGCCGCGGCCAGGGCGACCACGGACTCGCGCACGACTCGCGGTTGGCCCACGAGGGCGCAGCCGATGGCGGCTTCGAGCGCGGCGAGCGTATCGGCGCAGCGATGGACGTTTGCGGCGAGGGTCATGTCCGATTGCGCCACGCCGGCTCGCGTGCGCGGTTTCCAAGCCCGAGCCAGCGCAGATCCAGCGCATAGGGAGTGATTGACTCGGGCGGCGGCGTGTGAAGTGTCTCCGGTGCGGGCGGGGATGCAGACTCGACCACGCAGCGCTCGGCCCGTCGCGCTGCGGCGTCGTCGAGGTCGGCGGGCAGACCCTCATAGCCGCCTCCGCTCGGTCGCCAATCGTGCAGGGTTGCGTGAAGGGCATCGGTGTACGCGGGATGCCAAAGCGTCAGGGACAGCGGGCCTTGGGCCGGCAGTGCGGGGTGTAGACCCTGCCAGGGCACGAAGCTGCGATAGCGCAGGCCGAAGACCTTCGCCGGACCTTGCGCGTCCTGCTCCAAGCGCCAGGGGAGTCGCACGTCGCCGACCGCCATCTGCCAGTCGGCGAAGTCTTCGGCGGCCGTCCCCTCGACGGCGCGCAGGCGGATCTCCACGCGTGTCGTGCTCGCATCCACGAGCCGAGAGGTTTCCTGATCCTGGCGACCGACATCGCCGATCAAGGGCCAGAATTCCACCGCGCGACGGATTGTCAGCTCGCAGTCGCGATGCCGCACTCGGGCGATCAGCCGCAGGCTGCTGCGCCTCAGCAGCTCGGCCAATGGCGCCCCGAGGCCGAGACCCGCCGTGCTCAGATCGGCAAGCACCTCCTCGAGGTCGCGTTCGAGGTAGTAGGGCAGGGCGTAGCGGTCGTGCAGGTCATCGCCGTGATCGCACAGCGGGGCCTCGAAGTTACGAACGGCGAGCATCGCAATAATGGCGCGCAGTAGGGCGGCGAGCGCCGCGGCACGCTCGGGCGTGTGCTGCATGCGCAGCGCACGCAGCTCGACCAACCCCAGTTTTCCGCGTGCGGGCACATAGGGGTTCCAGAGCTTCTCGATGTTGAGCTCGGCGCGGTGGCTGTTCCCGATGGCATCGGTCAGCAGTTGCGACAGTCCAGACCACAGCGTCTCGGCGTCGGGGGGCGGCCCCCGCTCCAGCAATGCGAGTGCGAGACCCAGCTCGCGGAAGGCATCGCGCCCGCGCTCGTCGGCCCGCACCGCTTGCCCGGAGCCGCCGATATGGTCGTGGGCGAAGAGATAGGAGAGTGCGGGATGTCGGTTCAGATAACGCACCAGGCGCGGCAAGACGCGCGGCGCGACGAAAAAGGGACTCTCCTGCGGACTGGGTCCGCCGAAGGTGATCTGTCCGCCCCCGCCCGAGTCCGCGACCGAGCCGTTGTAGTAGAGACGGTAGGGGGCGAGCCCAAGCTCGGTGGTGGCGGCATAGAGTGTGCGCGTGGCGGCGAGCAACCTGTTCACGTCGGGATAGGGCGCCATGTTGATCTCGATTACCGCCGGATCCGGCGTGATCGTGGTCCAGGAGACGCTCGCATCGACGGGTGGCGGGTGGCCGGTCAGCATGAGTGCGGGCAGACCGGCGTTCGTGGCCGCCGTGCCGATCGCGGCGAGACAACGCCCAAACTGCTCGACCGACTCGCAGTCGGGCAGCTCGATCCGGGGCACCTTCGCACCTTGCCAGGTGACGCGGTCGAGAACAAAACAGGGTAGTCCGTGCGCGGCCCTCAGGTCGTCGGGCCACGGTTCCGCGAGCGCCGGGTCTACGAGCATTGGCTCGGACAGGCCGGAACGGTCGTCCTCGACAGGCGCGCCGCCGTCGTCGTCCGGAAACAAGGCGACCACACGGAGACAGCCTTCGTCTCCGGCGATCGATCGCACACCACAGCCGAGCCCCCGCAGGCTGGCACAGAGCTCGCGTTCCAGAACGCTGAGATCGCAGTCGCCGCCGGATGTCGTCCCGAGTGCGGGGTCGGGTGGCCCGTGCCAGACCGGCGTGCCGTCGCGCCGGGCGTAGAGCCCGAGGCTCCAGCGCGGCCGGTCCTCGCCGGGATACTGCCGGCCCCGGGTGCGCAAAACCACGCCGCCCATGCGGCTCTGCAACGCACACAGGAGCTGCTCGGCGCGTGTCTCCTTGTCCTTGCCCAGGGCGGTACTGAGCCACTCGGGCGCCTCCGAGAAACGATCGGTGAAGGTCGGCTCGGTGCCGACCCAGATCGCGAGCCCCATCGCCGCGACGGCCTCGTCGTGTGCGCGCACGGCGTGGTCGAGATCAGTCGTGTCCCGATCCTGCCCGCTCATCGCCGGGCCTCGCCGCTGGCGCCGACATGGCCGGTCTGCGGCGCGTCAATCCCGTGTGCGGTCTCTGTGATTTCGCAGTGCATGCCCGACAACCCTGTAAGGTCGGGGTATCGGAATGATCCCCGTGGCTCTCGCAAAGGATCATGCCACGGGTGAAGGCGACGGGGACAGTCCCGCGGGGTCGGGCGGGAGGCGGAGATCGATTTCCCCGCGAGTCCGGATGTGGCGTCGACTGCCGCGTAGCCGCGGCAGTCCGTGCGGAGGTCGAAGAAGCGTCCGATGGGACTCCTGCGACCTCCGCATGTCGCGTTACGCGGAGTGCGCGTTCAGCCACTTCCCGATGGCGGGGGTGACCTCTTTCTGCGCCTTACCGCTGACATAGATGCCAATGTGGCCGCCGGGGAAGGCAAGCTCGGTGTAGTCGGTACTGCCGGTCAAACCCTTCAGCGCCCTGGACGCATCCGGCGGCACCAAGTGATCCTGCAAGGCATAGATGTTGAGTACCGGGCAGGTCACGTTCTTTAGATCCACTTCCCGGCCCGCCAGCATGACGCCGCCGTTGATGAAACCGTTGCGCTGATAGAAGTCCTTGATGAACTGGCGGAAGGTCTCGCCGGCCTGATCCGGGCTGTCGAAGATCCACTTCTCCATGCGCAGGAAGTTCTTCACCTTGTCCGGGTCGTCGAGCACATCGACCATATTGACGTACTTCTGACCGGTCAGGCTGAATGGCTTGAGCGACAGGAAGGTCCAGTTCAACAACTCGCCCGGGATGTTGCCCATGGTGTCGACCGCGAGGTCGATGTCGACGTTCTGCACCCAGGCGGACAGGAGGTTGCCCGGGGTCTTGAAGTCGACCGGGGTGACCATGGTCACCAGGCTGTTGACTTTGTCCTGATGCATCGAGGTGTACATCAGGCTGAAGGCACCGCCCTGGCAGATGCCGAGGAGGTTGATCTTCTCGACCCCGTGCGCCTCGCGGATATGGTCCACGCAGCGGTCGATGTAGCCGTTGATGTAGTCGTCGAGCGTGATGGCGCGGTCGGCCTGATCAGGATAACCCCAATCGATCAGGTAGACGTCCTGCCCGGTCGCCAAGAGACCCTTGATGGTCGAACGGTCTTCCTGGATGTCGGTCATGTAGGGCCGATTCACCAAGGCGTAGACAATCAGCAGCGGGACCGGATCGGGGGTCACGCCTTCGGGCGTGTCGTAGCGGTAGAGCACCAGCTTGTCTTCGGCGTAGACCGGCTCCTTCGGACTCACGCCGGTGTCGATCTTCTCGGCGTTGAGCAGGTTTTCCATGCCTTGGCCGAGCTTGCGGGAATAGTCCAGCATTTCTTGGGTGAGCTTGTCGGGCCGGATATCGATCGGCATCATCACAGTTCGGTTCCTCGCGGATTCTTTGGATACGCGTCTGCGGCACCCGGTTCGTCGGGGGCCGCAGGGCGCGTGACTTGTCTGGTGACGGACCGTGCTAGTCGGTGCTGCCGGTCTTGGTCGCGGTCTTTTTGCGCACCGGCGCCTTGGCGGGCGCAACCGACTTGATGGCCGTTGCGGGAGCCTCGAGCGGGGTGCCGGCGATGGCTGCAACCTGACGCTCGAGCGCGTGAAGGCTCTGGCCGAGCTTCTTGTTCTCGCGCCGGGTCTCCTGCAGACGATCCTGCAGGGTACGCAGCTCGTTGCGGCTCGGCATATTCATGGCGCCGAGGTTCTCGTCGACCAATACCGCCATGCGCTTCTTCAAGGCCATCTGGGCGTTGACCAGGTGGCCGTGGATCTGGGCGTATTCCGGGGTCGCGACCTCTTCGGCATAAACGGCCTCGCAGGACATGACCCAGTGATCGTAAAGGGCGCGGGCCGAATCGATGCTCTTGCCGCTGTCGATGACATCTTGGACGTAGCGACCCATCCGCTGGACGGATTTGACGCCGAGCTGGGCATAGAAGCCGTTGTATTCCTGCAGCGCCTTCTGGTACCCCATGGAGGCGCGGATCAACTCCTGGTACTGGCCCTGCTCCTCGCGGGTATAGCCTAGCCCGGGCGCGGACAGCGCGCGGTTGAAACCGTCCTTGACCTGATCGTGCGGCATGTAGCGCAAGGCATCGCCGGGCATCGGCGACATCGATGACATCATGCGCTGCCAGTTGTCGAGCGGCATCTCCCAGAAGGACATCATGCGTTGCATCACGTTGTCGCCGTCGTCCACCGTGCCGCTGAAGCGCTTCTGGATGTCCTCCATCGCTCTCGTCCAGAACGCCATGCCGTCGGCCGGGGAGGCGGTGTCGCCAGGCTTCCCGGAGGCAAATGCCTCGCCGAAACGGAAGAAGACCTTGCCCTGCTCCATCATTTTTTCCATAAACGCCTTGGATGCATCGGGTGCGGCCGGCGCGAGCGCTTTCCACCAATTGTCGAGCGCACCTTCCCACGGGTTGGTGAGCTCGCCCATCCCGCCCTGCGTGCCCATCGCTTTGCGGCTCATCTCGGTCCAGCTGTCCCAGTACTTGCGTTGCAGATCCATCCAGCTGTCGTTGAAAAAGGTTTCACTACTCATCGTTTTGCCCTCCTTTGGGTCACTTTGCAACACACGTTAGCACGTCGATTTGTGCACTGCAACAAAGCGGCGTAAGATCGGAGTTGATCAATCGGCGCGAGCGGGGCATTTTAGATCCCGCACCCGGAGCTTTGCGTCACGACTCGCCAACTCCGACTAGGCGTCTACTCCAAAATCCATAAGGCAATAAGGCATTCACACCATGAGCGACAACATCGTGATCGTCGACGCGGGCCGCACCGCCGTTGGCACCTTCGGCGGCAGCCTCGCCTCTCTCCCCGCGACCGACATCGGCGCCGCCGTGCTCAAGGCGCTGATGGAGCGCACCGGGATTGCCGCGGATCAGGTCGACGAGGTGATCCTCGGCCAGGTTCTCACCGCCGGCGTGGGCCAGAATCCGGCGCGTCAGACGACCCTGAACGCGGGTCTTCCGCATACGGTGCCGGCCATGACCATCAACAAGGTCTGCGGCAGCGGGCTCAAGGCGGTACATCTAGCAATGCAGGCGGTGGCCTGCGGCGACGCCGACATCGTGATCGCGGGCGGCCAAGAGAGCATGAGTCAGTCCGCGCATGTCCTGCCGCGCTCGCGCGAAGGACAGCGTATGGGCGATTGGTCGATGAAGGACACCATGATCGTCGATGGTCTTTGGGATGCCTTCAACCAATATCACATGGGCGTGACCGCGGAGAACATCGCTACGAAGTACGCCTTCACCCGCGAGGCCCAAGACCAGTTTGCGGCCACATCGCAACAGAAAGCCGAGGCGGCGATCAAATCCGGGCGCTTCGTCGACGAGATCATTCCGGTCAGCATTCCACAGCGTAAGGGCGACCCGGTCGTCTTCGCCACGGACGAGTTTCCGCGCCCCGGCACCACGGCCGAGACGCTCGCTAAGCTGCGTCCAGCCTTCGACCAGGCCGGCACGGTCACCGCCGGCAACGCCTCGGGGATCAACGACGGCGCTGCGATGGTCGTGGTCATGAAAGAGTCCAAGGCCAAGGAGCTCGGTCTGAAGCCGATGGCCCGCCTGGTCGCCTTTGCAAGCGCCGGGGTTGATCCCGCCATCATGGGCACCGGCCCGATCCCGGCGTCGATGAAGTGTCTGGAGAAGGCCGGTTGGACGCCCAAGGACCTCGATCTGATCGAGGCCAACGAGGCCTTCGCCGCGCAGGCGATGTCGGTCAATCATGAAATGGGCTGGGATCTGAGCAAGGTGAACGTCAACGGCGGTGCCATCTCGATCGGCCACCCGATCGGTGCCTCCGGTGCTCGGGTGCTGGTGACCCTGCTCTACGAGATGCAGAAGCGCGATGCCAAGAAGGGTCTCGCGACACTCTGCATCGGCGGCGGGCAAGGTGTGGCTTTGGCCGTCGAGCGAGTCTGATCCGAACCCGGGCGGGGAGTCCCCCGGCGAGGGATCGTCGGGCCTCGCAGGTCGTACCCCGTCTCGACTGGGGTACACTTCTTCGGACTGAAGGACGATAAGGCCCAGATGCCCATGAAAGACGAGCGCATCATCAAGAAGTACCCGAATCGGCGCCTTTACGACACCGAAGTCAGTCGCTACATCACGCTCGCCGATGTGCGCGATCTCGTGATGAGCTGCACCGCCTTCAGGGTGGTCGACACGGCGAACGACAACGACATCACGCGTTCCATCCTGCTGCAGATCATGCTCGAAGAAGAAAGCGGCGGAGAGCCGCTGTTCAGCGCGACCATGCTGTCCCAAATCATCCGCTTCTACGGCGGTACCCTCCAAGGCATGTTCGCGCGCTACCTCGAGGGTTCGCTGGATCTCTTCTCCAAACAGCATCACGAGCTGGTTCGGTCTCTGGGCGAGACCCCGTTCGATGCGATGACACGGATGACCCAGAAGAATGTCGAGCTGTGGTCAGAGATCCAAGGGGAGCTGATGCGCGCGGCTGGATTCGATCTCGGCGGCAAGCCACGTGACAAGACCGGTCGCAAGGAGCCCGCTTCGACCGACAACAGCACCGACAAAGGACGCGATCAGCCCGACTGAGAGGGTCTCGGGCGGTTCTCGGGCGATCGGGGCGGTTTGGATCAATCCACTTTGATTGGCAACTTGGGGGTTGACAGGCGGCTGTCTCGCGGCTATTGTGCGCTGCAACAATTGCTGCACTGCACAACCCACCGGAGCAACGACCATGACGACCATGACTGCCAACGATACCCTGCATACCGTCAACGAGATGACCAACAAGACCGTCGAGCGTATGACCAGCCTCGGCGAGCTGAACGTCCGCATTTTCGAGAAGATGTCCGCGCGCCAAATGGATGCCATGAGCCTCTATATGGAGCATGCCATGCGCATGATGAAGCTCGCGACCGAGTCCAAGGGCTACAACGAGTTCTTCAAGGGCCAGGTCGAGGCCACCAAGGAGCTGAGCGAGCGTGTTTTGGCCGAAGGCAAGACCAGCATGCAGGCCGTCAGCGACGTGCGTGACGACTATCGCGCCTGGTTCGAGAAGAACATGTCCGACGTGTCCGCCGACCTGCGTAAGAGTGTCCCGGCTGTCTAACCCGACAGTCGGCTGGTCCCGGCAGCCCAAGGATGGGCCGCCATTCGCAAGTCCCCTACATTGGAGGCTTGCGAATGGTTCGTGATCGGAAGATCTTGAACCCCCATGAGCGGATCGCGCGTTGATCGCTCCGGACCTTGACCATCGTTACACACCAATAATATCCCGGAGGAAAAAGACATGGCTCGCATCGCACTCGTGACCGGCGGCATCGGCGGTATCGGCACCTCGATCTGTACCAGACTGGCACAGGACGGCTGCACGGTCGTCGCCAATCATCATCCTTCCGAGACCGCTGCTGCGGATGCCTGGAAGAAGGATCGCGAGGCCGAAGGTTTCGCCATCGACACCATTGCCGCCGACGTGTCGTCCTTCGAAGACAGCGCGCGCATGATTAGAGAGATCACCGAGAAGCACGGCCCGGTCGACATCCTGATCAACTGTGCCGGTATTACCCGCGACAAGACCTTCAAGAAGATGGAACATGCGCAGTGGGATGCCGTCATGCGGGTCAACCTGGACAGTGTCTTCAACGTGACGCGCAACGTCTGGGAAGGGATGCTGGATCGCGGCTTCGGTCGGATCATCAACATCTCCTCGGTCAACGGGCAGCGCGGTCAGTTCGGTCAAGCCAACTACTCCGCCGCCAAGGCCGGCATGCACGGCTTCACCATGGCCCTGGCCCAGGAAGGTGCGTCCAAGGGTGTCACGGTGAACACCGTCTCGCCCGGCTATGTCGAGACCGCCATGACGCTCGCAATGGACGACACGGTGCGCAACAGCATTATCTCGGGCGTACCGATGCGCCGTATGGCGCAGCCTGCGGAGATCGCCGCTGCGATCGCCTTCCTAGCCGGCGACGAGAGCGCCTACATCACCGGCGCCAACCTGCCGGTCAACGGCGGTCTCTTCATGCACTGACGCGCTCGTCACGTCTAAACCGCGTCCGGTGTGCTTAAAATCTGGAGCGTTCGAGATCAGGTTCGCTGCAGAGAGCAACCTTGGCGAGACGCGGTTTAGAGAACGAACATTTTAAAGCTCAGAACATCGGTGTCTCGGACCTGCCGACGATTCGCGGAGCCCGAGACTCAAAAGATCGATACCAGTGTCCTCCTCGTCTCTCTCATCATGAGACGTTTCCAGCCCGGCTCCCCGCCGGGCTTTTTTTTATCTCCATTAAGCCCCCTTTCTCGCGCCGGCAGTCAGAATTAGAATCCCTTAGTGGCTGATCTGGTGGTGGTCGACGAGACGTCGATGGTCGACATCGTGTTGATGAACCAGCTCCTGCGCGCCATTCGGAGCGACGCTGCAGTCATCCTGGTGGGGAATGTCGATCAGCTTCTCTCGGTCGGTCCGGGGCTGTCCTCGCCAATCTGATCGATGCCGGGAGCATTCCGACGGTGCGCCTGACGGAGATTTTCCGCCAGGCCGCAGCCTCGCGCATCGTCGTGAACGCCACCGCATCAACGCCTGGCAGCTGCCGGAGGTCTCCCGTGCGAATGGCCCGGAAAGCAATTTCCATCTGATCCACACGGACACCCCCGAGGCGATTCACGAACGGCTGCTCAAGGTGGTGATCGAGCGTATCCCAGCACGCTTCGGGCTCGACCCGGTTCGCGACATCCAGGTCCTCACTCCGATGAATCGCGGCGGCCTCGGCGCCTGTGCCCTGAATGTCGCCCCAGCATTACACTTTGCTGCAACGCAATCTGCTCTATACCGCCGTGACCCGCGGCAAGCGCCTGGTCGTGGTGATTGCCCAACCGCGCGCGCTTGCAATGGCGTTAGAACGAACCGATTCGTGCAGGAGGCTGACACGGCTGCGGGAGCGGGTGTCCGGGGCGAAGAACCCGTTGGAGGGAGACTGACACCCGTATGCCGGTCCAACCGAGAGAGCCCGCGGGGGGGGTATGGCGACGCTCAAGAGGCCCGGGCTGCCGCTTTCCAGCCCGCCGTGAACGATCAGGAACTGCAAGCACAGCAGCGCGATGTTCAACGTTCACTGGGTCGCTGCCTGCTGCGCCTGCAGCAGTACGAGCGCCTGATGAAGGTCATCGTCGCGCACCACGACCTCTCGGGGTCCGTGCATGCGCTGGAGAAAATCCGTGCAGCGCGCCGCGATGATGCTTCGACCAAGACCTTCGGCACCCTGGTGGGGCAGTTGTTCGGATCGTATGTCGTTACTGGGGAGACGGACACCGCCGCCGATTCCACGGCGAACGAATCGGAGAAGTTTCTTTCTTCGCCATGCGGGCGGTTCGGCGGCTACGCCGGGGCCGGCAGCATGGCCGGCAAATCCAATTGGCGGCCGGTGAGGTGCTTTTCCAGCGCACGCGAGAGCATCCGGTACCAGTAGTGCAGGGGACTGAACTGCTCCGCAGTGCGGCGCAGCGTTTTGAAGAAGGCCGCGATGTCGCGGCAGGTCGCCTCCACCCACGCCGCCTCGGCGTGGGGATGGCTGATGGTGACTCGTGGGGCAACGAGGTCACCAGCACGGCGTACTCGTAAACGATGGTCTCGTCGGTGAGCGAGCGAAACGCGCTTTTTCATCGGCAACATCGGCACCGGTGTGGCCGACATCCGACGCGCCACGGGCGATTAGTGGGGCGTGGAAAACGATCTGCATTGTCCTCCGAGACCAGGCTTTCGGCGACCGAGCTACCGACCTGGCCGGCACCGAGGATCATGATTTTCATGCGATTGGGCCGCCTCCATCAAGGTCCGGAATACCCCGCCCAGTTGGGACTGCTTTCCCCGACCGGCCGGCGCGTACCTGGGCTCGGCGATGAATGCCCCGACTCGCCTGGCCCCGCGGCCGGTGGCAGCGGCTTATTCCGACCTGGAGCGGGCGAGATCGTCCTCGAAAGCCGGGCTCGCGACCCCCCGCAGCGCGTCGCACTCGCGAACGATAAAATAGGCAGCAATCCCCATGGATGCCGCAAGCGCCGGCGCACGCTGCTCGCCGAGAACCATGAAGGCGGTAGCAAGTCCTTCCACGACGGTCGCGCGGTCACCCACGACGGTCGCCTATCCCAGATTGCGCTCGATCGGAGCACCCGTCGCGGGATCGATCTCGTGCGAAAAGCGTTTGCCGCCCTTCTCAAAAAAGTTGCGATAGTCGCCCGAGGTCGAGATCGCCTGGTCGGATACCGGGACCACGCGGTGCACGGCGCGCTGATCAGGCAGCTGCTCCTCGATCGCGATGGCCCAGGGTTGACCCTTGGCGTTAAGCCCCTTCGCGCGGATCGTGCCGGCCACCGCGACCATATAATCGGTCGCTCCCAGCGCATCCAACGCCGCGGCGACGCGGTCCGCATCGTACCCCTCCCCGAGCGCGGAGAGATCGATGTAGACATCGCCCCGGGCCTTGCGCAGGGCCGGCGGGGAGGCGCGCAGCTCCAGCTTGCGCCAGCCGACGCGTTCGCGCGCGGCCTGAATCTGCTCGGGGGTGGGAAGCTCGTCCGGTCGGGACTCGGGTCCGAAACCCCAGCGGTTGACCAGGGGTCCGACCGTGATATCGAAGACACCGTTGCTCAGATCAGCGATCCGCTGGCCTTCCGCGATTAGGGCATGAAGCTCGGGCGAGATGGGAATCCAATCCGTGCCGGGATTCGCGTTGAGCCGGGACAGCTCGGAGGTCGGCTCGTAGGTCGAGATCTCGGCGATGACCTGATCGAGGATCGACTCCATGCGTCTCGCGGCCTTTTGGGCTTCGACAGCAGCCGGACCGCGCCGAGCACACCGGAACGAGGACATCCATACCTCCTTCACGGCTGCCGAGCGGAGGCGGAGTCCAGTTCCGACGCGATACCTGGAAGTCGCCTGGATCCGAACAGGAGCAGCACCACAACCAGCACCAGTAGAAGCTCCCAGACACCCATGCCGGAAACACCCATGTCGAATCACTTCGTGAATGAAGCACTGCTCATGAAGACGGGCGCGACCGCCGCCCCTTGAACCTAAACTCCATCGACATCGGAGCGAAGGCGCGATTGTAGCAGCCGCTCCGAATGACGTGTCGACTCGCTCTACGGATCAGGCGCCGCTTGCGAACACCGCAACTGCGCTGCGAACGGCGTCGGCTCCACAGCTCGATATCGCGTATCGTTCGAGACCATCACCATTTCTTCGCGCAATGAGGGCGTCCTCGTGCCATGTCCGACAAAGGGTTTACCGGAGCACTCGGCGGACGGATCGCACTCACCGCGTTCTTGATCGGACTCTTGTTCCTGAGCTACCGGGTTCTGCACCTCTTTCTCGTGCCGGTCACCTGGGGCCT
>NZ_JBBWVD010000005.1:0-209757 GCF_041903745.1 Thiocapsa sp. C2-2m | reverse complement strand
ATCATGTTCTTGAAGTTCTGGTCGTGGCTCATGGCGGAGCGGTGCGGCATGGCGAGATGGATGATTGCAAGAATTACACGGATCGCATGCGCGTTCCAGGTGTTGAATCCCCGCAAGGCGGCCTTGTAAAGCGGGCATCGGTGTCAGGTCTTGACTTGTGCCTTGAGGCTAAGTGCGTAGGTTGTGCCGAGCTTGCGAGGCACAACGCACCGCCGGCGGTGTTGCGCTTCCTAGCGTCGGCGCAACCGACGGTTGTCGAGTTTGGGGGAAAAGGGTCAGGTTCAAATAACGCTCAACTTAAGGCCCGCCCCGGTGGGTCGGAATTCAGTCCGACCTGCTCTCGGCGTCTTCCCGCAGCGCGGGTGTCGCGCTCGACGCCGAGCGCCGGGTGGCCTGAGACGGCGTTGTCGGGCTGAAAAGCCCGTCCCACTTCAGGCGTCGTGATCGCAGGCCGTCAGGCGTCGCGCGATTGGTTCAGGAGCGCCTGCAGGCGCGCGACCTCGGCGAGTGCGGCTTCTTTGGCTTGTCGCTCTGCCTCGTTGGCTTGAAGTGCTTCCTCCTTAGGCTTGTCGTTCCGATTCCTTGACAGCTCGCTCTTTCTCGAGCTCCTGTTGGATGGAGCGCTGTTGGCGCCAGAACTCTTGACGCGCCTGGTACCATGCTATTACCCATAACTTCCGTTGGCGTCGCGCTGCGCCTGCAGTGCGAGCACGAAATCGGCGGCGCGTTGCAGGCCGATCCACATCGTTTGCGGACCCGGAAAGCCGTCGCCTTTGCGGTTGAGGAAACCACCGAGGCCGGCGACCATCCGCACCATCGTATCGAGGGTGGGTGGTTCAGTCGGTGGCGGCTGGCGCTGGGTGACCAGATAGACCGCTTTCCATTCCTCCTCGGCGAAGACCGCGTCGCACGGCAGCTCGGGGCAATCACGCCCGATGTGGGTCAGAAACAGCACGCGCCAGGCGATGATCATGTAGAAGGCCAGCGCCGGCTCCAGGCGCTCGCGGGTCTCCAGTTGCAACTCTTCGATTTTGCAGCCGCTTTTGAGAATTTTGAAATAGACCTCCACTTGCCATCGGCAAAGATACCAGGAGAGCTTTTCGTGTGCCTGCGCGGCATTCTCCACCGGCAGATTGGTCAGCAACAGCCACCGCAGCGGCGCCTCCCCCGGCGGTGGGTCGATCTCCTCGGCGAGCAGTGCAGTGACGCTCACCTCGGGTAAGGTCCGGTCGGGGCGTGCCGGGGCTTTGAGCGTCACCCGCACGGCCTTGAGTTGCTGGGTGACCGAACGCGCCGGGCGACCGCTCGCCGCCGGGCGCTTGAAGGTGACCTCGGTGAGCACCGGTGCCGCAGCAAGTGCGTCTTCTAATTTGCGCCCGTCGGACAACCGCCGGTCGTGGTGTTGTGCGCGGATCAGCCAGTCGGCGCCGGTCTGCGGGCACGGCGCCTCGACGAACAGATCATAAATATCCCCTTCGCGATCGGCGATGTCGACCGGCCGCGTCTCGGGGAAGCGCTCGGCCAAGGCGTTGACCCGGGCGAAACCATCGACCCGGGGTGCGCTCTCCTTGTCTTCCAGCGGGCGGCGCCGATCCTTCGGCTGGCCGAGACTGCCCGGCTCGCGCGTGAAGCGGTGCGCGCCGAGCAGGCCCAGCGGCACCCGCTCGGGGGTGACCACCAGCGTCGGATGCAGGTACATGCCCCAGCGGCTTTCCAGATTCAGCACGCCCAAACCTTTAATAACGTTCTTTTTCTTAGTGTAGTCCAGCTCCGTTGTATCCTGGATGCACAACACCCGCGGGTACGCACGCAGGCGCGCCTCGGTGCAGGCGATGTGCGGGGCGAGCACCGCCTCGGCGGTGACCGCGGCGTGGTCGAACAGCCGATAGGCCGCCCGGGTCTCGTCCCAACCGCTGCAGGCCCCCGGAAGACTCAACGTCGGTTTGGCGCCCAAGGTCTCCACCAGGCGCTGCGCGCGCCGATTCTTATCGCCGATCGCCCAAGTCGATGTCGGCCAGTTCCGCTGCGAGCCCGTCCATCAGGACACCCCCAAGACGGCGCGGAAGTCGCGCCGCAGCGGATAGGCGAAGACGCTTTTACGGGGCAACGCGGCGCGCGCGAAGCGGTCCAGTTTGCCGCGTCCGGCGGTCTCCCCCAGATACTGCCAGTTCGCCGCCCGGTAACAGGTGCCGCGAAAGCGCGGGTGTTCCACGAAGGTTTCCAGCAGCACCACCGAGGCACCGTAGCGCGCGGGGAAGTCCACCGCGACCCGCGCGGCGGCCATCGCCAAGACCTTGGAGGCGAGATTCTTCACCTGCACCCACGGCAGGATCAGAAACCGAGCGTTGTTGAGCACGCCGCCGAACCGTCGCTCACGCGTCGGCGCATCCCAACCGATCCAGCGATCGCGCGCGGCGACCTTCCAGGCCGCCGCGCCGAAGCCCAGTGCACCCAAGACGCCGCCATCCCAGCGGATCAGATAGCGCAACTGCGCGCCGGACAACGGCGTATAGCCCAGATAATGCCAGCCTGCGATCAGGGCGTTCCACAACCGCGAGTCCGCCGCGCCGGCGACCGCTTCGAGACGCAGACCGACCAGCGCCTGCACCGAACCGCTCAGCGTCACCGCCTCGGGCAGCGCGTCACAGCGCGGCTGCAGCGCCCGGCCATTGCCATTGCCGTTGCGCGGCGCCGGCAGCGCGATCAGCCCCGCACGATGCAGGCGCAACAGCCCGACCCGGCAGCTCATCAGCTTCGGGCGTCCCTGCACATCGACCCAGTTCAGCGCCGTGCAAACCCGCCGCGCGATCTCCGCACGCTGCGGCGGATCGGCCTCGCGCACCGCCGCGCGTATGCTCTCAAGATCCGACGCGCTCAGTGCGCGCCCGCACAGCTTGCCAACCGGTTCCTCGTTCATCGACACTTGCCCCATCGGTGGTGATGGGGCGGGATTTCACCAGCTCAGCCTGCCTGTGTCCGGACCCTGGCGCTCCTGGCTCCGGGGCTCCGGGGCGTGAAAAGATATGGGTAATCGCATGGCCTGGTACTGGTGATAGGCGCGTTCTTTCTCGGAGAAGGCGGTCAAGGTGCTCATGGCTTGCCTCATGACAGGGGTTTGCATCCAATCGGGGAGTTTTTCGTTATCAAGGGTTTCACCCTCGTTGAAGAATCTCAGCCATCGTTCTTGCTCGGTTTCGACCTGTTGGATGGCCGCTTTGTTCAGCTCGAAGATCCAGATGCCGCCGTGGTCGATCAGCGCCTGTCCCCGATCATCGCGCATCCGGTAGCGGTGCGCATCGTCGGGCGTGTCGTCGCGCAGGGTCTGGTCGAGCAGCCAGATCGCATAGGTCGGTTTGAGGATGAGCCCTTTGCGCTGTCAGTAAGTTACTGAAGCAACAGGCTGCACCGGGTCGAGACATTTTCGTTTACCCCGGTTCCGGGGGCGGCATCGACGATCGATCAGTGGCTTACGTGGGCGGGGTCGGGCGATGAGCGAATAGTCACCCCGGCCTCGCGGGGCGTGCAAAGAGGCGGCCGCCAAGGGATCATATCGTTGTCGAGACGATCCTTTGCAGGAGGACCCCATGGCGACCATTGAACCGAGCTTGTTTGACTGGCGGGATGTCGAAGCGTGCAGCGACTTGGATCGCTTCTACCTGGCGCGGGATCATCTCCCGGATGCGCGGTTGCTGCAATACCTGGAAGTCATGCGCGGGGCGGGCCGCGACGACTACCCGGTGGCGGCGATGTGGAATGCACTGATCGCCGGGGTGGTCTTCCAGCATCCCTCGGTGGAAGCGCTGCTGCGCGAACTGGGGCGCAACCCCGCATTAATGCAGGCGTATGGCTTTGCGGTCTTGCCGATCCAGCGCAAGCCGGTGACACGGTTGGTACGCGATGCGGCAACCGGACACCTGCAGCCGGTGCGCGATGCGCCGGCCGATCCACAGGCGGCGGTGCCCACCAGCTGGAGCTTCTCGCGTTTTCTCGCCAACGTCATTGAGTTGGAGGAGACGTTGGGGATGGTGACGGGGATGATCGTGCCCCTGCGCGAGCAGTTGATGGCGGCGTTGCCGGATTTCGGCGGTCATCTCGGCTATGACGGCAAGGCCATCGAGAGCCACAGCACCGGGCGGGCCAGTCGCACCACCGGGGCGACCTCCGATCCGGAGGCCGATTGGGGCAAGCACGAAACCGGCGGGATCGACGCGCGCACCGGCAAGGCTTGGAGCAAGGTCAAGAGCTGGTTCGGCTACGGTCTGCACCTGATCGCCGACACCCGCTACGAGATCCCCGTGGCGATGCACCTCACCCCGGCCTCCCACGCCGAGCAGCCCGAGTTGCGGGCAATGATCAGGGAGCTGTTCGCCGAGACCCCCGCGTTGGCGCAGCGCTGCGGAGACTTCAGCGCCGATCGCGGTCTGGACAGCGCCGAGACCAAGGCGCTGTTGTGGGATGAGTACGGTATCCGCCCCTTGATCGACACCCGCGAGCTGTGGCGCGAGGAGAAGCAACATCCCGATGACGATCCGTCCAAGCCGATCACGCGGCCTCTCTTCCCCGAGCGGGTCGACACCATCGTGCATACCGAAAAAGGCAGCGTCCACTGCGTTTGCCCACACACCGGCGTGCAGCGCGACTTGGCCTTCCAGGGTTTCGAGGCCGATCGCAACGCACTGAAATACCGCTGCCCGGCCGCCGCCTATGACCTGGACTGCCAGGGCCGTGAGGCCTGTCATCACGCCGGCGGGGTCACCCCGGGCGCGTACGGGCGCATCGTACGGATCTGCCTCGACGAGCATGATCGGCGCATCTTCGTGCCCACGCCCCACGGCAGCCCGAGTTGGCGGCGCGGCTACAACCGGCGCAGCGCACTGGAGCGGATCAACAACCGCATCGACAACAGCTTCGGCTTCGAGCGGCACTTCATTCGGGGGCGGGCGAAAATGACCACCCGCGTCGGCTTGGCCCTGGCGGTCATGATGGCGATGGCCTTGGGGCATGTCCGGCAGGGGCGTATCGAACAGATGCGCTCGTTGGTGCAACCGATCCCCGCTACCGGTTAGCTTTGACCGCTCGGTCCTCCCGGCCAGGCTGCCGCGGCGTCGCCTGCTGGCGCGGCTGTTCGTCGCCCGGCCTTATTGAGAGTGAGTCGCATTTGCGATCCCTGGCGCGCTGCCGGGCGTCCGCGAAGGCGTGAAAAACACGCCGTGCCGGCCGGCTTGAGCCTCGACGATGCTCACCAGGTCCGGGAAAAACGCAGCAGCGCAAATGGCTCAGGATGCTGTAGTCTTGACCGCGACGCAGTTGCCGGCGGTACAGGTCCGCCCAGCCGTAGGGTGCGGTGAGGCACGAACCGCACCGATGTCTGCTCCGATCGTCGCGCTGGATCTCGATCTGAAAGACCCGGCCGGCGGCATCGCGGGCTTTCACGTCGACGATGGTGAGTTTGTCCTTGAGGGTTTCCCGCGGGTTGTAGGGATCGAGGATCCGCACCGCGCTGATCGGACGGGGGAGCGTGTCGATCAGCATCGCATTGAGAAAGTCGATGAGCAGTGCGCGGTTCTCCTCCGCGCCCAGCAGGGCTTTGAAGACACAGTCGACTTTTGGATTGATGCGGTGTTGCATGCGAAGAGTGTACGATTGCCGAACGACATGCGCAATGCCAAGAGCCCAATCGACGGGTGCGGAGGCTCAGGGTCGGTCGAGGGTCGCATCGAGGGCGACGTCGGCCTTGTTGGTCGCTCCTGCGGGGCCGGCACGGGGCGCGGAGCGCCAGGGGCATGCGTGACACCGCGGCGCGGGTGTCGCGAGAACATCGATCTGAGCCGGTTGCCGGCTCAGGCTGCGTCGTGCAGGACCTTCGCGACAGCCTCGGGCATGCGAGCAATCACGCGTAAATAGCTCTTGGCGGCCGTATCCGGCGCCTTGCGCCCTTGCTCCCAATCACGAAGCGATTCGGCGGGGATGCCGAATTGCTCTGCAGGAGAAACCGGGGACGTACCACGGTCATCGCGATCGGCGACGAATCGGCCCGGCGAGCTGCCGAGCGGTTCGCTTGGGGCCGGAGAAAAGGGGCCATGTCTGCGGTGATCTGAATTCATTTGGAATATCAACGCAGCCCAATGTGCCAAGTCGATTGCGATGCTGGCCGAGCACTCCGGGATTCGACCTCCGCTTCCCCTCTTGTTCAATGTGGATCGCCTCTGCTCGGCCTTGGTTGAGCCGGATCCGAGCGTCGAGTCGATCGGGCGTTACCTCGACATCGTGATCGATCCCGAGGATGCCCTGAGGGTGTTACACAAGCGGATCGCCCCGGACATCCTCCTGGAATGGCTGGCGCGCGAAGCCGCTGCGTCTGACGGCAATGTCACGCTCGGCGTCACAAGAACCTTCAGAATCTGGGTCGAAGGCACGCAGGATCTCGACGGATTGATCCAGGCGGCCTGTCTCAATCATGCCGGGCCGCGGTGGACGCCCGCTCAAATCACCTCCACTTTGGTGGCGACGGGGACAACGCGGGAGCCGGATCCGATCGACGGACTCGATCGACTGGACCGACCTGACTCCGTGCCGTCGAGCGTCTATTCGCAGTTTGGGAACGCCATCCTGGACATGGCCGGCCTGAGTGCTCGCAACTGTCGAGACCGCTTGGGCGCGGATGCTGTGGTCGCTTGTTTGCGGAAGCACTTCCCCGATGATGCCGAAGACTGTGCGCAGATCATCGAGCGCGAGACCGCGCCACTGACACAGAATCTGCGAGGACTCGGGCAATGGGCCGAACGGACCACCCGGGCATCAGAGCGGGACGTGGAAAGCGGCGACGGCGAATCCTTCGTGCGTTATCGGCCCGGTGATGTGCTCTCGACCGCGCAAGAGGCGATGTTGAGGGAGCTCGCGACGGGGCTTGCGTCAAGCTGGGCGTCATGGCGTGCCGAAGTGGACGAGGCTCAGCAGTACGATGACCAGAAACGTCATCGCAGGCTCATCGAGATGATCGATGATGCCGGCATCATGCTGACCGAGTGCGCCTGGTCCTGGATCGACGCGGAAGAGGATATCGCGATGCTGGACCTCTTGCTGCGGATGATGGCCCCAGACGATGACACCTTGCTCATCGCCAATCTGCGCCGTGGACTTTGCGAGCATCGGGATCTTTGCCGGATCCTGCTGGGCTATATCAACGAGCGGGAGTCGGTTAGCGAGTTGGAGCGCGCGTCTTGACCAGGCTCGCAGCGGGCTGCGATGTCGGGGTCGCGCTGCAGGCGCAGGCGCAGGCGGCAGGCTGCGAGGTCCGTGGGCGCAGTGTGTAGGATTAGGCGCGCGCTCGGCGGTTCGCGCTTTGTGCGCGGGAAAAGACGTCGGGTTCAAATAACGCTCAACTTAGGCGATTTCCGCAAACTTCTATACCCGTAGGTTGTGCTGACGATAGGAGGCACAACTTGCGCCGACGGTTGGTTGTGCCTCGCACGGCTCGGCACAACCTACGCCCTTGGCATGAAGGTTTCCGGAGTTCGCCTTAAGGTCGGCCCCCTGTGGGTCGGACTTCAGTCCGACCTGCTCTCGGCGTCATCCCGCAGGGCGGGCGTCGCGCTCCACGCCGAGCGCTGGGTGGCCTGAGACGGCGTTGTCGGGCTGAAGCCCGACCCACTTCAGACCTCGTGATCGCAGGCGGTCAGGCATCGCGCGGTTGGTTCAGGAGTGCCTTCAGGCGCGCGACTTCGGCGAGTGCGGTTTCCTTGGCTTGTCGCTCGGCTTCCTTAGCTTGAAGGGCTGATTCCTTGGCTTGGCGTTCCGCCTTCTTGGCTTGCCTCATCACAGCGGTTTGCATCCGCTCGGGCAGCTTCTCGTCATCGAGGGTTTCGCCCTCGTTGACGAATTTCAGCCAACGTTCTTGTTCGGTGTCGACCTGCTGGACGGCAAATGTGTTCAGCTCGAAGATCAAAATGCCGCCGTGGTCGGGCAGATCCTGTCCCTGATCATCGCGCATCCGATAGCCGTGCGCATCGTCCGGCGTGTCGTCGCGCAGGGTTTGATCGAGCAGCCAGATCGCATAGGTTGGTTTGATGGCGCTGTAGGGGGCGCCGCTGTGCAGTTGCCGGCGGTACAGATTCGCTTGGGCGCAAATAGAATCGAATCGAGATCCCTGGGTTGCGGATGGCATTCGCGATGTCGACACGGCACGTCGGATACTGTGCCGAGCGGTGCGAGATAGAACCCATCGCCGGTCAGCGTTGCGCTTCCAATCGTCAGCGCAATCGAGGGGTGCGGAGAATCAGGGTAGGTCGAGGGGGGCGAGGGCGCCGCCGTCATGCATTCGGCGCGAGTCTGGGGGCTGGACAAGGAAAAAGGCGAGATCGAATTCCCAAAGTCTACGCCTCTCGGCTGGCAGTGGCCGCGCCAACCCGCTGAACCGGGTAGAGGCTGATGAGCGGGTCATCGGTCATCAGCAGCAGCGGCTCGATTTGTGCCTGGACGATCAGCAGGCGGTCGAACGGATCGCGATGATGATGCGGCAGGTGGCGCACGGCAGCAGCATGGACTGCGGATATCGGCAGCTCGCGAAAGCCGGTTTCCAGGGCTGCGCGATGAACCGCATCCGGCTCTACGTCGAAATTAGGGCGGTCGAGGGCGCGCTTAATCGCGATCTCCCAGATGTTGACGGCACTGAAGAAGACCTGGTGCTCGGGCGACTCCAGCACGTCCCTACTTACCGCATCGAGCCGCGCGGGCTGCAACAGGGCCCACATCAGGGTGTGGGTGTCGGTCAGTACCCGCATCGGTGGCCCTCGACGGCGTCGATGAAGTCTTCCGGGGTCTCCGGGATCGGCGGCGCATGCTCGTCGGGCAGAGTGAAGCGGCCTTCCAGTCGGCCCAGCACGCGCCGCGGCGGCGCATCACCGACCAGCACCAGGCGGACAACCGGCATGCCGGCGCGGGCGATGATGGCCTCGCCGCCGGCCTCCACCTGTTCGATGAGGCGAGACAGCTGTGACTTGGCTTCGTGGATATTGAATTGGGTCTGCATGGTTAGTCTCCGATTAGCTAACCGCAGGATAGCCTTGCGGGGCTGCGGAGACAAGGGCATCGGTGTCAGGTCTTGACTTGGGGGGCATCGGTGTCAGGTCTTGACTTGTGCCTTGGGACTAAGTCGGCGTCGAAGTCGGCGCAACTTGACTCGAAAAAGACCGCCTCGTCGGTCTTGCCTTTTTGCGAGGCGGTGTCGGGTCTTAAGACGATACACGGTGGGGTCGGGGTGCCGATTCTTGTCGCTCGGGTGGGTCGGGCGATCGGATCGTAAGCGCCGGGTTGCGGATGGCCTCCGCGATGTCGACACTGCATGTCGGATACGATGCCGAGCGGTGCGAGACGGAACACATCGCCGGTCAGCGTTGCGCTTCCAATCGTCAGCGCAATCGACGGGTGCAGAGACTCAGGGGACGTCGAGGAGGGCGAGGGCGCTGCCGTCATGCCGGCCTTCTCGCGCGGCTGCTCGTCAAGCGCGTCGGTTCCCTGTCGGACGAGATGCCGGCGCGGTTGACCCATGTCACCGGCGATCAGGTGGAACGCCGGGGCGTGCGCGTCTTGGACGCGCCCCATCGGGTACCTGGTCCGGGAACCTCACCCTGTCATGTTGCGCAACGGCTTCACATTCAATGGCCTGCATGTTGAGACTCTGTTTTTGGGGAAATGGGGGCAGGTTCAAGGTGATTTCCGCAAACTTCCATACCCGTAGGTTGTGCTGACGATAGGAAGCACAACTTGCGCCGACGGTAGGTTGTGCCTCGCGCGGCTCGGCACAACCTACGCCGTTGGTATGAGGGTTTCCGGTATTCGCCCAAACAACGCTCAACTTACGGCCGGCTCCCGTGGGCCTGAATTCAGTCCGACCTGCTCTCGGCGTCATCCCGCGGGGGTGTCGCGCTCGGCGCCGAGCGCTGGATCGCCGGAGCGACAGGGGTCAGGTCTTGACTTATGCCTTGTATCCAGAGCTAGAGGTGGTGCGGGCCAACCCACTGACGATCCGGCAGACCTGCTCAAGCCCGAGTTCTACGGCGATGAGATCGTCGGTGTATGCTAGAGTCCAATGAAGGCGCCAACATTCGGTAACCTCATGACTGACGACACTGAAAACCTGGTCATGACCATCCTGAAGGATCTCCAATTTCGGATGAAACGGTTGGATGACCGCATGGCCAACCTTGAGCTGCGGATGACCGCCCAAGAGCAACATCTCGGCGCGCTTGTTCTGTCGCTGCCGTCGATCCACGACCGTCTCGATGTGTTGACCAGACGCGTGGAGCGTGTGGAGAGCCGATTGGAGCTCAAAAACGCGGACCCCAGCGGTTAACGGCATTTCCGTCCTCCCGGGGAAAAGGTCCAGGTTCTAATAACGCTCAACTTAAGTCCGGCCTCCTGTGGGTCGGAATTCAGCATGACCTGATTTCGGCGTTATCCTGCAGCGCGGGTGTCGCGCTCGACGCCGAGCGCCGGGTGGCCCGAGACGCCGTTGTCGGGCTGACGCCCGACCCACTTCACGCGATTGGTTCGGTAGCGCCTGCAGGCGCGCGACCTCGGCGAGTGCGGCCTTCTTGGCTGGGCGTTCGGTTTCCCGGGCGCGAAGAGCTGCTCGCTCTCGTCGTCGCCGACTTCGCCTCGCCTGGCCCTGAGTTCCGCGCGTGACGGTCCTTATGGGCCATCACCGAAGACCTCGTCGAGGGTCTGCGCGGTGAGCACCCGGGTGGACCAGTACAGCAATGACTCCGCATCGGCGTTTTCCACGCGCTGGCGGACGCTGTCGGGTGGATCGCCGAACCGGATCTTGAGCAGGGCCAGCAGCACGCGCGCCTCGCCGCGTTGGACGCCTGTTTCGATGCCTTGCTCGATGCCTTGCTCGATGCCTTGCTCGATGAAGCGCTGGGCAAATCCGCTCATGTCGGCCGCCTCCTGAGGGTAGCGTTGGTTGTATAGGATGCGTTCATTCTCGGTGAGGTCGGCATAGATGTCGATGAAATCGAGATATTTCAGACGTCGCTCGGGATCGGACTCAAGCTGCAGCAGACCGCGCGTGGCCTGGGCATAGACCTCGAGCTTCTCGTCCGGGGTGTAGGCCATGCTGGGCAGCGTCAGGCGTTCCACGAGGTTGGTGCTGTTGAAGGAGTCGCGGGCACGTCGCGCGAACAAGGCGCAGTGCAGATAGTGGAACTGCAGATACCGGCACTGCTCGCTGCCCAGGGCGAGTCGCTCGGCGTAGTGCCCGGGGTGCAGAAAGATCACGACCGGGACGACCCGCTCGGTCTCGAAGAGCTCGGCGAGATGCAGGCAGTAGTGCGCAAGGCGATGGATGGAGAAGCGGCGCGGTTCGGTTTCTTCCTCGAAGACAAAGAGCACGGCGGCGCGGCGCCCGTCGGGCCACTCCACCAGCAGTGGAACATCAAGCTCGCGAAAGCGTTCGCCGAGGCGTTCCAGGTGTTGAATCCCCGCAAGGCGGCCTTGTAAAGCGCGAAAGGGTCAGGCGGTGGAACCGCTGCATTTGAGCCACCCCACTCGGCAGGTTGTGATTGCTCGCGCGTGACGCGCCTCGGCGGGTCTGCGGAACTGCCTCATCACAGGGGTTTGCATCCACTCGGACAGCTTCTCGTCATCGAGGTGTTCGGCCTCGTTGAAGAGTTTCAGTCAGCGTTCTTGCTCGGTTTCGACCTGCTGTACCGCCGCTGTGTTCAGCTCGAAGTTCCAGATGCCGCAGTGGTCGATCAGAGCCTGTCTCCGATCGTCGCGCATCCGATAGCGGTGTGCATCGTCCGGCGTGTCGTCGCGCAGCGTTAGATCGAGCAGCCAGAGCGCATAGGTCGGTTTGAGGATGCTGTAGTCTTGACCGCGACGCAGTTGTCGGCGGTACAGGTCCGCCCAGCCGTAGAGCATGCGCGCGGTCAGATCCGCATAGACCGACAGCTGGATCTCGACCTGAAAAACCCGGCCGGCGGCATCGCGGGCTTTCACATCGACGATGGTGAGCTTGCCTTTGAGGGTTTCCTGCGGGTTTTAAGGATCGAGGATCTGCACCTCGACCACCGGACTGGGGAGCGTCTCGGTTAGCATCGCATTGAGAAAATCGATGAGCAGCGCGCGGTTCTCCTCCGCGCCCAGCAGGGCCTTGAAGACACAGTCGACTTTTGGATTGATCTGGTGCCGCATGCGGAGAGTGTACGGTTGCCGAACGACATGGTCAAGGGAACAGCAGGGGACAACAACAGGGGACACTCAACAACCGGGGGCAGTGCGGCCTGGCAAGGCCGCGTGTTCTAGCGGGTGGAACTCCCGCCCGGGTAATCGCTAGCCACGAGCTCGGTATCGAGCCTTGCGGCGCGGCTGGTAACAGGCGCGTCGATGCGTAGGCACGACAGCAGGCGAGGTGCAAAGGTCACGGGTGAAGCTGGCCTTGAAGGTGTTGAGTCCCGAAACGTTATGTTGGTGAGTGTCGATAATGCTGTTCCCGGCATTACGGTCATTCGATCGTATCGTCGCGCCTGATTGCACGATCGTCAAAGAGACACCAGTTTGACCACATGCTCCGGGAGATCCCCGCCACGATCGCCCACCTCACCCCGCCACCATCCGCTCCCGCAACCGCGTCAACCGCCCGCCGCCGGTCTGCTTCACCGCCATGGCGAGCGCCTTGGGCTGAGCGATCAAGACCACCAAGCGCTTGCCGCGGGTCACCGCGGTGTAGAGCAGGTTGCGCTGCAGCAGGGTGTAATGCTGGGTCGCCAGCGGGATAACCACGGCCGGGTACTCCGAGCCCTGGGCTTTGTGCACGCTGGTGGCGTAGGCAAGCGCTACGGCGTCGAGCTCGCCGGTCTCGTAGGCGACCGGGCGCCCGTCGAAGTCGATGGTCAGGATTCCTTCGTCGAGATCGATCGTGCGGATCCGTCCGATGTCGCCGTTGAAGACCTCCTTGTCGTAATCGTTCACCAGCTGGATGACCTTGTCGCCCGGGGCGTAGGTCCAACCGAAGCGCTCGATGCGCGGCTGGGCCTCGGGATTCAGCGCCGCCTGCAGGGCGACGTTGAGCGCCCGCGCCCCGAGACCGCCGCGGTTCATCGGGGTCAGCACCTGGATGTCGCGTACCGGATCCAGACCGTAGCGCGCCGGGATGCGCTCGGTCACCACCCGCAGCAGCCGCTCGTGAATCGCCTCCGAGGTGTCGACCCGGATCAGATGAAAGTCGCTGTCCGGGCCGTGCGAGGCCGCCGCCTCGGGCAGGTGTCCGGCGTTGATGCGGTGGGCGTTGACGATGATCCGCGAGGCGGCGGCCTGGCGGAAGATCTCGGTCAGGCGCAGGGTCGGCAGCGTGCCGGAGGCGATCAGGTCGGCGAGCACCGCGCCGGGTCCGACCGAGGGAAGCTGATCGACATCCCCGACCAGGAGCAGCGCCGCAAAGCTCGGCACGGCGCGCAGCAACTGGTTCATCAGCACGATGTCGACCATCGAGGTCTCGTCGACCACCACCAGATCGGCCTCCAGCGGATGCTCGGCATCGCGCTTGAAGCCCATCACCTGCGGATCGAATTCGAGGAGCCGGTGGATGGTCTTGGCCTCCCGTCCGGTCGACTCGGAGAGCCGCTTGGCCGCGCGCCCGGTCGGGGCACACAAGAGGACCTCCACGCCCTTGGCCGCGAGGATCCGCAGCAGGCTGTTGACCACCGTGGTCTTGCCCACGCCCGGACCGCCCGTGATGATGGCGACCTTGGCGTCGAGCACCGTCGCGACCGCGATGCGCTGCGAGGCCGAGAGCACCTGCCCGGTGCGTGTCTCGACCCAGGGCAGGGCCTTCTCGGCGTCGATCGGACCCCAGGGCGGCGGATCCTGCGCGAGCCGGCGCAGATGACCGGCGACCCCGCGCTCGGCGCGCTGCAGAGGCGCGAGGAAGAGGGCAGGGCGCTCGGCGATCGACTCGGCAACCAGGCGCTCTTCGGCCAGCTCGCTGTCGATCGCCGCCGCGATGATCGGGGCGGGGATCTCCAGCAGGCGCGCGGCCTGCGTGCTCAGGTCATCCCGCCAGGCCGCACAGTGGCCTTCGGTCGAGAGCTCCTGGAGCACATGCCTTACCCCCGCCCGGGCCCGGATCGGCGCATCGCGCGCGATGCCGAGGCGCTCGGCGATCGCATCCGCGGTCTTGAAGCCGATGCCCCAGATGTCCAGCGCCAGCCGATAGGGATTCTCGCGGACCTTCTCGACCGCGGCGTCCCCGTAGGTCTTGTAGATGCGCACCGCGCGCGCCGTGCCGACCCCGTGGGACTGCAGAAAGACCATGATCTCGCGGATCACCTTCTGCTCGGCCCACGCGGAGGTCACCCGCTGTTGGCGTTTGGGACCGATCCCCTGCAGTGTGAGCAACCGCTCCGGGGTCTCCTCGATGACGGTGAAGACGTCCTCGCCGAAGGCCGTAACCAGGGTGCGTGCGAAGTGCGGCCCGATGCCCTTGACCATCCCGGAGCCGAGATAGCGTTCGATCCCCTCCAGGCTGCGCGGCGGGACGATCCGTAGCTGGATCGCCTTGTACTGCAGCCCGTGCTGGCGGTCGTTGACCCAATGCCCCTCGGCCTCGAGATGCTCGCCGGGCGAGACGCTGGCCGCGGAGCCGATCAGGGTGACCAGATCCCGCTGCCCGCGTACCTGCACCCGCAACACGCAGAAGCCGCTCTCGGGGCTGTGATAGGTGACGCGCTCGACGGCGCCGCTGAGCGGCTCGGTCGGGGTGGGCGAGGCAGGCGGCGAGGTGGGATTCATCGCCGGATTGTAGACCCGGCGAAAGCTGTCCAGGGCAGGGATCGGCACGGCAATCGCTGCGGCGCAAGAAGACGACGTCGCCGCAGGGCAGGGCGAGCTCCCCCGTTGTGTGCGGACCGCGACGACTCCGCCAGTGGTGGCCCGAAGCCCGGACCGGTCAGCGTTCGACGAACGTCGTCCCGTTCCAACGCAGCGGATTCGGGCTGCCGTCGTCGGATGTGAGCGCGATGGCGGGCGGATCGCCCGCACCGATGCTCGCCCCGCTTGACAGAACCTCGGTGTTGAGACTCAAGCGCCCGCCTTGGCGCACGTAGAGCACGACCAGGCAGGTGCGGATCCCGCAAAAGCCGCTGCGTCCACCGGAGCGGCAGGCGAGTCCGTCATGGGAGATCAGCAGATCGGACGCTGCCTGCCGAATCCAAATCGCTGGCTTGCCGGAGAGTACACGATGATACGACTGAACCTGTTTCTGTCCATGCTGTTGGCGGTCCTGTTGGCGGTCGCTGTGACTCAGGCGCAGACCCAACTCGATCTGAACGAGGGTGCCTGTGCCGAGCTGAACGCAGCCGATGCCGAGCTGAACCGCACCTAACAAGACATCCTCCGGCACTACCGCGACGAGACGTTGTTTCTCGCTTCCGCAAACTTCCATACCCGTAGGTTGTGCTGACGATAGGAAGCACAACTTGCGCCGACGGTTGGTTGTGCCTCGCGCGGCTCGGCACAACCTACGCCGTTGGTATGAGGGTTTCCGGTATTCGCCTAAGTCCGCTCGGCCTTGAGCAAACGCCGATCCATGACCAATTTCCGCGGTTCGCCGATCACCACGGCGTCGGCGAAGCCGGGATCGGCGGGATTCAGGATCAGGTTGCGCTCGCCGGGTGTTACGGCGCTGGGTACAGTCAGCCCCACCGAGACGCCTGATGCGGCCCAGGCGTCGCCGATCGATCGCGTCGATGCCGGAGCCGGCCAGGCGGCGTCATCGGCGGGTAGCTCGGCCACGAGCTCGCACGCCAAGACGGCCTCGGGCACCACCTCGAGCTCAATATATCGCCAATGCCCGCGCAGGACGTCGTCAGCCTCCAATTGGACGAGCAGCTCAAGCTGCGCAAGCGATAGCGACTGGGCCGCATACACCATCGAAATACCGGGTGAATTCCAACGCCCGCCGAAGAGCCGTGCACCTTCGCCGGTGAAGGCCGTCTCCAGATACGCCTCGTCAAGCAAACGAAACCATCTCAAGAAAAGACCCCATGGCGTAATCGGCCGATCAGTTGCTCGACTTCACGCGCACCGACTTCCGTGTCCGCGTATTCGAGCGGACGCTGGCCGGCGAGCGCAGTCTTCGGCGACTTGAGCCAGTCCCGCGCGCGCGCGACGTCGCGCAGCATCTCGGTCGCCAGGGCCAAGAGTCGCTCGATGCGCAGCACACGCTCCGACTCGGCCGGGTCCAGACGACCGGCTTGACGGCGCCGCACCAGGGTGCGACTCGGAATGCCGGCATAGGCGGCCAGCTCCTGGAGCGACAGGCCTAAGGGTTCGCGCAGGGCCTCCAGCTCGGTGAAGGGCACGCCACGGCGCACCCGCTCGACGAGCTGCGGTGCTGGGGTCTGCAAGACCTTCAAAAGATCAGCTGCTTGCGGATGCGTCGGGGCCGTGTTCCCGGTCGCCGTGTTCGTCATGACCAGATGCTCCACCAGTAACGCCACTTGGCTCCACTCTATACGCCATTTGCCATGACAACAAGAACGTCTTTTCGACGCAGCACCCAGATCCAGCCGCTGGTGAGACGCACGGCAGTCGCCATGAGCGTGGCGACTACCCCACTGAAGTCTTCGGGCTGGGCCCTATCCCGGGCCGCGGAGACATCAACGAGCGTCTGCAGTGGTGGTGGTCTATTTGCCAGCTTTGCGGCGGCCGCAGTGTGCAGGATCTGATTCACCGTCGGCTCGGCGGCATCCAGCAGTCCGAGATCCTGCGAGCGAACGCGGATGACGGCATCCTTGGTCGGCAACCACACCCGATAGGCGACATCGCCCCACATCGCCTGGCGACCCAGGATGCGGCAGGGTGTCGCCTGGCGGATGTGCCAACACCAGTCGCCGACGCCCCAAGGCTGTTCGCAATCCATCGTCAGGTGTTCTCCGCAATCAGGCTCCGCAAGCCGTCGCGCAGCTTGCGGAAGCTCGGAGAGGTGTTGGTTTCGATACCAGGATCTCGATGTGCATCCCTACCTCGCATCGAGATAATCGCTGTACCAAAGACCGCCCAGAGGCAGTCCCTCGGACACCAGGTGACCGACATCGGCGAGCGCCGACGCCCGCTGGATCTCGGAGAAGCCGTCGGCGCCATTCTGGAGTACCCAGACCTCTTCCGGAGAAAAGGCATCAACGAAATAGGGCTGGTTCGTCGTGACGAAGATCTGCGGGGCGCCCCCGAAAGCGCTTGATGCGCGGATGCTCCATCAGCGTGCCGAGTGTGGCGATGCCCAATTGCCGCCGGTCGGTCAATTCAACATCCAAACGAGCTCTGCCCTCCTCCTCGGCACCCTCCACGGCATCTTCGCCCGACCAAACCGTCCCTTTTCCATGCTGCAGGCGCAGAACGGAAGTTCTGCGCCAGAAACCCTTCAATAATGGCCAATCAGCGTTCCTCGATGCGACACTCGAACCCCGTGCGGCACGTCGCTGATTAGGCGGCGCTTATTGCCCTTGTTCTTGACGGAGGTCCAGAGGTCGGTGACATCGATGAGCTGCACCCGTTCATCGCGTTCGGGTGGCTTATTGTTGGAGGTTTCGGGCTCAAGTTCCTGTCGGTGTGGAATGAGCGCCGGCGGCACATGAAAGCGGCTGCCGTAATCGGCGACATGGTTCATGCCGTCAGTGAGAAAGCCGCCCGGCCCGCAGGCCGGATCGTAGAGGGTACGAATCGCCGATAGCCCGCTCTTGCGGGGTCAGGCCACGGCGAACGGAGCGATATCCGGGCCGACCTCGCGACGCGACAACCAAGCATCCACCTGCGGAAGGTCGCTCGCCACCCTCAGTGCCAGCCGCTCGTACTTGGTCACATCCTCCCCGAAGCCAGCAAAGCTGAAGCCCGCAAAGATGTCATCCGGCGGAGCATCGCGCTCTTGGAGCCGTGCACGATCTCCGACCGGCAGGTAGGCGACCGGGGCTATGGCGAACAATCGCGAACCCTTCCCCCGCCGTTGATCGACAACCACGTATCACACCCGCTCAGCCCCTGACACCGACTCTGGAGCGGCATGACGCGGAGCCGGCTCGATTGGCCGATGCACGGCCGTGTCAGGCCGTCGCTTCGCCGGGCTCTCGGGCGAGGGCTTGGCGGATGCGCCCGAAGCGGCTGTCCAGACCGGCGGAACGTGGCGCGGGGCCGCAGAGATACCACTCTTTGAGGAGTCTGGCGCTGCCTTGAAGTGGGTCTTCCTCGCCGTCGACCATGCGCTCGGTCAGACGTGCGACCTGGAACTCGAGGCGCTGTTGGGCAAGCTCGGGCGGGGTTTCGACGCCGGCGAGGATTTCGAGCTGCAGGCAGAGTTGGCTCAAGCGCGCGGCGTTGGCGTCGTAACGGCGGCGCAGCGCGGCGATCTGCTCGGGGTCGCGGGTGGCGGCGAGTGCGGCCGAGAAGCGCGCGGCGATAGCTTGCTGGATCTCGCTGTCTTGTTGCTGCGGGAGATCCGCCCAGGCTTGCTCGGCCGCTTCGGGATCGAGCGGGGCGTCGGCTTCTCCGAGGAGGCCGAGCTCGAGGCGCTCGCACAGCTCGGCCTGGCGTTGCAGTAGATCGAATGCGCCTCGACGCTGTTGGTCCTCGCAGTCGCGCAGCTGTTGCTTGATCGCCTCGCGGGTCTCGCGCCAGCGTTCGTTGAGCGGGCCGGCGCTTGGGCGCGGGATGGGTAGGGACTGGGCATCGTCCCAGCGCCGTTCGAGCTCGCGGAGCTCGGCGCGGAGTCGTTTCGGATCCTGCTCGGTTCGGGCGAGTGTGATCGCGTCGGTGCAGATGGTCTCGCGCGTGGCGAGATGCTCCTTCACAGCGTTGGCGTGCGCCTGGTGCAAGGCGACGCGCCGTTCGAAGATGGCGTCGCAGGCGCTGCGGAAGGTCTGCCAGAGCTTGTTCTCGTCCTTGTGGCGCGCCGGTACGGTGGTGTGCCACTCGCGCTGGAGTGCCTTGGTCCGCTCGATGGCGGCGTCCAGATCGGGCTCCTCGATCAGGGCTTCGATCTTGGCGATCAGCTCGTGCTTCATCGCCTGATTGCGTTTGCGCTCGCCATCCAGGCGGCGATCGAGCTGCTTGAGTGCTTGGCGGAAGCGTCCTTCGAGCGCCTTGAAGTGGCGCGGGTCCACCGGTCCGATGGAATCCCAGGTGTGGCGGGTCTCGCGCTCGGCGTGCAGGACGCGTTTCCAGTCGATGCGTTCCCAATCGACCTTGGAGAGGAAGTCTTCGATCTGGTCGCAGACGGACTCGCGCGCGGCGCGGTTGGCCTCGCGCTCGGCCGCTTGGGCCTCGATGTAGGGGCGACAGCGCTCTTGGACGGCGTCGCACGCCCTATGGAAGCGCTCGGCGACGGCGGGGCTGGCGCGCGGTCCGGTCTTCTCCAGACCCTTCCAGTCCAAGCGCATGGCGTGGAGTCGCTCGCTCAGGGCTGGCAGGGGCAGGTCGGTTTCGATGAGCTGCTCCATCTCCTCGCAGAGGCCGTCGCGATGCTGATCGGCACCCCAGCGGCGCCAGTGTTGAAGGTCGCGCAGGCGTGGTGCGAGGACATGCAGGCGTGCGGAGATCTCCTCGGCGGCGCCCTTTGGCATGGCGCTGGCCTCGACCAGGTCCAGGCCGGCTCGCAGGCTTTGAAAGATCGGGTCGGCCTTCTTCAGCTCGCCGTCATCGAGGTACTTCTCCAGCTCGGCGAGTTTTTCGGGGAGCTGCTTGAGGCGGTGCTCGGCGTTCTTACGCTGGGTCTTGGTCCGCGATTCGACGCGCTCGACGAGTCCGAGGAAGGCTTCGGTCTCGGCGGTGGCGGGAAGCTCTGCGGCAAGCGCCCGGGCCTGCTCGATGAAGGTCTTGGTCATGCGTAGATCGAGCGGTTTGGGCTCGTCGAGGAGCTTCTGCGCCCGATTGCTCGATTTGCGCAGTTGCGACATGCGCTTGCGCTGATCGCCGAGGGTCGTGCGCGCGGCGTCGGCCGCGTCCATGAGTGTGCGATAGCGCTGGTCGAGGGGCCTCTGGCGCTGCGGCGGGAGGGCGTCGAGGGCGTCCCAGGCGGTGGAGACCTGTTCGCACAGGGCGCGAATCTCTTGCTCGGTGGTCAGCGCCGGTGCCACGGCCAGGGTGTCGAGGAGGGCGAGGCGTTCGCCGTGCAGGGACTCATGTGCCTCGTCGGCGGCGACCCGGGCGGCGGTCTCGCGCGCGTGGCCGCCGTAGGCCTGGATGAAGCGCTCCCGTGCGCTCTCGTAGCGCATGCGCCAGTCCGGATCGGCCTCATCCCGGATCTCGGACCATTGGCGGTCGAGCAGATCGAGGATGGCGCGATCTTGATTCCAATGCTCGAGCCGACCGAGACGCTCGGCCTTCTGGCAGAGCTCTTCGCAGAGTGCGCGCACGCGCAGCGGCCGCTCTTCGCGCTCGGCGATCAGGCGGAGTTTTTCGCGTGCGCTGCGGTAGACGTTCTTGTCGCGCTTGCCGATCTGGCGCACGACCTGCTCAAGCGCGTCCTTGGTCTCGATGCGCTCCACGGCCGCGCCGCGGTTGGCCGCGAGGGGATCCTGGACCGCGCAGAGCGCGAGCACCTCGGGAGACCGAAGGCGCTCGATGGCGGCGCGACGGATCTCGTGGGCCTGCCCTTGGACGGCGACCTGCTCGAGGATACGTGCGTCCTCGACGTGCGACAGCTCTGCGACGCGCGCATCGACGCTCACACCGTCAGGGGCGAGCTCTGCCGGCTGGGTTCCGCACAGTAGATGGCGATAGCGGGCGGCGGCGATCTCGCGCACGCCGGCGTCCGCGTCTTCGGTGAGGATCAGGCGAAGATGGGGTAGAGCGAAGAGCCGCCGCGTGGCCTCGCGCCGCACCGCAGGGTCTTCATGAGTGCGGGCGCGTTCGGCCAGAACCCCCTGGTCCTCTTCCTTGTGCGTATCTTGTCGTTTTTTCTTGAGAAAGCGCTCGAATAACATCTGATACTCGCCAACCGTTGCCCACGGACCGGCCATTGTACTCAGAAACGCGAGCAAACGGTCCGACGACTCTATACCTCGTGCAGCACGGAAGACGTGTCGAGACCGTTTGTTGTCGTTGTCGTCATCGATCATCGATACGACAACGACAACGACAACGAAAGGTCGTCAAGTCTGCCGGGGCCGATCCCATCCAAAAACATCGCATACCGCGCTGAGCGCGGTTTAGATCCAGCAGTGCGTCGGCAGGACCGCGAGAAGTCGGGCGTCCTCCGCAGGCAGCGCGATCCCGGCGTCCTCGGCGATGAGCCGCAGCACCGGGATGAAGGGGTATCCCGCGCCGGTTTCGGCCTTGGTCTCGAAGCATGCCTCGTAGGCGTCCGCGCTGCGCCGAACGAGGCGGCGCGCCGTCTCGCCGAGCGGGTCGTCCGGATGCGCTGCGGCGGCCGGTGCGGGTGTGGCGGCCGAGGGGGAGACAGGCGGGGAAACGGGCAGCGGCGCGAGCGGCGCGTCGAGGAGATTGGAGGCGGCCTCGGCGATGCGCTCGACCTCGCGGCAGACCGCGTCCAGATAGGCCTGGTCATGGACACGGTTGAAGGGGTCGGAACCGCGCAGACGGTCGGTGATCGCCTCGCGGGATCGCTCTTCGAGCGCTCCGAGTCTCCGGACGAGCAGACGCGCCGTCTCCGCGAGGGCCAAGAGCGGGGCGCTTGGATTCGGGGCTGGCATGGCGGCCGGGTTCGCAGGATTCTGCGCGGTCGCGTGCGTGTCCGGCGCGGTCGAGACAGCCGGTAGCGCGGGCGTGGGGGCGTCCTTCGTGGATGCACGACAGCTCGCGATGCCGTACTCGACGGCTGCGGCGAACAGCTCGCGGCTCTCCGGATCGCCGACGGCCTGGTCGGTCAGGCACGCGAGCAGGGCGGCGCGACCGGATTCGGAGAGTCGGTAGGGTTCGAGAAAGTGGGCCTTCTTGGTACGCTTGAGTGCATTCCGCGGCCGCTCATCGGGCGGCTCGGCCTGCGGGTTGCGCAACGGGAGGCTGCGCGGCGGACTGCTTTTCCGGCCCGGTGCCGGCGTCGGAATGCCTGATTTTCGCATGATGCCGTTCCTTCCGCGGGCGGTTGCCCGGTGGCGGACGTTGCTCGGCGAACACTTATTCGCGAACGAAAGGGTTGGTGCGTCGCTCCTCGCCCAGGGTCGACATCGGGCCGTGCCCGGGGATGAAGCGGACATCGTCTCCGAGCGGAAACAGGCGCTCCCGGATGGAGTCGAGGAGCTGGCGATGGTTTCCGCGCGGAAAGTCCGTGCGTCCGATCGAGCCCTTGAAGAGGACGTCGCCGACCTGGGCGAGTTTGCCGTGTGCGTCGAAGAAGACGAGATGGCCCGGCGTGTGCCCGGGGCAATGCAGGACCTCGAGGGTCTCCTCGCCGACGGCGATGCGCTCGCCCGCCCGGAGCCAACGGTCGGGCTCGAACGCGGTCACGGGCGGAAACCCGAACATCTCGCACTGCTCGTCCAAGGCGTTGAGCCAGAAGGCGTCGTCGGGGTGCGGGCCCCAGATCGGGATGCCGAGTCGGCGCGAGACCTCGGCACTGGCGCCGACGTGGTCGAGGTGGCCGTGGGTGAGCAGAACGTAATCGGGCTCCAGCCCGAGCGCCGCGACTTGGTCGAGGATCCGATCGGCCTCGCCGCCGGGATCGACGATGACGGCGGATCGGGTGCGCTCGCACCAGAGCAAGGTGGTGTTCTGCTGAAAGGGGGTGACGGGGATGATTCGAAATTGCACGGGGTCTGCGGATCACGCGGTCGGCGGCTCGATATCCGCGCATGGTTTCATCTGGTGTCCGGGATGTCCAGGACGCGATGGGGGTTAAGTATCCTGTTGAGCACCAATCCGTTGTCGTTGTCGTTGTCGTAATCGATGACGACAACGACGACGGCCTTTTGAATCGCTCACAAGGACGGATACGGCGCTCTGCGGATTCACGACCTGGGCGGATTCACGACCTGGGCGGTTTCACGACCCGGGCGGTTTCACGACCCGGGCGGGATCTCTGGGAGAGGGCGAGACGGCCCTTGTTCGTGCGAGGGGCCTCGGGTCTGGTTGCCTACGCTCGACAAGCCGGACGTGGGGCCGTTGTCGGCAACCCGAATGCGCTCTCAGGAACGCAGAATGGCGTAGAGCGTATCCTTCAGAATCAGGCGTTCCTTCTTGAGCTCCTCGATGGTCTCGTCGGCGACCGGCGTCCCCAGTTCTTCGAGGTCGCGTACCCGGGCGTCGAGTGTATCGTAGTCATCCATGAGTTGCGCGAACTCGGCGTTGCTCGAGCGCAGGCTCGAGATCTTCGTTTCGAGATCGGGGAACTCGTGAAGGAGGTCGTGTGATTCGCCAAGCATTGTGTCCGTTCCTCAATAAGGTGCAGTAACCCGCGCAGTGGTCGCGCCGGCGGTCGTGTGGTCGGGGCGGGACTTGCTCGCCGGGTGCAGGCGCAGCGGCGATACCGGCCCGATGCCTCAAAATGATACCGCAGCGTCATGGGTCGGACATAGCCCGTTCATGCCGAACGGTTTGCTGGACTGTCGCCTTACTTGGTGTTCGCATCCAGGTGTTTGATGACTTCGGCGGTCAGATCAAGCCTTTCGTCGAGATAGAGGAGACCGGATGTCCCGGGCTCGACGACCATGCCGACTTTGTTCTTCTTCGCGACAGCGCTGATGGAGTCGCGCGCCGGGCCGATGATCTCGCGGCTTTTGGTCTGCTGGACCTTCAGAACCTCCTGCTGGATGCCGTTTGCCTTCTCCTGGAAGGCTTCGATGCGCTTCTGAACGTCGGCCTCCTGCTTGCTGACTTGCTCGGCGCTCATGAGTGGTCCATCGCGCTCGAGTGATTGCTGGAGCTTGCGGATCTCCTGCTCCTCGGCGGCCATCTCCTGTCCACGTGGCTCGAACTCTTCACGAAGCTGGTCTTGAATACGCTTGCCCAACTTGCTTTCCTCGAGGACCTTTTGCATGTCGACATAGCCCAGCACGTCGGCGGCCAAGGCATGGGTCGGCATGATGACGGACAGGGCAAGCGCGGCAATGAGGGCAAAACGGGACATGAGCAGGACTCCGAGGAACGAAAGAGTAGGGTGAGGAAACACGCGGTCTGTAAGCATACAGCGGCGAGGAGGATCGCGGAATGGCGGCGCGCGCGATTCTAACCCTCCGCTCTCGGTCATGGGAAACGACTCGTATGCTTGCGTCGCGGGCGCGCCTATCGGATCCTGTCGACCGGCTCTGGCAGTCGGATATCCGCCGAGGGTATGCGGACTTGGGTCTGCTCGGCGATCGGCGACACCTTTTTCGGAGATCCACACCGTGGGCAACTCGTTGCAGGACCAATTGCTCAAGGCCGGCTTGGTCGACGAGCAGAAGCTCAAGCAGGCACGTTCCACCAAGCACAAGAAGACCAAGCAGCACGCCGGTCCGCGTAGTACGGCCGTCGACAACGAGGCCCGGTTGGCCGCGGACCGAGCCCGTCGCGAGAAGCTCGAGCGCGACCGCGAGCTCAATCTGCGCCGTCAGGAAGAGGCGGCCTTGCGTGCCGCGGAGAACGAGATTCGCCAACTCGTGCACACCCACCGGGTGGTGCGCGATCGCGGCGATTTGGCGTTCAATTTCACCGACGGCACGACGCTCAAACGCATCTATATCAACAAGGAGCAGCACGCGAAGCTGGTCGGGGGAAGCCTGGCCGTCGTCCGGCAGGATGCCTTCTACGAGGTCGTGCCCGCGGAGATCGCCGTGCGGGTAGCGGCGCGCGATGCGAGCCTGGTCTTGGTCCTCAACAAGGCCGCCGAGGAGAAGGACGCGGATGATCCATACGCCGACTATCAGGTTCCGGACGACCTCATCTGGTGATGAGCGGCGGTGATGCGAGCCGGCGACGCGATCAGGCGCAGCGTCCCGTAATCACGCTCCGACGTGATCGGAAGCCGCTAAATTCAAAGACCGATTGACAGGAAGACCACGGATGTCCGACATCGCCAACCTCAAGCTCGCCGTGCTCATCGATGCCGACAACGCCCAAGCGAGCATCGTCGAGGGGCTTCTTGCCGAGGTCGCCAAATACGGCACGGCCCACGTCAAGCGCATCTACGGGGATTGGACCCTGCCCAATCTGGGGTCATGGAAGGACACCCTGCTGCGTCACTCGATCCAGCCCATGCAGCAGTTTCGCTACACTAAGGGCAAGAACGCGACCGACGGGGCCATGATGATCGATGCCATGGATCTACTGTACTCGCGCAACTTCGACGGCTTCTGCATCGTCTCTAGCGACAGCGACTTCACTCGCCTGGCGTCGCGTCTGCGCGAGTCCGGCATGACGGTCTACGGCTTCGGCGAGCAGAAAACCCCGGAACCCTTCGTCGCGGCCTGCGACAAGTTCGTCTTCACCGAGGTGCTGCGCGAGGGTGCGGGCGGCGACTCGACGACGCGCAAGAGCGGCAAGGATCTGCAGCGCGACGCCAAATTGGTCAACCTGCTGCGTGCCGCCCTGGACGGCGCCGCGGACGATACCGGTTGGGCCGGGCTCGGCGCCGTCGGCTCGGCAATCGCCAAGCGCAGCCCCGAGTTCGACTCGCGCAACTACGGCTATGCCAAGCTCAGCGGATTGCTCAAGGCGATCCAGCTCTTCGAGATCGAGGAGCGGCAGGTCGGCCGCGGACCGCATAAGGCGTTGTTCGTGCGCGATCAGAAGTCGGCTGCTTAAGCCGCGTCCGGTGCTGTATGTGCGGGCTTCGGGTGGCTCTGTGTTGCGCGTCTGAGCGGACGCGGCTTAAGGTGATATCGGGAGAAAACCATACCCGTAGGTTGTGCTGACGATAGGAGGCACAGCGCGCGCCTACGGTTGGTTGTGCCTCGCACGGCTCGGCACAACCTACGGCCCTGCACATTCCTGGAAGTCCCTCACGCCGTAAGTCTCGAGCAAACCGTCGCAGAATTTTTCGTTGTCGTTGTCGTTGTCGTGTTCGTGGTCGTCCGTAATTCGATTACGACAACGAGCAGAGCCTTCGACCACCGTTCCTGGTTCCGGCTCTGCCGATCAGCGACGTGCTCAACGGGTCTATGAGCCAGGTCTGTCGAGGGGCGTTCGGATTTGTATTTCCATGCCTCGCGAGACGGCGATACCGTCCGGGATGCGACTCATGATCGATACACACTGTCATTTGGATGTTGCCGAGTTCGATCCCGATCGAGGGGCGGTGATGGCACGGGCGCGTGCGGCGGGCGTGGCCGCTATTGTGGTTCCGGCCATCCATGCGGAGGGATGGGAGGGTCTGCTCGCGCTCTGTGCGTCGGCGGACGATCTCTATCCGGCGCTGGGCCTGCATCCGGTCTATCTCGACCGACACCGAGCGGCCGATCTCGATGGGCTGGATCGGGCCATCGCCGAGCATCGCCCGCTGGCGGTCGGCGAGATCGGTTTGGACTATTACCTGCCCGAGCTGGATCGGGCGGGTCAGCAGGCGCTGCTCGAGGCGCAGTTGTCGATCGCCAGGTCCGCGGATTTGCCGGTTCTTCTGCATGTGCGCAAGGCCCATGACGAGATCTTGGCAACCCTGCGGCGTGCGCGGGTGAAGGGCGGCATCGCGCATGCCTTCAACGGCAGCCTCCAACAGGCGCAGCAATATCTGGAACTGGGATTCCGGCTCGGCTTCGGGGGGATGTTGACCTTCACGCGCTCCTCGCGTCTGCGCCGTCTGGCGGCCGAGCTACCGGGCGAGGCGATCGTGCTCGAGACGGATGCGCCGGACATGACGGTTGCCGCGCATCGGGGCGAGCGCAACAGCCCTGAGTATTTACCCGATGTTCTGCAGGCGTTGGCCGAGGTCAGGGGCGAGTCGCCCGATGTCTTGGCGGCCCGCACGACGGCCAATGCGCGCGCGGTCTTGCCGGGCCTCGACGGGGTCGATCGCTCCGGTTCGGGTCGCGTCAGCGCACCGCCGATTTGACGACCTCATAGGCGGCCAGGGCCGCCTCGCGCGATGCCTTGAGATCCACGATCGGGGCCGGGTAGTCGCGCCCGATCCGGATGCCTGCATGATCGAGCAGGGCGGTCGGAGCGTTCCAGGGTTGATGGATGTATCTGTCCGGGAGTCGGGCCAGCTCCGGGCACCAGCGTCGAACATAGGCCCCGGTCTTGTCGAAACGCTCGCCCTGCAGGACCGGGTTGAAGATGCGGAAATAGGGCGCGGCGTCCGCGCCGCAGCCGGCGCTCCACTGCCAGCCGAGGCTGTTGGCGGCGAGATCCGCGTCGACCAGGGTGTCCCAGAACCAGCGTGCACCGGCCTGCCAGGGCAGGCGTAGGTTCTTGGTCAGGAACGAAGCGACGACCATGCGCACCCGATTGTGCATCCAGCCGGTGTGCCAGAGCTGGCGCATGCCGGCATCGACCAGCGGGATGCCGGTCTCCCCGCGTTGCCAGGCCCGGAGCAACCGATCGGCATCCTCTTCGCGCCAAGGCAGAGCGGCGAAGCGCCGATCCAGCGGCTCATCGGTGGTGTGCGGGTAGTGATAGATCAGATGGTGGGCAAACTCGCGCCAGCCGATCTCGCGCACGAAGGGCTCGACCGGATCTGCGGTCGGGTCGTCACACTGTTCTTCGACCATGGCGATGATCCGCCGCGGACCGATCTCGCCGAAGTGCAGGTGCGGCGAGAGCTCGGATGTCCCTGTGTGGGCCGGCAGGTCGCGCTCGGTCGCGTAGCCCCGGACGCGCTCTCGCAGGAAGGTGCGCGCATGCTCACGCGCGGCCGTCTCGCCCGGTGTCCAGGTCTCGCGCAGCCCCGCGTCCCAGGTAATGGTCGGCAGCAGACCGAGGCTTTCGAGGGGGAGCGAGTTGAGCGCCTCGGGAGGTGGCGGCAATGCCGCCGGAGCGGGCAGGGGGGTGACCTCGGAAAGCCGAGCGGCGCAGCGACGCCAGAAGGCGGTGAAGACCCGGTAGGGCTCGCCGTTGCCGGTGGCGATCTCCCAGGGCTCGAACAGAAGCGATGCGTTGTGACTGTCCACCCGCAGGCCATCGGCCCTCAGGGCTTGCTTGATCCGGCCGTCACGTTCACGTGTCGTCGGATCATAGAGGCGATTCCAGTGGATGCGCCGGGCGCCGGTCGCCGCGACGATGCGCCGCAGCTCGGCCAGGCTGTCGCCGCGCGCGATCAGGAGCCGACTGCCGACGGTGCCCAGAGCCTGCTCCAAGCTCGACAGACTGCCGTGCAGCCACCAGCGGCTCGCTGCGCCGGGTGTCCAAGGCGCCTCCGAGTCCGGGTCGTGGATATAGACGGGTACGAGTCTGTCGCAGTCGACCAGGGTCTCTTGCAGAGCTGGGTTGTCGTCGAGACGCAGGTCACGACGGAGCCAGAGGATGACGGTGCTCGGCATTGAGGGGTGCGGTCTCGGGTCGATTTGGATCGGGTCGTGGGATGTGTGCGAGTGAGGGCTTCGGTGATTTCCGGCACAGAACCGACCGAACTGTAGGGGCGACTTTAGTCGCCCACGCGTCCGCCAAAGAAGCGCCCCCGGGCGACTAAAGTCGCCCCTACATCGCCCCTACATCGCCCCTACGTCGCCGCTTGTACGCCGTCGTTACGGTCTGTCCGGGCTTTCGGCGCCCAGGAGTCGCATAAGGCCGCGACTCAACGACGCGCGAGCATACGCTGCCGGACGCGGTTCAGTCCGCGAAGACCTCGTCGAAGAACCCCTGCATCTGCGCCCAAGACCGCGCATCGGCCTTGGGGTCGTAGGCGAGTGCGTCCATCCCGTAGGCGGCGGCGCCGGGGTTGGTGAAGCCGTGACGTGCCCCCGAGTAGACGACCATCTGCCAATCTGCCCCGGCGGCGTCGAGCCCCTCCTTGAAGGCGGCGATGCGCTCGGGCGGGACGAAGCTGTCGGCCTCGCCGTGGGCGATCAGGATGCTGGGTTTGATGGTGCCGGGCTCGACATTGCTGGCCGGCGGCAGTGAGCCGTGGAAGCTCGCGACGCCGTCGAGATCGGCACCGGCATAGGCCATCTGCATCACGGTGGCGCCGCCGAAGCAGTAGCCGATGGCGGCGAGCTTCTCGGTATCGACGCGGTCGCTGGCCTTCAGTGTGTCGAGTCCGGCCATCGCGCGCTGCTGCCAGGCTGACTGATTGGCGGTGATCTGCTGCATCCAGCCCTGGGCGTCAGGCGCGTGATCGGTCACCTTATTGTCGCCGTACATGTCGGCGGCGAAGGCGACATAGCCGAGCTCGGCGAGCATCTCGGCACGTTTCTTCGCGTAGTCGTTGAGGCCCCACCACTCATGGATAACGAGTACGCCGGGGCGCTTGCCCTCGATCGAATCGTCGTAGCTGAGGTAGCCCGTGAGGACAGTGTCGCCGTCGCGGTATTCGACACGCTCGGTCTGGATGGCGGCGCCCGCGACGAGAGGGGCGCAGAGCAGCCAGGCGGCCATGTGAGTCGATGGTCTTCTCATGAGTCTCTCCGATCCGGTGATTGACTGGGCTGTTGAACAGGTCGGGCCTGACGGCCGCGAGCTGCCGAAGGGGCGGGCTGCCATCGCGGTTCCGGAAAGGTCAGTCCGTTCGGTCCGGATGACAACCCCTAGGCCATCGGTCCTGCGCAGCGAGCCGTCAGCGTGATTGTCACACGATCGGCATTGCGACGGGCGCGGGACCTCTCTATCCTAATGCTGCAATGCAACAGGTTGTCGGGACCCCTATCTCGATCCCGACCGCCTTCGCGACGAAGGCATCATGCGTGCCCGATCAACTCATCGACGTGCGCACTGACGCTGCGTCCGAGCGCGGACAGACTGTAGCCGCCTTCCAGACAGGACACGACACGCTCTTGTGCATGCCGGCGTGCCAACAGGTGGAGCTCGCGAGTGATCCAGGCATAATCGGGCTCGCGCAGATTAAAGTGCGCCATGTCGTCCTCGACATGCCCGTCGAACCCCGCCGAGATCATGATCAGCTGAGGGGCGAAGGCGTCGAGCTTGGGCAGCCATGCGGCCTCCACGGCGGCCCGAAAGGCGGCCCCGTCGGTCAGCTTGGGCAGCGGCAGGTTGAGGATGTTGGGCGCCTTGGTATCCGCGCCGCATCCCGGATAGAAGGGGTGCTGAAAGCTCGAGCAGAAGAGCACCCGCTCGTCGCCGCTGAAGATCTCCTCGGTGCCGTTGCCGTGGTGGACGTCGAAATCGACGATGGCGATACGCTCGATGCCGTATTCGGCCATCGCATGTGCGGCGCCGACGGCGACGTTGTTGAAGAGGCAGAACCCTCCGGTCGTGCGCCGCCCGGCATGATGGCCGGGCGGGCGCACGCAACAAAAGGCGGCGTGATGTTTTTCGCTCATCACCAGGTCGACCCCGAGGATGGCGCCGCCGGCCGCACGCAGTGCAGCCGGCAGGGTGTGGCTGTTCATGGCGGTGTCGCCGTCGACCCAAACCAGGACGTCGTCGACCTCGGGGGCGGCGTCGATCAGCCCTTGGACATAATCCGCGTCGTGCACGCGGGTCAACTGCGCCACGCTCGCCTCGGGTGCGTCGTAGTGGGTGACCAGCATCTCCATCCCGGAGGCAATCATGCGATCCTGGATGGCGTAGAGTCGCTCCGGACACTCGGGATGGTGCGCGCCCATCTTGTGCTGCTGGCACAACGGGTGAGAGACAAAGGCGAGGTTCATGCGAAGGTCCTCAAAGCATTGATTGCACGCGGGAGATGGATGGTACCCGGGCAATTCTCGTTGTCGTTCGGCGCATGGTCGCGCCCGTGTCGAATCCCTGAATCCAATTTTTTCATCTTCGAAACGCGTCTACGCCGACGCCGGTCGATGCATCCGAGGCCGAGTCGATGCAGCGATACGGAATGTCGCGCCCGACGCGTTTCGAACGCGGTTTAGCTTAATCCTTTTTATTGCCCGGGAGGGCGATTCCATGCGCGTATCCGATATCGAACAACTCTTCACGCCCATCGCCGTTGCGGTTTTCGGGGCTAGCGACAGCGAGGGGTCCATCGGCGGCATGGTCTTTCGCAATCTGCTGGCCGGTGGATTCAAAGGCAACGCCTATGCGATCAATCCGAAGTACCAGGAGGTGGCCGGGGAGCCCTGCTATCGCGATCTGGGCCAGCTCGACAAGCATGTCGACCTGGCGCTGATCGCCACGCCCGCCGATCGAGTCCCGGAGATTCTCAATCAATGCGGCGGCTACGGGGTCAAGGTGGCGGTGGTCCACTCGGCCGGTTTCGGCGAGTACGGCGAACGCGGGATCAATCTTCAGGAACGGATGGTCGAGGCGGCCCGGAACAATCGGATCCGCGTTCTCGGACCCAATTGCATCGGGGCGATGCGCCCGCAACACGGTCTGAATGCCAGCGTCGGACAGGATCTTCCACGCCGCGGCAACGTGGCCTTGGTGTCGCAATCCGGTGCGATCTGTACGGCGATGATCGATTGGTCGGAGCGCCGCCGCATCGGTTTCTCGGCGGTGGTCTCGCTGGGGGCGGCAGCGGATGTCGACTTCGGAGACGTGCTCGACTATCTCGCCCTGGACAGCCAGACGCAATGCATCCTGCTCTACGTAGAGGGGATCCGCAACGCGCGACACTTCATGAGCGGGCTGCGCGCGGCGGCGCGTCTGAAGCCGGTGGTGGTGGTCAAGGCCGGGCGACATCCGGCAGGGACCCGCGCGGTCAAGTCGCATACCGGCGCCTATGTGGGCTCGGCGGACGTGTTCCGCGCCGTCACGGAGCGTGCGGGCGTGGTACAGGTCTCCAACCTCGATCAGTTGTTCGCAGCCGCCCAGGTCTTCGGCACGCGTCGGCGTCTGGCGGGCGACCGCATCGCTGTCATCACCAACGGCGGCGGGCCGGGCGTACTGGCTGCGGATCGCATTGTAGAGTTGGGCCTCTCGCTCGCGCAGATCAGCGACACGACGCGTCAGACCCTCGAGAAGGGGCTCCCGGACCATTGGTCCCACGGCAATCCCATCGACATCATCGGCGACGCCCCGCCGGAGCGTTACCGGCTGGCCCTGGATGCCTGTCTCGCGGATCCGGAGGTCGACGGGGTGCTCTGTATCCTGGCGCCCTTGGTGTTCGGCGATCCGGTCGCCACGGCCGAGCAGGTCATCGCGGCGACCAAGGACAGCCGCAAACCGGTGCTCGCCTGCTGGATGGGGGGGAAACGGGTCGCCGAGGCCCAAGAGCTTTTAGCCGAGCACGACGTGCCGCACTTCGACAGCCCGGAGGTGGCGATCGACGCCTTCTCGTTCCTCGCCACCCACCAGCGCAACCAGAAGCTGCTGATGCAGTCGCCGGGCCCGCTCTCGCAGGAGGACGCGCCGGACGTGGAAGGCGCGCGTCTGATCATCGAGGGCGTCATGGCCGAAGGGCGAAAGACGCTGGGCACGGTGGAGGCAAAGGCGATCCTCTCGGCGTTCCGCATCCCGACCATGCAGGCGGTGTTGACCCGCACGCCGAACGAGGCACTGATGGCGGCCCAAGCCCTCGGCTTCCCGGTCGTAATGAAGATCAACTCGCCGGACCTGGAGCACAAATCCGATGTCGACGGCGTGCGTCTGAATATCGACGATGCCCAATCGGTGCGCCGGACCTTCACCGAGATCGTCGAGCGTGCCAAGCGGCTGCGCCCGGATGCGCGGATGGAGGGCATCACGGTCGAGCATATGGCCTCGACGCGCGCGGCACGCGAGCTGATGGTTGGTGTGACCCGGGACCGGATCTTCGGTCCCGTGATCAGTTTCGGCGCCGGCGGCACCAAGGTCGAGGTCCTCGAGGACCGCGCGCTCGGTCTGCCGCCGCTCAACGCGTTCATCATCCAGACCATGATCGACCACACCCGGATCGTGCGTCTCATGGGCGCCTTTCAGCATATGCCGCCGATGAACCGTGTGGCCTTGGCAAAGATTCTTCAACGCGTTTCGGAGATGGTCTGCGAGCTGCCCGAGATCATCTCGATGGACATCAACCCGCTCATCGGCAACGACAAGGATGTCATTGCCGTGGATGCGCGCATCAAGGTCGATTATCGCCCGCCCCAGCAGACGACCTACGGGCACATGGCGATCCACCCTTACCCGAGCCACCTCATCGAGCGCGTCCAGTTGCCGGACGGCAAGGATCTGGTGATCCGACCGATTCGCCCGGAGGATGCCCAGATGGAGCAGGAGTTCGTTCGGGGACTTTCGGAGCAGACTAAGTATTTCAGGTTCATGCAGGCGATCAAGGAGTTGACGCCCGAGATGCTGGTCCGCTTCACCCAGATCGACTACGACCGCGAGATGGCCCTGATCGGCGTGGTCGAGCACGACGGCGCGGACGTGCAGGTCGGTGTGGTCCGCTATATGGCGCGACCGGGCGGCGAGGCCTGCGAGTTCGCGATTGTGGTCTCAGATACCTGGCGAAACCTAGGGATCGGCGCAAGACTCATGCGTTCGCTCATGCAGAACGCTCGCTCGCGCGGCTTTCGTGTCATGGACGGCGAGGTGCTCAGCGCCAACAGTCGGATGCTGGCCCTGGTGAAATCGCTCGGATTCCGCATCGAGAGCGACCCGCAGGACATGGCGGTCAAATGGGTGAGCAAGGTGCTTTGAGACCGCGTCCGGCCCGGACGGGGTCTCCGGCGTTTCGCGCAGCTTGTGCCAGAGCACGATGGAGGCGAGGACCAAGGTGATCGCGTTTGCGGCGATCACGGGCCAGGAGCCGATCAGGAGCCCGTAAATTCCCCAAAGCGCAACGCCTGTGCTGAAGAGGGCGTACATCCAGAGCGAGATGCCCCGCGTATCACGGGTACGCAAGGTGCGCACCACCTGTGGCACGAAGGACACGGTGGTGAGTGCCGCCGCAGTAAAACCGATGGTCTCGATCCACAGCGTCACTTCGTCGGCTGCCCCGACATGAGCTCAGGCGTCCGGCACTCAGTTGGCCCGGGAGCGGACAATCGACATCCCCCGAGCCTACGAGCGGCAATAGATTCGCGCCTTATCTCTTTGCTTTTAATTTTCATTTAAACCGCGTCGCGGCGACCTTCATTGGTTCGCACTACGCCGGAGTCGCTCCAACCCATTTAAGGCGATTTCCGGGAATGATCATCCCGGCCGTGCGTGTTGCCAATGCTTACCGGGCGACTAAAGTCGCCCCTACATGTTGGTCGATGCTTTCCCGGAAATAATTTAAGGTGCTCCGAACGCGGTTTAAATGCTGACCTTGAGCTTCTGCCCCGGGCGAATCTTGTTGTCGTCGGGCTGCATCTTGTTTAGCTTGCGCAGCTCGGCGACAGTGATGCCGTTCTGAACCGCGACGCGATAGAGCGTCTCCTGCGGCTTCACGACATGGTAGCGCGCTGCAGCGGTCGACTTCTTCGACGTCTGTGCAGCGGGCGCCTTCGCGACCTGTTTGGTGGATGCCTTCGCTGACGGCTTCGTTGACGGCTGCGCCGCGGCTGTCGTCTTGGCAACCGGCCGCTCCACCTTCGCGATGGCCTGACGGGCCACCGGCGATGACTTGGGCTCGGCACGGGCGACCATGACGTTGGCGACCGGTGGCGGATGGCTGGCGATGCGTCGTTTCGTCCCGGCCGGGAGCCACACCGTGCTGCCGGGGGGCAGATGCGCATGACCGTCGCGTGCGCGCTCTCGCCAGTGCATGTTCAGGTCGGCAAGGCGATAGGGGGTCACGCCGTAGTGTCCCGCGATATGGCTCACCGGCATGCTGTGCTGGAGGACCAGTCGGTCGTGCGGCCAAGGCTCTTCGCGCCGGACGCCCTCGGGGAAATAACGATCGGCGTTGCGCGTGACATCGCGGGCGGCGATGAACCCGGCGTAGAAATTACGCGAGGAAAATCCGAAGTACGGTCCCCGATAGTTCTTAACGATCCCGCCGAAGTCGTCGCCGAACTGTGCCTTGGCATTCGCCATTCCACCTTGCCCGTGGTTGTAGGAGGTGATGGCGAGCGGCCAGCTCCCGAGTCGACGATGGGCTTGGGACAAATAGCGCGCGGCGCCGTCCGCCGCGATGATGGGATCGAAACGCTCGTCGACGGTATCGTCGACCTTCATATACATTCTGCCAGTGGCGGGCATGAACTGCCAGACGCCGGCCGCGCCGACACCGGATCGTGCATTGGTTTGAAATGAAGATTCCACATGCGGGAGATAGGCGAGATCCTCCGGCACACCGTGACTGCGCATGATCTCCCGGAAGGCGGTGTCGTACCGCCCGCTGATCTCCACGCCGCGGTGGAAACGCTCGCGCAGACCTCGCTGGCTGCGCACGCGATCGGCAGCCCCGTAGACCGCGGCGCGACCTCCGGCCTGCTCGAGCTTCGCCAGGAGCGTCTTGTCGCTGCTGCTCAGGCTCTGTCCGGTTCGCACGCGCTCTTCCAGAAGGCGCAGCTGGCCCTTGTAGGCGTCCGTACGGTCACGCACCAGCGACCGTTGCGGATCCGTGTAGCCCTCTTTGATGGGCGAGGGCAGCTTGACGACCTCGTAGACGATGCCCATGTGCTCGTTGTCGTGGATGGCGACGTCGCCGCGACTCCAGATTCCGTAGACGTGGCGCCAGAAATCCACATTCGGCTGGATCTCGGCCGGAACGGGAAAGGTGTCCGAGCCGGCGACCACCTCGCCTTGGCTCCGGCTTTCGCCCGCGGTATCACGTTGGCCGCCGTCGCTGCCGCAGCCGGACAAGCCGACCAGTACAATCGACAACAGCAGGAATGAGAGATCCCTGATCCCGGTATGATAGGTCGGCATGGTCGGCGTGTCCTCTAGAGCGTGATTCGCGCGCGTCACGACCCCTGCGACGGCGGATACCCCGACGGGCCTACCGGCTCGATCGGGGCAGGGCGATGCCGTGCGAATAGGCAGCGACATCGTCGATGTGGTCGGTGCGCTCGGTGCAATGGGTGCGGCGACGATTTGATATTGGCTCACGAAAGCCGCCTTTGCAATGGATGATTGCAAGGAAATCCCTCTTTTGTTCATGCGCTGCAGCTGGCTCTTATTCTTGAAAGCGCTTGAGCTTTTGCTGTTTAAAATCATATTTATCAGTATTCTATGGTAACTGATCATTGCGATTAATCGATCGCTCGATCAGTGTGCCCGACGAATGAATTCGACCCGGACGCGCCCTGCGATCAGGCGTTGAGCGGATGGATACCTGCCGATTCGAGCAATGAGACCAAGCGGATGAGAGGCAATCCGATCAAGGTATTGGGGTCGTCACCTTCAAGCCGCTCGAATAACGCGATACCGAGACCTTCCGACTTGAAGCTGCCGGCACAATCGAAGGGCTGCTCGCGATCCAGATACCCTTCGATTTGCCGTCGGTCGAGGTGTCTGAAATGGACGCGAAAGGGTTCGACGAGGGTTTGGGCGCGCCCGCTTACGGTGTCGAGCAGACACAATCCCGTCTGGAAGACGACGGTTCGTCCGGATGCCCGCTCCAGTTGAGCGATGGCGCAGGCACGGTCACCGGGCTTCCCCAAGATATCCTTGTCGATACAGGCGACCTGATCCGACCCGATGACGAGCGCGTTCGGATGGGTGGACGCGATTGCCCTGGCCTTGGCCTCCGCCAGGCGCAGGACCAGCACCTGAGGCGACTCGCCGGGGCGGGGGCGCTCGTCGATATCGGGAGCGGCGCTCGTAAAGGGCAGCCCCAAGCGTTCCAGAAGTTGGCGTCGGTAAGGCGAGGTCGAGGCAAGGATGAGCGCGGGTGCAGGCACGGTGTCGGGATCCTGATGCGGTTTCCGGAGATCGCCTCTAGGCATTGGCGTCAAGGCCGTGGCGCTCGGTCGGTCGTTCGGGCTGAAGTATAAAACAAAAAAGCCTTCGCAATCGATTGCGAAGGCTTGAATTCATGTGCCCGCCCGATAACCGGGCGGGCCTTGTCGCTCGGGATTGTCAGACCCCTCCGACGGCACCTCCGACGACGGGCGGCTCTTTGCGCGGCGCGCCTCCTTTGGGGAGGTCGCCGTTGCTGCTGCCGGACGTCGGTTTTGCGTTGCCGGCGTCGTCTTCGGGCTCGCGCATCGGCCGACCGGACATGATGTCGTCGATCTGATCCTTGCCGATCGTCTCGAACTTGAGCAACGCCGCGGCCATCGTGTGCAGCTTCTCGAGGTTGTCTTCGAGCATCTGTTTGGCGCGCTTATAGTTGCGGTCGATGATTCGACGCACCTCCTTGTCGATCGCCTGTGCGGTCTCGGGCGAAACCTGACGCTGCTGCGTGACCGAGCGACCGAGGAAGACTTCGCCCTCGTCCTCGGCATAGGCGAGCGGTCCCAAGTTGTCCGACAGACCGAAGCGCGTGACCATGTTGCGTGCGATATCGGTTGCGCGCTCGATGTCGTTCGAGGCGCCGGTCGTCACATGCTCGGGTCCGAAGATCATCTCCTCGGCCAGTCGTCCGCCGAACAGGGTCGAGAGCTGACTCTCCAACTGACGCTTGCTCATGCTGTAGCGATCGCGCTCGGGCAGGAATAGCGTGACGCCGAGCGCACGTCCACGCGGGATGATGCTGACCTTGTGGACCGGATCATGCTCCGGAACCAGACGCCCGACGACGGCATGACCCGCCTCGTGATAGGCGGTCAGCTTACGCTCGGACTCGGACATGACGATGCTGCGCCGCTCCGCGCCCATCATGATCTTGTCCTTGGCGCGCTCGAACATCTGCATCGCGACCTCGGTGTGCCCGGCGCGGGCCGCGAAGAGGGCGGCCTCGTTGACCAGGTTGGCGAGATCCGCGCCGGAGAAGCCGGGTGTCCCGCGGGCGATGGTGCGCGCGTCGACATCCGCGGCGATCGGTACCTTACGCATGTGCACTTCGAGGATGGCCGCACGACCGGCGAGATCGGGCAGCCCGACGACAACCTGACGATCGAAACGGCCCGGGCGCAGGAGTGCCGGGTCGAGCACGTCCGCGCGGTTGGTCGCCGCGATCACGATGATGCCTTCGTTGCCCGCGAAGCCGTCCATCTCCACCAAAAGTTGGTTTAGGGTCTGCTCGCGCTCGTCGTGGCCGCCGCCCAGACCAGCGCCGCGCTTGCGCCCGACGGCATCGATCTCGTCGATGAAGATAATGCAGGGCGCGGCCTTCTTGGCTTGCTCAAAAAGGTCGCGAACGCGCGAGGCGCCGACGCCGACGAACATCTCCACGAAGTCGGAGCCCGAGATGCTGTAGAAGGGCACTTTTGCTTCGCCGGCGATCGCTCTCGCCAGCAGCGTCTTACCGGTGCCGGGGGGACCGACCATCAGCACGCCGCGCGGGATGCGACCGCCGAGGTTCGAAAATTTCTGCGGATTACGTAAGAAATCCACCAACTCGCCGACCTCTTCCTTGGCTTCTTCGACGCCCGCGACGTCGCGTAGCGTGACCTTGATGTCGCCCTCGGCGTGCTGACGCGCGCGGCTCTTGCCGAAGTTGAAGATCCCTCCGCCCCCACCGCCGCCCATGTTGCGGCGCATAAACCAAAACCAGACGCCGATCAGGAGCAAGAAGGGCAACCAGGCGATCAGCATCTGAGCCAACACGCTCGGGCGCTCGGGCGGCTCGGCCCGAATGCTCACCCCGTTCTCCAAAAGATCGCCGACCAGCGCCGGATCACCCGGATCGAAGGTCTCGAAACGGGATCCGTCGGTCCTCAGGCCCTTGACCTTCTGATCTTGGATGGTGACCTCGCGGATCGACCCATCCGAGAGCTCTTGCAGAAACTGGCTGTAGCTTAAGCTGCGGGACTCGATCGGGTCGGAGGTCGTCATGCTGTTGAACATCATCACCAGCCAGATGGTGACGGCGACCCACAGCAACAGATTTAAGTTTTTGGCATTCATTCTCAGGTTGTCCTCGTTGAACATCGCTCGGCTGGAGCGCGACGCCCTGCCATTTGGCATTGGCGGGTACATCGGGGCATGGGTCCGAAAACCAACGGAAACGCTGCCGCGGCCGATGACGGGAAAGAGCTTACCAGTTTTGATGGGTCCGGGAGCAACCGCGCGCCGTCGTTCGCAGGTGCGGATGTGGTTGGAACGCGTCGGATCCGTTGCGGTCGCAGGCTCACATCATGCTTATCGAGGCCCTCTACGATGCATCCTACTGTTCCTCTCTTGTCGGCCGGCTTCGCGGCCGGTGCACTGATCGGCGCCGCCGCGGTTGCCGGCTATCTCGCCGTGACCGAACCGCAGCCGCCGGTCTCGTTCGATGCCGATCGCGTCGCCGAGGCAGACTCGGCGACGCCGATCCCGAATGCGCTGGGTGTGACCGCGGATGTCGATCCGGCCCCGGACGCGCCGCCGGCCGAGCCGGGTGTGTCCGCGCTCGATGCGGTGACGCCGCGGGCGTTGCAAAGTCTGGAGTCGCAGGTGAAGGATCTTCGCGTTCGTTTGGTGAGCGTGGAGCAGGCCCTAAACCGTGTTCTGAGCGCCTCGACAGCGATTGCGAGTGCTGCCGAGGAGGAACGGCCGCCGGCCCCGCGCACCGCCGAGGAGCGGCGCGGTGCTCTCGTGGCCGCAGGCGTGGATCCGGGTCTGGCCGAGGATTTGGTCCTGCAGGAGGCGCAGCGCTCGCTCGAGCGACTTTCCTTGCGGGATCAGGCGATTCGGGAAGGCTGGCTCGGGACCGCCCAGTATCGCGAAGAGCTCTCGCGGATCAACGCGGACGCGCGCTCGCTTCGCGAGGAGATCGGCGACGACAGCTACGACCGTTATCTCTACACAACGGGTTCAGACAACCGCGTAAGGGTCGATTCCGTTATCCCGGGGTCCGCCGCTGAGATTGCAGGTCTGCAAGCGGGCGATCTGATCGAATCCTACGCCGATGAACGGCTGTTCGATTTCTCGGAATTGCGCGGCAAAACCACCGAGGGCGAGTACGGGGAGCAGGTCGCGGTGCAGGTGCGCCGCGGCGGCCGCGTGATCGAAACCTGGGTCCCGCGCGGTCCGCTCGGCGTGACCTTGGATTCGGCGCGGGTCGGGCCCGCGCCATGAGGCCAGTCGCAGACTTTTTCGTTGTCGTTGTCGTTGTCATAATCGGATTCCGGACTGACACGACAACAACGACAACGACAACGACAACGAGTAGAGCTTTCGACCAGTTCTCCTGGTTCCGGCTTTGCCGGTCGATCTTTTTCTGGAAATCACCTTAGGCGAATTCCGGAAACCCTCATGCCAAGGGCGTAGGTTGTGCCGAGCCGTGCGAGGCACAACCAACCGTCGGCGCAATTTGTGCTTCCTATCGTCAGCACAACCTACGGGTATGGAAGTTTGCGGAAATCACCTTACCCCTCAACGCAGATCCTTTGCGACGTCCTGCATCAAGACAGCCAGGGGACCGGCAACAGCGGGTTGGCCCGGCGGCACCTTGCAGTCGCGACAGGATGCGGTGTAGACCCGGTCCAGTCGTACCCGGCCGGTTGCCGGATCGCTCGCGCGGATCCGCATGGCGATGGTCCCGCTGCGCTGGTTGGGTTGGGTCCAGGTCAATGCGGTCAGCGCCGGTTGGATGAGCAGTCCTCCCTCGTGAGCCTCCGAGGCGTGCTCGAGCGGAATCACGCCGGCGAAGAGGTCGCTTCGATCCAAGTCCTCCGCGATGAGTTTTTGGATCCACCAAGCCGAGACCTCCGGCGAGGCCGACGTGCGCCCGTCGATGACCGGGGTGATCGCGAGGGCCGGGGGGCCGTCGTAGATCTCTCCGGAGGCCGTTGCCTTGGGCCTGGACGGGGCCGGGGTCCCGACCACCGTGGAGGTTCCGATCCTGGTCGAGGTCTGGACCGGAGCTGAGGTCGGACTGGATCCACAGCTCACGGTCGCCAAGGCGACAACGGCGACGAGCAGCAGGTGCGAGAAACGGCGGGGCGACATAGACGCGGACCTTTGCTGAGTTGGACGGAAGAGGCGGTCGGAAGAGATGCCGGTACGTCTTCGCACGCGTGCTTCGAGGTCTAACGGCGTGTGCGGAGTACCACCGACGGTAGGCTATCATAGCGGTCTCGGGCCTAGGCGCGCAGCCCCGGGTCGATCGCGGCGCGGCGTCTCTAGGAGCGAGGCTGTGCCTGTGTTACAACGGGGGCGGTAAACCTCAATCCTTGGGGCCGGTGTGCTGCGGCGATTCTCGGCCGTAGTCGAATGCGACGTCGGCGGTGTTGCGCATGAAGCGAGCAAGAGTGGAACGGTGGATGCTGCATTGGCCCGAGGGTTTTAGGCCGGGCCTTGGTTTGGGTCCGGAGGCGGGGAGCTAGTCGGTGTCTCTGGGTCCCGTCATGCTCGATGTCGCCGCGCCGGCGCTCGACGCCGAGGATCGCGAGATTTTGCGCCATCCAGCCGTGGGCGGGGTCATCCTCTTCGCTCGTAATTTCGACTCGCCCGTGCAGCTCGCCGAGCTGACCGCGGAGATCCACGCCCTGCGTGAGCCGCGTCTCTTGATCGGCGTCGACCAGGAAGGCGGGCGGGTCCAGCGGTTTCGCGAGGGTTTTACGCGGCTGCCGCCCGCGGGACGCTTCGCCGAGATCTACAGACGCCATCCCCGGGACGCTCGCGCCAGCTGCGAGGCGGTGGCCTGGCTGATGGCCGCGGAGCTGCGCTCGGTCGGCATGGATTTCAGCTTCGCGCCCGTACTCGATCTGGATCGGGGTTTGAATCCCGTGGTCGGCGATCGCGCCTTCGGTAACCGGGCGCGTGCAGTCGGCGATCTGGCGCTTGCTTGGCTCGACGGCGTGCGTCGCGCCGGCATGGCGGGCGTCGGCAAGCATTTTCCCGGACACGGCGGGGTAAGTGTGGATTCACACCTTGAGCTGCCAATCGATCCGAGACCTTACGCCGCTTTTTTGATGGAAGATCTCATCCCCTTCGAGCGTCTGATCGCGCATGCCCTGGAAGGGATCATGCCGGCCCATGTCCGATACCCTCTGGTCGACGATCGGCCGGCCGGATTCTCGCCGGTCTGGCTGCGCGAGATCCTGCGCGGTCGGCTCGGTTTTCAGGGGGTCATCTTCAGCGACGACCTCAGCATGGGGGCCGCGGCATCCGAGGGTGACTCGGTCGAGCGTGCCCGCGCCGCCTCGGATGCCGGTTGCGATATGCTGCTGGTCTGCAACGATCGTTCGGCGGCGCTCGCGGTTCTCGATGCGTTCGTCGACCACCACGACCCCGCTGCCGAGTTGCGTCTGCTCAGGATGCACGGCCGCGGTCAGCATGAGCGAGCACGCCTGCACGAGCAGCCGGAATGGCAGCGCGGCGTGCACTGCGTGGCTCTTCTCGAGGGGCTCGAAACGCTCGATTCGGGGCTCCTCGACCCGACCGACCCGGAGGCAACTGGATGAAGCTCGACCCGAAAGACTACGATGCCGTTGCCGCGCGCGCGCAACAACTGGTCACCCCCGAGGAGGTCGATGCGGCGCTCGACCGGATGGCTGCGGCGATCACCGAGCGTCTTGCGGGAAAGGATCCGCTGGTGCTCTGCGTCATGACGGGAGCTGTCTTTGTGGCCGGCCTTCTGCTGCCGCGGCTACAGTTTCAACTGCGGGTCGACTATGTCCATGCCAGTCGCTATCAGGGCCGAACCAGCGGCGGCGAGATCGTCTGGCACTACCGTCCGTCGGATGCCATCCGCGGCGAGCATGTCTTGGTGCTCGACGACATCCTCGACGAGGGCATTACGCTGCGTCATATTGTCGATGCCTGTCGAGAAGACGGGGCGGCAAGCGTACATACCGCGGTACTGGTGTCCAAAGAGCGAGAGCACGCGTGCGAGGCCGATGTCGTCGGCGTTCAGGTCGAAGACCGATACCTCTACGGGTTCGGGCTCGATTACAAGGACTACTTCCGGAACGCCGCAGGGATTTATGCGGTGGCCGACGAAGACGTGTAGGCGCGAAGGCTTCATGGGTATTTGTTGAAACGGGAATATAAGTACCCGCTTTTTGACACCTTTTGAGCTTTGGTATACATCCTGATCCGAGTGTTGCTTCAGCGTGATCGGTCTTCCCGAGGGTGACGGTTTCGTCGCCCTGCGGGACGCGCGAGCCCGGGCTGCGGGGACGCGACGACCGTATAATCCACAACAATCGGAGGATGGTGTATGCCGACCCTGGAAGACTACCGCCACACCCATGGCGAGCTGCGTCAGATGATCGAGGATCTCAGATCGCTCCTCACGCCCGATCAGCTACGCATTCGCCCCAATGCCAAAACCGCTTACGAGCTGTTGTGCGATCTGGGCACGAAGGTTCGCAACCATCTCGCCGACGAGGATCGCAGTCTCTATCCGACACTGCTCATCCACGAAGATCCCAAGGTGAAGTCGATCGCCTGGGGCTTCATCAGCGGCGAAAAGCCCTTGCGCAAGACCTTCGACGACTACCACAAGCACTGGCTGAAAAATTGCGATTTCAACTTCACGGACGATTTTCTTGTTGAAACACACGAGATCTTCGACATGGTCGACAAGCGCATCGATCGCGAAGAGCAGGTCCTGTTTCCGAAGCTGATCGAGATCGGTATCTTCAACGATCGCGCCGGAAAGCGCGGCGCGAGGTCGCTCAATCCATCAGCCTAAGAATCGGTCGTCAGATCGCTCGACGACAAGAAATCGGCGCCGCAAGGCGCCTTTTTTTTGGCTTCCACGCCACCCTCCGCTAGACTGCACGGCCGATTTCGAGTCACTTCCGGACGTGATCAACGCATGAGTCTTCTCGCCATTATCGGTGGATCTGGTTTTTCGGACTTTCCCGCCTTGGAGGTCGAGGCATCGCGTCGCGTCGAGACCCCGTTCGGCGAGACCTCGGCGCCGGTGGCGAGCGGTCACCTGGACGGTGCGCAGGTCCTTTTCCTCCCGCGCCACGGCGCCGGCCATCGTCTGCCGCCTCACCGAATCAACTACCGGGCCAATCTCTGGGCACTGCGCGCCCTAGGCGCCGAACGTGTCGTCGCACTGGCGGCGGTCGGCGGGATCGGTGCGCGCTTCGCTCCGCTCGCGCTGGCGGTTCCGCATGACCTCGTCGACTACACCTACGGGCGCGAGCACAGCATCTACGACGGGGAGCAAAGCGGGCTGGATCATGTCGACATGACCTCGCCCTACTGCGAGGAGCTGCGCAGTGTGTTGATCCGCGCCTGCGCCGAATCCGGTCATCCGGCGATCGAGGAGGGCGTTTACGCCGCGACCCAGGGGCCGCGGCTCGAAACGACCGCCGAGATCGCCCGGCTGGAGCGCGACGGCTGCGACCTGGTCGGGATGACCGGCATGCCGGAAGCCGGGATCGCGCGGGAGCTCGGACTCTGCTATGCGAGCCTGGCGTTTGTCGTGAACTGGGCTGCGGGTAAGGGCGAGGGCATCATCACGATGGCCGAGATCGACTCTCATCTGCGCGAGTGTGTCGGACGTGTGCGCAAGGTCCTTGGGGTCGTCGCAATCTCGGGCTGACCCGTCAGGCCGGCCTTGTCCAAACCCACCGCTCCGATCGGCGACCCGGCGGGGTGGGTGAGCTCGGTCGGGCCTCGGGTGTCGGATCGCCTGCTCCGGCCCCTCGCAGGCGCAAGGTTTAAGTACATCAGGAAACTCTGATACCATAAAGGTCCCTTACTTCATCGCTTTATCCAGGAGAATCCGAAATGGCCACCGAGGAAACTGCACCCAAACGCTCCGGTCTTGGCTGGATCCCGAAGTTGTCGCTTTGGGCGGTCGTGATCGCCTTCGGTTATCTTTACCTGAGCTCGATCGACCGTGACACCGCCGGCGATACGACGCAGGTGGCGGTGGCTGACGAGAGCGCTGTCGAAGCCGACGGGTTCCAAAAGTTCGTCGCTAAGCTCGGCGATCTGACGGCCTCAGCCGAAACCGTGATCGCCGATGTGACTGCCGCCGGGGCAGACGGCTTCAGCAAAGTCGTCGATACGGTCAAGGATCTAACCGGCTCGGCGGAAACTGAAGCGGTCGAGACCCTCGCCTCCGAGGCAGCGCCGGGCGAGGTCGCCAAGGCCGAGCCGATCACTGCCGAGCCGGTCGCTGCTGAGCCGGTCGATGCCCGGGCGGCGATCGTCGTGCCGAGTGCTGGTCCGCAGGAGTCCGCCGCCAAACCCGTCTCCATGCAGGTCGCGGAAGAGCGCCCGGCCGCCGCGGCATTCAACAGCCATTCAGCCCCCTTGCCCTCGACAGCTGCGGCTCGCGCGACGACCCCGGAGCCATTGTCGGAGCCCGTCGCCGAGGTCGCGCTCGAAGGATCCGCTCCCGCCGGGGCGACCGCCGCTGCGCCGCCGATCAAGGACGCCGAGGCAACCGTCTTCGCCGAGTCACTGATGGGCGGCGAGTCGCCTGCCGAGCCGGCTTCCGTGTCGGCCGAGGTCGCCCAGCCGATGTCCGCTCCGATCCAGCAGGGTTTCGCAGCGGTCCCGGTCATGCCGCAGCCGTTCGCACCGATCGAGGGTGCGCCTGCGCCGACCATGGCCGCGCCCGGCGCCCCTGCGTTTGATCGCCGTCAAGAGAGTGTCGATCAATACCGGGCACGCATGATGGCCGAGTACGAAAACATGCGGCGTGCCTCCGACCAGCGAGCCCGTGAATACTGGGAGCGGATGCAGGCTCCCGCTCCGATGGCCGCGCCCATGGGTTATCCCGCTTACGGACCGGGATTTGTACCGGGCTACGGCGCGCCGGTCTATCAACGATAGTCCTCGCCGGACCGATCCGCCGACACAGCGGTCCGGTCGATGTTGGGATTGGTCGGTCGGGTGCCGAGGATCCCGAGCGATGGGCAGCGTGCGAGGCGGTTTTTCGCCTTGCGCGTCAACTGATCGCATCCGCGAGATCCGACATTCGCATAGTCGACGGTGCCCTATCGTCGACACCCGGTCACCCGAGCACGACCCCGGTCTAATCTCCGTTCGGCCCTTCAGCCTCGCAGTTCGGTCTCATGCCGGAGGGGTTGCCGGCAGCGGCGGCAAAGATAGACGGCTCCCTCCCGGCAGATTCTGTTGTGACGAATACTGCTGATCTCGTGCGTGCCGCAACTGCAGCGATAGAGAAACCGCTGAAGGGATCGTGTGCGCAGTTTCGAGACGTCGTAACAGTGGCAGCGTGAAGGCTCGACACCGAAATGACGCATGACGGCTTGCCATTCAGGGCCGTGTGGTCGGATGCGCGGTCCATATTTCACGAAGGCCACGACATGGGCCACCTCATGCGGCACGGTTTCGGCAACGAACTGCGTCGGGTGTAGACCCAGCAGGGTCGCGTTGTACCGGATGATTGCGAAGGATTCGTTTCGCATCCGCGCTTGCCCTGCCGAGGTCCCTCGAAGATCGAATCGGATCTCGACCCGAGGCATGGCGAGGCGCAGCCGGCATTCCGCCTCGCGCAGGAGCGCTCCGGTACGAGCCGCGGCGTGCTCGGTCGGAGACGGGTTTGTCAACGTTTTGTTTATGATCGATTCTCCTGTCATCGGCCCCTCGTTGTCGTCTTCCTCGCATTGACGGCGTTGCGGGCGGTTGGCGATCTGCAATCGATACCCGACGCCGACCTCGCGGGTCGGCCGCCGCTCGATTTCTACGTGCTCGGAGACTGCACCGACGCGGCCCCGGTTGGCAATGTGCGGGCGGTTTGTCGGCGATGTTTCCTCCTCGGGCCATACCTTCGGTACAGGGTTGACCGATCAACAACCCTTGCGATTCAAAGTTGAACGGGATACACTCCACGGGCTTCGTAGACGGAGTCCACTACGGGCACTTTGAAGGTCGGCGCTTCATAAAGACCCCTTCGATGGGGTTTTTTTATCTTGGGCCTTTCATTGCTGCCGAGCTTCGGGCCGGCGGTCTCCTTCGCAAGGCGGTCAGTCGGGCGTCACCCGTTCGGGGTCTCGACGTGCCGTCGGCTCTCTTGGCCCGGGATCGCATCGGTGCGGCTGTGAGCCGCCGGCGCGTGCGTCGTGTCGGTGCATTCGACCGTGTCGGGTCGATAGCAGATTCTTCAAGTCGTTGGGCCAATGGCCCAATTTTTGTTTCTGAAGGGCGTGCGATGGAGCCTGCGGAGAGTCGTCTGAGCCAGTTGGCCCGCGAGGTTGTCGAACCTTTGGGCTACGAGCTTGTCGGTGTCGAGTTGTTTCAGCGCGGCGCGAGCGGCGCTACGCTGCGAATCTATATCGACCACGAGCGCGGCATCGGTCTCGACGATTGCGCCGCCGTGAGCGATCAGTTGAGCGCCGTACTGGATGTCGAAGACCCTCTTCAAGGGCGCTACGACCTTGAGGTCTCCTCGCCCGGGTTGGATCGGCCACTGGTATTCCCCGAGCACTTTCGGCGTTTCGAGGGCTTGCGCGCAAAGGTCCGGTTGAGCGAGAAGCTCGAAGGTCGACGCAATCTGGAAGGTATTCTGCGCGGATGCGAAGACGGCATCGTGCGCCTCGAGGTGGACGGTCGTCTCTGGGCGATCCCTGTGAGTGGGATCGAGATTGCCCGGCTCGTCCCCGTCTTTTGACGTCGTGGGTCCAACGTAGGGCCGAGCCAAAGTCGTGTCGAGCCAGCCCAGTGCCGAGCCAGCCCAGTGCCGAGCCGGTTCAGTTTTGGCGTAGCCGCATTCGGTCAAGTCGCACTTCGGTGGTCGATCGCATCGGCACGACCCCGTCGCGAGCCGGATCTTTTGAGTCGGATGAGGTGGAATGAGTAAAGAGATCTTATTGGTCGTGGAGGCCGTCTCGAACGAGAAGGACGTCCCCGAAGGCGTCATCTTCGAGGCCATCGAGGCCGCGCTGGCGTCGGCCACCCGCAAGAAACACGGCGGGGAGATCGATGTGCGCGTCACGATCGACCGCAAGACCGGCGATTACCGCTCTTTCCGGCGTTGGGAGATCGTTCCCGACCCCGAGCAGGGTGTGCTCGAGGCTCCGTCGCGACAGATTACCGAGTCGGCGGCACAGATTCTCGAGCCCGAGCTCGGCCCCGGCGACTTTATCGAGGAAGAGATCGATTCGGAGCTGTTCGGCCGCATCGCGGCCCAGACCGCCAAGCAGGTCATCGTGCAGAAGGTCCGCGAGGCCGAGCGCGCGAAGATCGTCGAGGCGTTTGGCGAGCGCAAAGGGCAATTGGTGACCGGCATCGTGAAGAAGGCGGAGCGCGGCACCATTATGGTGGATCTGGGCAGCAACGCCGAGGCACTGGTCCCGCGCGACCATGTGATTCCTCGCGAGTCGGTGCGCCCCGGCGATCGGCTGCGCGGTTATCTCTACGATGTCCGCTCCGAGCCCAAGGGTCCGCAGCTGTTCGTGAGCCGCACCGCCCCGGAGTTGCTGATCGAGCTGTTCAAGCTCGAGGTGCCCGAGGTCGGAGAGGGGCTCATCCGGATACTGGGTGCGGCGCGCGATCCCGGGTCCCGTGCCAAGATCGCCGTGCGGACCACCGACCCGCGCATCGATCCCGTCGGCGCCTGTGTCGGGATGCGCGGTTCGCGGGTTCAGGCCGTCTCCAACGAGCTCAACGGCGAGCGCGTCGATATCATCCTCTGGGACGACAATCCCGCCCAATATGTCATCAACGCCATGTCCCCGGCCGATGTGGTCTCGATCGTGATCGACGAAGAGGCGCGCAGCATGGATGTCGCCGTCAAGGAAGAGAACCTTGCGCAGGCGATCGGACGCAACGGTCAGAACGTGCGCCTTGCCAGTCAGTTGACCGGCTGGGAGCTCAACGTAATGAACGAGGAGGACGCGGCGGCCAAGGGCGAGCAGGAGGCGGTTCGCTCGGTCCAGAACTTCATGGAGCAGCTGGGGGTCGACGAGAATCTCGCGGCGATCCTGGTCGAAGAGGGTTTCAGCACGGTCGACGAAGTCGCCTACGTGCCCTTGGTCGAGATGCAGGCAATCGACGAGCTCGACGACGACACCATCGAGCTGCTGCGCGAGCGCGCAAACGATGTCTTGTTGACGCGCGCGATCGCCACCGAGGAGGACGGGGCTCGGGATCCTGCGCAGGAGCTGCTGGATATGGACGGGATGGACGAGCCATTGGCCTATGCCCTTGCGGAACGCGGCGTGGCCACAGTCGAGGATCTCGCCGAGCAGTCGGTCGACGACCTGCTGGATATCGACGGGATGGACCGCGAGCGTGCGGCCCGCTTGATCATGAAGGCCCGCGAGCCCTGGTTTGCGGACGCCCCGCAGGAATAGAGGAATAAAGGTCAGTTCATGAGTGAAGTTACGGTCAAGCAACTCGCCTCTACGGTCGGCATCCCGGTTGAGCGTCTCCTGACACAGCTGAACGAGGCAGGCATCACCGCGGAAAACGCGGAGACCACCTTGACGGAGCAGGAGAAACTCCAGCTTCTAGGCTATCTGCGTCGCAGCCACGGGAAGGCTGAAGCCGACAGCGGTACCACGCCCGGTCAAGTCACGCTCAAGCGCAAGTCGGTCAGCGAGCTGCGCCAGCCTGCGGCGGCCCCGAGGGGTAACGTCGGAAGTGCTCGACCGACCCCCGCCGCGCGGGCCAAGACCGTGAGTGTCGAAGTTCGGCGCAAACGGACTTACATCAAGCGGGCAGACGAGCCGGTTCCGCCGCCGTCCGCAGCCAACGCCCAACAGCGGCCGGCTGTGGAACGAGCGCGCCCGCAGCGCGAGCGCTCGGCCTCCTCGGCACCTGCACACGACGGCGGGCGTCGCCGTATCGAGCTTGAGGCGTTGCGGGCCGAGCAGGAGGCGCGCCGACTTGCCGAGCAGGAGGACCAGGAGCGCCAAGCTCGCGAGCAGGACGAGAGGCGTCGGATCGAGGAGCAGGAGCGACGTGCCGCCGAGGCGGCACGTGCCGCGGAAGAGGCGGCTCGTCTTGCTGCCGAGGCGGCGGAGCGAGCGGCTGCGAGTGTTGCGATCGAGATCGAGAGCGCGATCGAAGCGGACGAAGAAGAGCCGGTCGCGGCGGCCATCGTGCGTCGCGTAGAGGCGTCGAAGCCGAAGAAGGCGCCCCCGAAGAAGGCGGTGGAAATCTCCGAGAAGGAGCGCTCGGTGAAAAAGGCCGGGCGAAAAGATAGCTTGCGTGGCCGCGAGGTTGCGGTGACGCCGAACGCCGATTACGAAGAAATCGATTCCGCGGGTGGCGCTGCCGGCCGCGGATTGCGCCGTAAAAAGAAGACGCTCAAGCCGCAGCTCCAAGATAAGCACGTCTTCCAAAAGCCGACCGCACCCGTCGTGCGCGAGGTCGAGATCCCCGAGGTCATCTCGGTCGGCGAGCTGGCCAGTCGGATGTCGGTGAAGGCATCGGAGGTCATCCGAGAGCTCTTCAAACAGGGCATGATGGTTACCATCAACCAGGCGCTCGATCGCGACACCGCAACCATCGTCGTCGAAGAGTTCGGTCACACGGCCGTGCGCGCCGACGAGCGCGATGCCGAGGGCGTGCTGATGGAGGAGGTCCAGGAGCAGGTCGAGCAGGCCGAGATGCTGCCGCGCCCGCCCGTCGTGACCATCATGGGTCACGTCGACCACGGCAAGACCTCGCTGCTCGACTACATTCGCCGCACCCGTGTCGCCTCCGGCGAGGCAGGGGGGATCACCCAGCATATCGGCGCCTACCACGTCGAGACGGCCAAGGGCACGGTGTCCTTCCTCGATACTCCCGGCCATGCCGCCTTCTCGGCGATGCGTGCTCGCGGGGCCAAGGTCACGGACATCGTGATCCTGGTGGTGGCGGCGGACGACGGCGTCATGCCGCAGACGGTCGAGGCCATCCAGCACGCCCGAGCCTCCGGCGTGCCCATTATCGTCGCGATCAACAAGATCGACAAACCGGATGCCCATCCGGACAAGGTGATGCAGGAGCTCACGCAGCATCAGGTCGTCGCCGAGGAGTGGGGCGGCGACACCATGATGGTGCAGGTCTCGGCCAAGACCGGCGACGGCATCGATGATCTTCTCGACGGTATTTTGCTGCAGTCCGAAGTGCTCGAGCTGAAGGCCGCCGTCGATGGTCCTGCCCGCGGGACAATCGTCGAGTCCAGTCTCGACAAGGGGCGCGGTCCGGTCGCGACCGTCCTGGTTCAGTCCGGAACCCTGCGGCGCGGCGACATCATCGTCAGCGGCGGGGAGCATGGCCGTGTTCGGGCCATGTTCGATGAGGCCGGAGTACCGGTCGAGGCAGCAGGGCCTTCGATTCCGGTGCAGGTACTGGGTCTGTCGGGCACGCCCTACGCCGGGGACGACGTCATGACGGTCGCCGACGAGCGCCGAGCTCGCGAGGTCGCCGAATTCCGCTCGGCGCGCTCACGCCAGAGCCGTTTCGACGAGCAGCGCGGCGTCAGCCTCGATCAGCTCTTCGCGCAGATCAAGGACGGCGAGCAGAAGAGCGTCAACCTCATCATCAAGGCCGACGTGCAGGGCAGTCTCGAGGCACTCAAAGACAGCCTGATCAAGCTCGGGAACGAAGAGGTCAAGGTCGCGCTGGTCGCGGTCGGCGTCGGCGGCATCACCGAGTCCGACGCCAATCTGGCCGTTACCTCCAACGCCATTCTGCTCGGATTCAATGTTCGGGCCGACGCCGCGGCGCGCCGGGTGATCGAGGACAAGGGCCTCGACCTGCGCTACTACAGCATCATCTACGAGCTGATCGACGACGTGAAGAAGGCCATCTCGGGGCTGCTCAGTCCGATCGTGACGGAGGAGATCATCGGTCTTGCTCAGGTGCGCGACGTCTTCCGCTCCTCGAAGTTCGGCGCGGTTGCCGGCTGCATGGTCACCGAGGGTGCGATCCGTCGCAACAGCCCGATCCGCGTGCTGCGCAACAATGTCGTCGTCTACGAGGGAGCGCTCGAGTCGCTGCGCCGTTTCAAGGACGACGTGAACGAGGTGAAGAACGGCATCGAGTGCGGCATCGGTGTGAAGAACTACAACGACGTGCAGCCGGGCGACCAGATCGAGGTCTTCGAGCGGACCGAACGGGCCCGCGAGATCTGACCGGATGAAGGAATTCGATCGTACCGAGCGCATCGGCGCTGAGCTCAAGCGTGTTCTCTCCACCCTGGTGCGCGACGAGGTGAAGGATCCGCGTCTGGCCAACATCACGGTCCACGAGGTGCGGGTGACGCGGGATCTGGCGCACGCCAAGGTCTTCTTCACCTGCTTCCCGACGGACGACGACGCGGCCGAGCAGACCCGTCTGCTCAACGGGCGTCTTGCCGGATTCCTCCGTCACGGGCTCGCTCAGCGGGTACGTCTTCGGACCATTCCGCAACTGCATTTCGTGTTCGACGAGTCGATCGGCAAGGGCGAGCGCCTCGCGGCGTTGATCTCGCAAGCGGTCGGACAGTCCGACACATCCATGCGTGAAGACGCCGACCAGGAGGAGCTGCAGGCAGATGGGACGCCGTCGTAATACAGGCCGGGATGTCACCGGTATTCTGCTCTTGGATAAGCCGCCGGGCCTGTCGTCGAATGACGCCCTGCAGCGCGTGAAGCGCTTCTATAGCGCCGCCAAGGCCGGCCATACCGGGAGTCTCGACCCTCTGGCGACCGGACTTCTGCCCTGTTGTTTGGGCGATGCGACCAAGTTCTCCGCCTATCTGTTGGATGCGGACAAACGCTATCGGGTACGTGTGCGCCTCGGCGTGACCACCACGACCGCCGATGCCGAGGGCGAGATCGTTGCCGACGAGCCGGTGGTCGGGATCGACGAGGCGTGCGTGCGCGAGGTGCTGCGCGGCTTTCTCGGTACCATCTCGCAACTGCCGCCGATGCACTCGGCCGTGAAACATCAAGGACAGCGGCTCTACAAGCTGGCTCGGCAGGGCCTGGAGGTCGAGCGCACGCCGCGCGAGATTCAGATTTTTGCGCTCGATCTGCTCTCGATCGATCTGCCGGAGATCGAGCTGGACGTGCATTGCTCCAAGGGCACCTATGTCCGTACGCTCGCCGAGGATATCGGCCGCGGGCTCGGCTGTGGTGCCCATGTCAGCGGATTGCGCCGCACCGCCGTGGGGCCTTATGCGGAAACGGCAGGGCCCTTCGTCGGTCTGGAGCGGATCGAGGCGATGGCCGGAGAAGACGACATGGCCGGTCTGGATGCGCTGCTCCTGCCACTCGACAGCGCTCTGGGCCACTGGCCGGCCGTGCGTTTGTCCGCCGATGCCGCCTTCTATCTGCGGCAGGGCCAGGCGGTCTTGATCCCGCAGGCACCGACGGACGGATTGGTGCGACTCTATGATCCGTCGCAGAACTTCGTCGGCGTCGGCAGTATCCTCGACGACGGGCGCGTTCAGCCCAAGAGACTGATTTAGAATGTAAAGCGTCGTTGGCGCTCGACGCTGCGAGCACACGATACCCTGCGGGTCCGGCGCGCGCCGCCGTCGAGCTCAGGTTTTCTTATCCATGGTCCGATCCCCTGATGTCATTGTCGGGGCGATCGATCCCCCTCCCGACGGGAGGCGGAGCAGGACCTTTTTTCTCCATCACCGAACCGGGAGACCACCAATGACAATGACCGCAGCCGAGAAGAAACAGATCGTCGAAGACTACCGTCGTGCCGATACCGACACGGGGTCCCCGGAGGTGCAGGTCGCGCTTTTGACCGCGCGCATCCTGCAGCTCACCGATCATTTCAAGGAGCACAAGCATGATCACCACTCGCGCCGCGGTCTGGTGCGCATGGTCAATTCGCGTCGCAAGCTCCTCGACTATCTCAAGCGCAAGAATCTCGATCGTTACCGCGAGCTGATCACACGACTCGGCCTGCGTCGCTGACGCGCGCCTTCCGATTTGGCGATCGGGCGGTTGCAAAGCCCCCGATCCGCCCGCTCCCCGCGGTTGGGAAGCCGCTGGCGGCACCGACGCACAGCCCTGTCACCGCAGCGCGCTCAGATGCCCTGAGGTTGCAGGGGACCATGGCCCGGCGCTACGACGGACCACATACCCGAGGATCTACTTGTGATTCCCAAAGCTATCGTGAAGCAATTCAAGCTCGGCGACCAGACCGTGACGTTCGAGACCGGCGAGATCGCGCGCCAGGCCGATGGTGCCGTGATGGTCAACGTGGACGATACGGTCGTCCTGGTCACGGTCGTTGTCGACAAGCGCCCCGGCGCGGTGCGCGACTTTCTGCCTCTGACCGTCGACTATCAGGAAAAGACCTATGCCGCCGGCCGTATCCCCGGCGGCTTCTTCCGTCGTGAGGGGCGTCCGAGCGAGGTGGAGATCCTGACCTCGCGTCTGATCGACCGTCCAATCCGCCCTCTGTTCGCGAAGGGCTTTGGGCAAGAGATCCAGGTGATCGCAACCGTGAAGTCGCTGAACCCCGCCGTCAATCCCGAGGTTCCAGCGATGCTCGGCGTCTCCGCTGCATTGGCGGTCTCGGGTGTCCCCTTCAACGGACCGATCGGCGCGGTGCGCGTCGGCTACAAGAACGGCGAGTACCTCCTCAATCCGGCGGTGGTCGGCGTGGGTCCGGATTCGGATCTCGACCTGATCGTTGCCGGCACCGACAAGGCGGTCTTGATGGTCGAGTCCGAGGCGCGCGGCCTCTCGGAAGAGATCATGCTCGGCGCCGTGCTGTTCGGTCATGAGCAGATGAAGCCGGCAATTCAGGCAATTCGCGAGCTGGCCGCCGAGGTCGGCAAACCGCCGATCGCCTGGGCCCCGCCGCCGACGGATACCGCGTTGGCCGACGCCGTCGCCAGCGCCTGTGGCGATCGGATCGCCGAGGGCTACCGCATCAAGGAAAAGCAGGACCGTTATGCGGCCCTGGACGCGGTGCGTGCCTCAGTGGTCGCCGATCTGTGCGGAGGCGACGCATCGGCCTGGACCGAGCAGCAGGTCATGGGCGCGATCGAGAAGTTCGAAAAGACCACCGTGCGCAGCTCGATCATCGCCGGCAACCCGCGAATCGACGGCCGCGACAACGTGACCGTCCGTCCCATCACGATTCGCACCGGTGTGCTGCCCCGCACCCATGGCTCGGCGCTCTTCACGCGCGGCGAGACCCAGGCGCTGGTCATCACGACCCTGGGCACCGAGCGTGATTCGCAGGTCATCGATGCACTGGAAGGCGAGCGGCGCGAGCACTTCATGCTCCACTACAACTTCCCGCCCTTCTGCGTCGGCGAGACGGGGCGCGTGGGCTCGCCCAAGCGGCGCGAGGTCGGCCACGGCCGGCTGGCCAAGCGCGGCGTGCTCGCCGTCATGCCGAGCATCGAAGAGTTTCCCTATTCGGTGCGCGTGGTCTCCGAGATCACCGAGTCCAACGGCTCCAGCTCCATGGCCAGTGTCTGCGGCACCAGTCTGTCGCTGATGGATGCCGGCGTGCCGGTGAAGGCGCCGGTTGCCGGCGTAGCGATGGGTCTGATCAAGGAAGGCGATGCCTTCGCCGTGCTGACCGACATCATGGGCGACGAGGATCATCTCGGCGACATGGATTTCAAGGTGGCCGGAACGTCCGAGGGCATCAACGCCCTGCAGATGGACATCAAGATCGAGGGCATCACTGCCGAAATCATGGAGACGGCACTCGATCAGGCGAAGGCCGGCCGGCTGCACATCCTCGGCGAGATGAACAAGGTCATCGGTTCACACCGCTCCGAGATGTCCGAGCACGCGCCGCGCATTATTGAGCTGAAGATCCATCCGGAGAAGATCCGCGATGTTATCGGCAAGGGCGGCTCCGTCATCCGCGCCATCACGGAAGAGACCGGCGCCACCATCGACATCAACGACGAAGGCGTGGTCAAGATCTTCTCGGTCGAGAAGGCTGCCGGCGAGGAGGCCAAGCGTCGGATCCGTCTGATCACGGCCGATGTCGAGGTGGGCAAGATCTACGAAGGCCGTGTCGCACGCCTGATGGATTTCGGCGCCTTTGTCACCATCCTGCCCGGACGCGACGGTTTGGTGCACATCTCGCAGATCTGCGAGGAGCGCGTCCAAAGCGTGAGTGATAAGCTCGCCGAGGGCGATCAGGTCCGTGTGAAGGTCCTGGAGGTCGACAAGCAAGGCCGCATCCGCCTCAGCATGAAGGCCATCGAGCCGGGCGAGTAATCGTTCAGTTTCACGGGGTATCGCTAAGGGGCCTATGGCCCCTTTCTCGCGCTTCAGAGACCCGATTCATCCGCCCGTCATCGACATAAACCGGATGACCTTCTCAGGGCGCTCGTTGAACTCATGGCGCTCGGGTTTCAGTGCGATGGCCTGTTTCAGATGCTCAAGCAGTTCGTCATCCCCGATTCCGTCGCGCAGCAGCGGCCGCAGCGCGTAGCTGCTCTCCTGACCGAGACACAGATAGAGGGTGCCGTCGACCGTGAGGCGCACCCGGTTGCAGGTTTCGCAGAAGTGCTGCGAGATCGGGGTGATGAAGCCGATCCGGGTCTCGGTCGCGCCGAGGCGGAAGTAGCGCGCCGGGCCGCCGCCCGGAAGGATGTCCGGGATCAAGGTGAAATGCTGCTCCAAGCGGCGACGCACCGTCTGGAGATCGAGATACTGATCCCGCGCGGCTTGACCGGTCGCGCCCATCGGCATGGTCTCGATCAGGCGTAGCGTGAAGCCGTTGTCCGCGCAGTAGTCGAGGATGTCCTCGATCTCCTCGTCGTTCACACCGCGCATCGCGACGGTATTGACGCGGATGGGTGCGAAGCCGACTTCACGTGCCGCCGCGATGCCGCGCAGCACCTTGTCCAGATCCCCGCCGGTGACCTGCTTGAAGACCTCGGGGCGCAGGCTGTCGAGGCTGACATTGAGCCGGCGCACGCCGGCACGATAGAGCGGCTCGGCGAGCGACTCCATGCGGGTGCAGTTGCTGGAGATGGAGAGATCATCCAGGCCGGGTAGCGCCGACAGCCCGGCGGCCAGCTCGGGCAGATTGCGCCGCACCAGCGGCTCGCCGCCGGTGATGCGCACACGGCCCACCCCCAGCGCGGTGAAGGCGCCGACGACGCGGGTGATTTCCTCGAACCTGAGCCAGTGCTCGGGCTCCTCGAACCCCTTGAAGCCTTTCGGCAGGCAATAGCCGCAGCGCAGGTCGCAGCGGTCGGTGACGGACAGGCGCAGGTAGGCGATGCGTCGGCCATAGGGATCGGTGAGGGTCTGGTCGTTCATGCAGTGATCCGTTGAAACTCGAAGGGTTGTGTCAGGTGTTGGGATGCAGGGGACTCCTCGCGGCCGCCCGGCCCCACGAGGCCGTGCGTCAGACCGAATACGGGACCTGATCGGCAGGTCTCGGGTCCGATCACCCGCGGCGAAGGGCAGAAAGATCCTGCCCACCGGCCGGACGGGAACCGAGGCGATGGCCTCAGAACTCGCCTGTGGCCCCGGCCGTCATGATGATCAGCATCGCCTGGTTGACCCGTATTGCCAGCTCCTGGAGGTCGTTGGGCAGCGAGTTGTTGTTGATCAGCATGTCCAGGTTGAGCATGAACAGCCAGGGCCTTCCCTGGGCGTCCTCGACCAGCGCGATGCGGCAGGGCATATAGGCCGAGTAGATGGGGTCTATCCGCACCATCTTGACCGCGTCGTCCGGGTCGCAAAACTGGAGGATCTCCAGGTGCGGGGACTCCTCGCCCCGGGCCCGGATCTCCGCGTGGACCTCCTGACGGCCGACCAGCTTCCAATTGAGCTCCGCGGCCTTCGACATCATCGCTGCGCTGGCGTCCTCGATGCTCACCCCGCCCTGAAGGCTCATCTTGACAACGGTCTGGGAGATGTCGTGGATCTCCACCTGGGGGCGGTCCTGGGCCCAGGCAGCCATGGCCACGATCGCGACGGCTGCGCCGATCAGGCGGCGAATGAGTGGCTTCACGTAATTGTCTCCTTGGAGGATAGCACTGGGTGCGGCGTCCCACCCCCCGTTTGGGAACGCCGCTGACTGGAATCCGCGATCATCTCGGAATGAATAGCAGACCGTCCTCGGTGACCTCGAAGTCGCCGGAGAGGCCGGTCACCGGGCGCATATCCTGGTTGATGGGGGTGAGCAGGATGTCGCCGGTCGGCAGCACCTTGAAGCGTCCGGCGATCTTCATCGCCTGATGCGCCTCGCCCGTTGCCTGTGTCGCGACCGTCGTCCCGCCAGAGCCCAGCGCGATCATCTCGTCCGTCATCTCACTCTCCGGAGACGATTCGGCCTGCAGGCTGAAGGGTTCGACCTTATCCAGGGGGCCGTGGGCGGGGAGTGTGGTGAGGAAGGTGACCAGATCGTCCAGGGCTTCGTCTTCCAGCCCATCGAACGTCTCGTCTTCCGGGTCATTGTCGTGATGGCGATCCTTTTCCTGGAACCGTTTCATTTGGTTGAACAGGTAGCTGCCGTACTGGCCGGCCAGCGGCGGGATGTCTTTCTCCGGCTTGCCCAGACCCGTGGTGCGGTGGCAGCCCTTGCATTCATCCATGAAGTAGTCCTCGCCCAGCTCGGCATCCCCTTTGGTATAGGCAGGGATCTCCGGCAGATTGAGCGTGCGCAGGTTCACCCCGGCCAGATACTCGGAGATGTCGTCGATATCCTTGTCGGTCATGGAGTCGACGCTGGACGCGATCACCATGGGAGGGTAGTGCCGTACCCCGTCGCGGTAAAAGCGAAGCTCCTTGGACAGGTAGCCGGCGGGCAGGCCGGCGAGCCTGGGGGACATGGTGCCCGGTGTGCCCTGGCCGTAGTTGCCGTGACAGAGGGCACATGACCGGTTGATCCGCTTGGCGTTCTCGATGTCGAGGGCCGCGGCGGGCCCGATGGCGAGAACGAGCGGCAGGACTGCCGCGATGGCTTTCATGGTGGTTCTCCTCCTCCTCGGGGGGGACTGCCGGCTCGCCTGATCTTCGTGTTTGTTCAATCGGCCTGGCCCTTGCTCCGGGCCACGAAGACGATGGACGGACGGGTGGAGCAGTGCAGAGATTCCGAGACCGTGCGAGATCGTTGTCGTTGTCGGGGGCATCCCTGCCGGGACGTCGAGAGCGGCTTCCATTCGCAACCTTGGCCCAAATCGCACGCTAGAGGTCCCGGCCGAAGACGTGGGTTCGGGACACCGACGACTCATCCCAGCCGGGTCGGAATTCCAGGCCGGTTTTCCGGATGTCCACCAGGATGGTGTTGTAGGCGAACGAACCGGCCGGACTGGGCTCATCGGCGGTGAGCAGATTGGGATTGCCGCCCCGGTCGATGCCCTCGTCGTCGAGGTCGATCCAGGTTCCCTCGGGGCAGACCACCACCCCGGGCATGCAGCGCTGGGAAACATAGACCGGCACCAGGATCCGTCCCCGGTCGTTGAAGACCTCCACCACCTCCCCGGTGCGCAACCCGAGCCGCTGGGCGTCGACCGTATTGATCATCATCTCGTGGGGACAGGCCTCCTGGAGATTGGCGATATTGTGGAAGATCGAGTGGGTGCGGTTGCGCGGGTGCGGCGTGATCATGTGATAGGGATGGCGCTTGCGCTTCTCGTGATGGTTGAGCGACTCGAACGGCTCGATCCACTTGGGGATAGACGGGATCGGATAGCCGTACTGGGTCTTGGCCCAGTCGTCGATCTGGGCCAGCTCGGAGGAGAGGATCTCGATCTTCCCGGACGCGGTCGGGAACGGAGTGCCCTGCTCGATCTGGTCCTGAAAGCCCACGTGAGGTCGACTGAGCTTGAACTTGTAGATGCCGAGTCGTTTGAACTCGTTCCAGGGCATCTCGACGTGCTGGTGGGCCATGACCCGGTCATCCCACCAGGCCCGCAGATAGGCCTCGTCCACTGGGTCCGGGTTGTTCCAGTAGTCCCGTGTGGCGCGCGGGTTGTAGACCTGCCCGAACCGGTCGCCCATCCCGGTCTTGTTGCCGATGCGGTAGGCGAGCTCGGTGAAGACCTGAAAGTCGGTCTTCGACTCTCCCAAGGGCTCGATCACCTTGGGGCGATGGATGTAGTAGTGACCCTTGTACCAGGGCAGGGCCACGTCGTGGCGCTCGAAATGGGTACAGATGGGCAGCAGCACATCGGCATAGAGCCCGGAGGGGGTAATCGTCTGATCGAGGCAGACCACCAGGTCGAGCTTCTTGATGGCCTCGATCTCGGCATTGATGTTGGTGAGCTGATTGAGCCAGTCAGAGCCCTGCCAGAAGATCCCGCGGATGTTCGGCACCACCCCGTCGCGCTCGTCATCGCGCGGCCAGAGGCCGGCCTCCTCGCGGCTGACGTCGGGGTAGTTGTTGACGATATAGGCCCAGCGGTCGGACTTGATGGAGGCGAACCAGATGTTCGAGTACTGATCGTGGGGGTGGGCGACCCCCTCCGCGTGCCAGGCCTTGCCGACCCCCTCGGCGCAGCCGCCGAGGACACCGATGTTCCCGGTCATGGCCTGAAGCGCGGCGGCCATGCGGTTGAACTGCTCGCCGTATGCCGCCCGCCCGGGACCCCAGCAGGCCTTCAGGGCGGCGGGCTTGGTGGTGGCATAGAGCTCCGCGAGCTTCTTGATGTCCTCCGCCGAGACCCCGCAGATCTCGGCGGCCCATTCCGGCGTCTTGGGCTGGCCGTCGAGGGTGCCGAGGATGTACTCCTTGAAGCTTTCGCGCCCGTTCGGTGAGGTGGATGCCCAGTAGGGCATGGTGCGCGGGTCCATGCCTTGGACGAATTTGTCGATGAAGGGCTGGTCCTGGAGCCCGCGGGTGAAGATGAAGTGGGCCATGCCGGCCATCATGGCCGCGTCCGTTCCGGGCCGGATGGGAATCCACCAGGCGTCGAAGACCGCGGCGCTGTCGGTGTACTGCGGGTCGACGCAGACAAACTTGCAGCCCCGCTGCTTGGCCAGCCGCATGTAATAGACGGTATTCCCCCCGTGGAAGGTGAAGGCGGGGTTCCAGCCCCACAGGATCATCAGCTTCGAGTGGGCGAAGGTGTCGTCCTCGCTGCCGTCCTCGATGGTGCCGAAGGTCCAGCGCGAGCTGGTGGTGGTTCCCTGGTAGGAGGGGACTGACCAGGAGCTGGTTCGGCAGGAGAACATGCCGAGGAACCGGCCTTGGAGGCCCTCGATCTGGTCCGACTTGTGCAGAACGCCATAGGAGGCGCCGGCATAGCTCTGATCGAGGATCGCCTGGTGCCCGTACTGCTCTTTGGTGGCGATCAGCTTGTCGGAGACCAGCTCCAGCGCCTCGTTCCAGGTGGCCCGCCGGAATCGCCCCTCCCCGCGCTCGCCCACCCGGATCATGGGGTAGAGCAGGCGCTCCGGGGAATAGATGCGCTCGCGATAGGCACGGCCGCGCAAACAGGCTCGAAGTTGCGGCTCTTCCTCGGTGTCCTTTCCATAGCAGCCGCCCCGTTGATGGGTGCCGTCGTCGGAGGAGAGGCGCACGATCACGTTGCCCTTCTTGTGGGCCACCAGCACGTGGCGCGAGCCGCAATTGTGTGCGCAACTGGTGACCACCGTCTCCAGCGCGTCGTCGGTGGGATAATCCCGATAGGCGAAGGCGGCGGCGTCCTTGATGCGTACCAGTCCACCGGTACCGATGGCGGCAGCCGCCGCAGCGCAGGCCTTGAGTATGCTGCGGCGCTTGATCTTGAGTGAACGCGACAGGGTCTCGTCGATGTCTTGACCGATGCTCATTCTCGCGGACTCCGGGTTTTTAAACGAGTGAAGCGCTCGTCGTATTCGGTTTGGCGGCCGCGTGCCCATTCCGGATCGACCTCGGGCATGCGCTCCAGCCAGGGGCGACGGACATAGGGATAGGGTGTCGCGTACCAGGCGCGGCCGCCATGGCAGCCGTAACAGGAGTCGCTGCTCTCTTTGCCGGCCTGCTCGATCTCTCCGGCGTCGAGAAAGTTGAGCTGGTGGCGGACCGTGCGGTATTCCTGGTGGCAGGTGACGCAGTCGTTCTTGAACTGATCGCGGACCTCGGGCCAATCGCCGGCGAGTCCCGCCATCACCTCCCAGTCGAACTGACCGTGGCACATGAGGCAGATGTTCGGGTCGACACTCCTGCGCGACTTGATGCCGGGCTGCGTGTCGTCCGCGGAGCCGGAGATCTCCTCTTTGGGATCGTGGCCCTGGTGGCAGGTGTTGCACCGGAAGTCCATCAAGCGCCTAGCCTCGGGGGTGACCAAGTGGCGGCGATGGAAGGTGTCCTGCTCGCCCTGATAGCCGTCGAGCGTCTGGTACCAGGCGAGCAGCTCCCCGCTGGGCTCGCCGGAGATGGTCTGCGGTCTCGGGCGGCGTTCCAGCACCTCCCGGTGGCAGGTCAGGCACTGCTCATCCGTGGCTGTCTCGATCGCCGGCTTGAAGTGGATCGGATCCCAGGTGGCGCTGCGGTAACCGGACTTGGGCGTGTCCGCGGCGACGCTGGCCCAGGCTAGATTGCACAGGGCAGCGATGGCAATGAGCTTTAGATCTCTCACTGTTGGGCTCTCCAATGACAAGGCACGATCGACCATCGGACATGCATGCGATCTCCGTACGCAGGCGGAACGGGTGCTTAGTGGAACGAACTATTGCAGCACGGCAGATGTGTCGAGACCGTTCGTTGTCGTTGTCGTTGTCGTTGTCCTAGTCGTATCGATGGTCGATTACGACAATGATCTCGGACGGTATCGGGATCTCTGCAATGCTCCACTAGGCAGTTCGAAGTGGTGCTTTTATCTCGCCGAATCGGCGCATCCTTTCGTGTGGGTCAGTCACTCGATACGTCAGCGCCAGCATCGGTTTGCGATTCCGGTTTCCTGGACCACCCCGATGCGGCAAGGCTATTCCTGGTGTCTGCATCGGCTTGTTTGCGTCCAGCAAAGCGCATGCCACAAACACAGTGCCCATTCCGCCCCTGAGCCCAAGTCCGCCGATGAATGACGCGATTACGGGACTTTTCGGGGCTGGACTGACTGAACGGGTCGGCATCGTCTGTCGGTCTTTCCGATCCTGGCGGGCCAAAGACGACTGTAAACGGGAGCCGAGACGAAGTGTCTACGCCTATTTGGCATGTCTATGGGGTGTCTTCAGCTTGCAATCAGCGGCAATGGCCCCTCATTCATCAACCAAAACAAATAGATAATCTGTTCCTGTGGAGTGGGTCGCCAATCTGCCGATTCGTCAGGGAATTCTTCTTAGGTTTCGACGCGCGACGTTGTGCTTCGGCCACCTGTTGGCTTCGTTGGGAAGCCTCTGCGCGGCGCTATCAAGCCAGCGAGCCCAGAGGCACTTTACGGGCATCCGTACGGTCCTATGCCCGCCTGGACGATGCGCTCACGGGATTCCCATGAGCGACACGCCGTTTCACGGTAATGCCTTAACCGGACGCTGTTCGTTGGCTGTGACAAATAGTCATGCTGTGCACCCGGCCGACCAAGCAGCATGGATGGCGAACCGGCGATGCAGACCCGGCACGGGCTGCCGCGCACATGCACGCGCAGCAAAGCGAAGACATTGCGGCGATGGTTGCGTGCTCCTCGGTGGCGCCGGCCATCGCGATGACCTCGCCGGCGACGTACTCATGGCGGACCGGCGCGACAGCCTCGCCCGCGAGATACTCCTCGACACTGATGGATTGGGCTTCGACAAGAGTCAGTCATGGAGGGGATCCGCATTTGGTCGTTGATCCAAGAGTATCCATTTCTTTCCGGAACGGCGCCACGTGATCGATGCCCGTGCGCTCTCCACACGCGTCCGCGCCGGTCTCGATCGGCTCCGGGCGCACACGGAATGACTTACTTTACAAACTTTTACTTTACAGAATTTTCCTGAGGATCTATTGAGCGTTGAGAGTTTAGACCGCTTACCGTTGGTCACCGACCTCCGGCCGCTCGCCCCGAGTCTGTCCGATTCTCGAACGGCGGTTCGGTCCAGATCGACGCGTGCGGATGCTGCGAAGCCAAAGGCCACTGCAACGCCCCAGCGGCGAGGCACCGCGGATCTCCAACCTGAGAGGGGGTAGCGTCGGATGACCACGGAACATAGCCGTCAAGAAAACGACGCGGCGCTCTCGCCGACGCCGCCCGGCGCAGGGCCTTTAGCCACCATCCTGATCGTTGACGATACGCCGCAAAACCTCAGCGTTCTTGGTGAGTTATTACAGCCGCTCTACCGGGTGCGCGTGGCCAACTCGGGCGAGCGGGCACTGCGCGCGGCGAGCTCGCCACCTGCGCCCAGCCTGATCCTGCTCGATGTGATGATGCCAGGCATCGACGGCTATGAAGTGCTCAAGCGTCTGCGCGCCGACGTCGGGACGCGGGACATCCCGGTGATCTTTATTACGGCGATGGACGCCGCCGAGAACGAGGAATTCGGACTGTCACTCGGCGCGGTCGATTACATCACCAAGCCGATCAATCCAGCCATCGTGCTGGCGCGCGTCAAGACGCAGATCGAGCTGAAAGCGGCGCGCGATCGACTGGCCGACGAGAACACCTGGCTGGAAGCCGAGGTCGCGCGACGCATGCGCGACAATCTCCTGATCCAGGAACTGAGCATCCATGCACTCGCCAATCTGGCCGAGGCACGCGATAACGAAACCGGGCAGCACATCATCCGCACACAGATTTACGTGGAGCTCCTGGCCAAACATCTCGCGACGCACGAGCGCTTCCAGGCGGCCCTCGCCGGTCCCCGCCTGGAGCTGACGATCAAGGCGGCGCCCCTGCACGATCTCGGCAAGGTCGGCATCCCCGATGCGATCCTGCTTAAACCGGGCCGCCTAACCGCCGAGGAGATGGAGGTCATGAAGACGCACCCGGTCATCGGCGCCGCCGCGATCGATAAGGCGATGGCGCAGGCCGTCAAGGACATGGGCGACCGGGAAGCCGGGCAGGCCAGAGATGCCTTTGCCTTCCTGCAGATCGCCAGTGAGATTGCGCTTGGCCACCACGAGAAATGGGATGGCTCGGGCTACCCCGCCGGTCTGGCAGGCGACGCCATTCCTGTCTCGGCCAGGTTGATGGCGCTCGCGGATGTCTTCGACGCCTTGATGAGCCGTCGGATCTACAAGCTCCCGATGGATCTGGAGACCACAACCCGGCTCATCCTTGACGGGCGTGGCAGCCATTTCGACCCAGCGGTCGTCGATGCCTTCCTGGCCTGCCGCGAGCATTTTGCCGAGATCGCGGCGCGTTACCCGGATGAGGAGCACGCGGCCGAGTAGGCGGCGCTCGCGCGTCTGGAACAATCGGCGAGCCACCACGACCGGGAGCGGTCCAACCGACAGCCCATGCTCGCCCGGTTGCTCACCAGGAGACAACACCTGAGCCTTCCGCTTCTCCCCTGGGTGCTCTTCGCCTGTACGCTGCTGATCCTGATCCTGATGATCGTGATCGCCGTCGTCGCAGTCCGGACCCGTCGTCGTTCCAGCCCGGAAGACGAGGCCAAGCAAGGCACGCTGGCAACGCTACAGACGATCCTTGAGCAGGTTCCCGTCGCGATCCAATTGGTCGACGCCCAAACCGCGCGCTTCATCGAGGTCAATCCGGCCAGCGCCAACGCACTCGGCTATAGCCGGGCAGAGATGCTCGGGATGACGGTCGGCGACATCCAGGCCGAGATGCGGCCGCAGGACATCGCCGCAATGATCGATGAGCTGGCCAAGACCGGCAGCGCCCAGTTCGAAAGCGCTCACCGCTGCAAGGACGGCCGGCTCATTGATGTCAGCGTCAATCTGCGCTACATGCGGCAGGATGGCGGCGACGCCATTCTGGGAATCTGGCGCGACATCACGGCCGAGAAGCAGGCCGAGGCGCGGATTCGCATGCTGTCGATGGCGGTGGAGCAGAGTCCGAATGCCGTGGTGATTACGGATCTGGATGCCAGGACCACCTATGTGAACGACGCCTTTTGCCGGGCGACCGGCTACAGCCGCGAGGAGGCCCTTGGCAGGAACCCGAGTTTCATCAAATCGGGCAAGACACCGGCGGACACCTACGCGGCACTCTGGGCCGCGCTAACCGCCGGAGAACCCTGGAAAGGTGAGCTCATCAATCGAGCCAAGGACGGACGCGAGCTGGCGGAATTGGCCACGATCCTACCGCTGCGCGACCCCGATGGCCGGATCCGGCACTATGTCGCACTCAAGCAGGACGTGACCGAAACCAAGCGCATGGGCGAGGAGATCGCCACCTATTCTGCGCATCTGGAGCAGTTGGTCGAGGAGCGCACGCTGGAGCTGCAACAGGCCACACAAGCGGCTGAAGCCGCCAACCGGGCCAAGAGCGACTTCCTCGCCAACATGAGCCACGAGATCCGCACGCCGATGAACGCCATCATCGGTCTGACTCACCTGCTCAAACGCGACATCCGAGAGCCAACCCAGAACGAGCGGCTCGCCAAGGTTTCGGTGGCGGCACACCATCTGCTCCGCATCATCAACGACATCCTCGATCTCTCGAAGATCGAGGCCGGCCGGCTGCAACTGGAGCAAACCGATTTCGAGCTCGAGCGCATCATCGACAACATCTGCAGCCTGATGCGCGAGCGGGCCGCCGAGAAGCACCTCGAATTGATCGTGGACCTGCAGGGTCTGCCCCCGATCCTGCGTGGCGACGGGTTACGGCTTGGCCAGATCCTGTTGAATTTCCTCGGCAACGCGGTGAAGTTCACCGAATCGGGAAGCATCACGCTGCGCGGTTGGACCAGCGGCGACGTGCCGGGTGGACTGATGGCACGCTTCGAGGTCCAAGATACCGGGGTTGGCCTGACCCCCGAGCAGCAAGGCCGACTTTTCCAGGCGTTCGAGCAGGCCGATACCTCCACCACCCGAAAGTACGGCGGCACCGGCCTTGGTCTGGCCATCTCGCGGCGCCTGACCGAGCTGATGGGCGGACGCATCGGCGTGGAGAGTCAGCTCGGGCACGGCAGCACCTTCTGGGTCGAGATCCCCTTCGATCCAGGTCGTGTCGGCGATACGGCACGCGGCCACGCGGCACCGACCCGCGGCAAGCCTGCACTCGTGGTCGATGATCTGCCCGAGACCTTCTCCGGTCGGCCGGGGTATGGCCAGCGGCGACTGCCGCTCGGCGAAGCGGAGAGCCAGCTCCGCCGACGCGGGCACAGCCGAGTCCTTCTGGTCGAAGATAATCCAGTTAATCAAGATGTTGCGTTCGAGTTACTGGAATCGGCGGGCCTTGAGGTTGACCTAGCCGAGGATGCGCCGGACGCAACAGACACCGGCGCCCTCGGCCTGGCTGAGCATGCCGTGCCCGATCCCGATTCCGATCCAGGTCCCGGTCCAGACGGGCAGACGAGCGCAGACCTGTCCGACATCCGTCGCAAACTTGCCGCGATCGACGGCATCGATCTCCGCGCCATCCTGCCGCAATGCGCCGCGACGGATCCGCACACCATACGAGCGAGCCGTCACGCGAACAGTGACGCCAAGTGCCTGGATCCGCACCACGAACGGGTTTCCTCCGACCCTGGCGACGCAGCGCTCACGGCCGCCATCGCAAGCGAGGTCACGGGCAGGCTGACGGCGCTCCTCGCCGCGGACGACATGGCAGCGATGACGCTCTTTCGCGACAACGAACCCCTGCTGAGCGCCGCCCTCGGTCAAGAGGCCGCGGCATTCAAGCACCATCTGGAAGACTTCTCCTTCGAGGAGGCATTGAGCATCCTGCGTGCGGTCGTGGCAACGGCGCCGAAATCGCCCTGAGCCGAGACCATCATGAGTCGCCGTTCATCGCGCACCACGCCAATGTTGACGCCGGGATGGGTCTGGCACCGGGTCAGCTACCGGATCTGGATCAGCATCCTGATCGGCGCCACGTTGGCCTGGAGCGCCGCGGCGGGGGACGACGCCGCCGAGCAGCGGGTGCTGCGTGTCATCGGGGACGAGAACTACCCGCCCTATCTGTTTCGCAACCAGGACGGTCAGGCGACGGGTTATCTCGTCGATTTGTGGCGGCTGTGGGAGACCAAGACCGGCGTCCCGGTTCAGATCGATGTCGCCAACTGGGCCGAGGCCCAACGCACCCTTCTCCGGGGCGACGCGGACGTCATCGAGAACATCTATCGCACACCCGAGCGCGAGCTGAGCTATGACTTCACCGCGCCCTACGCCAATCTGCCGGTGGCGATCTACAGCCATGATTCGATTCAGGGCATCAACGACGTTGCCGCCCTGCGGGGCTTCCAGATCGGTGTTATGGATGGGGATGCCTGCGTCGAGCGCCTGCGCCGTGAGGGCATCACCAACCTGCGTCTCTACCGGGATTACACCGAGCTCCTGATGGGCGCGCTCGCCGAAGACATCAAACTCTTCTGTCTCGACGAGTATCCCGCGAACTATTACATGTACCGGCTCAATGCGCAGAAGAGCTTCCGCAAGGCCTTCGAGCTCTATCAGGGACAGTTTCATCGCGCGGTGCGCAAGGGCAATACCGACATCCTCGACCTGGTCGAGCGGGGGATGGCGGCCATCAGGCCGCAGGAACGCGAGGCGCTGCGCAAGACCTGGATGGGACAGCCGCTGCCCTATTCGGATGTCCTGCATCATGCCGCGCTGCTGGTCGGTGCGCTCGCGCTGGCGGGCCTCGCACTCCTGATCTGGACTTGGGCGCTGCGCCGGCGCGTCGCCTCCAAGACACGCGAGCTGCAGCAGGCCCTGGAGGCGGTTCACGCGGCCCGCCGGGAGAGCGAGGCAGCCCGTGATCGGCTGGAAATCGAGGTCGCGCGGCGCACCGCCGATCTCTCGGCGGCCCTGGAGGAGCAGGAGGTGCTCTTCGAGACCGCCACGTCGGGCATCGCGCTGATCACCGACCGGACCCTGATGCGCTGTAACCGACGGCTGCATGAGATCTGCGGATGGCCGCTCGGGGAGATGGTCGGCAAGTCGACGGCGATCTGGTGTCCGACCGAGGCGGCCAACCGGCCCGGCGGCGAGATCCCTGCCCCGAGCTGGATCGATCAGCCCAGTCGGCGCGAAGCACAGCTCATCCGCAAGGACGGCAGCCTCTTCTGGGCGCGCCTGAGCGGCAATGCCGTGGATCCCGACGACCCGGGCAAAGGCACGGTCTGGGTGATCGACGATATCGACAGCGAACGGGCCGCTGTGGAGAAGATGCGCGAGGCCCAGCGGCTCGCCGAAGACGCGGTGCGCCTGAAGGCGGATTTCCTGGCCAATATGAGCCACGAGATCCGCACACCGATGAACGCCATTATCGGCCTGACCTACCTGATCCTCAAGACAGAGCTGACGACCCGCCAGCGCGACTATCTGACCAAGATCCAGGGATCGAGCCAGCATCTGCTCGGGATCATCAACGACGTCCTGGATTTTTCCAAGATCGAGGCCGGCAAGCTGCACGTCGAGCATATCGACTTCGAGCTCGATGCTGTCCTGCAGAATGTCGCCGCGCTGATCGCCGAGCAGGCAGCGGCAAAGGGCCTGGAGCTGATCATCGCCACCGATGAGCGCGTGCCGGGCCGACTCGTCGGCGATCCACTGCGCCTGAGCCAGGTTCTCATCAATTTTGCCACCAATGCCGTCAAGTTCACCGAGCACGGCGAAATCAACATCCAGGTGGAGATCCTGGAGGCGACAGACTCAGACATCCGCTTGCGCTTCGCCGTCCGCGACACCGGCATCGGCATCACAACAGCGCAGCAGGCGCGGTTGTTCGAGAGCTTCCGGCAGGCCGATAGCTCAACCACCCGCAAGTACGGGGGCACCGGATTGGGGCTGGCGATCTGCCGACGCCTCGCCGAGCTGATGGGGGGCGAAGTCGGCGTGGCGAGCACGTTCGGCGTCGGCTCGACCTTCTGGTTCACCGCCCGCCTGGGAATCAGCGCGGATCAGTCACGCCGCCTGCTGCCGCGGCCCGACCTGCGCGGATTGCGCGTCCTGGTGGTCGATGACAATGACAGCTCGCGCGAGGTGCTCACCCACCTGCTCACCGGCATGACCTTCGTGGTCGATGCGGTCGACTCGGGGGCTGCCGCCGTGGATCGGGTCGTCCGTGCACAGCGCGCCGCACTGCCCTATCAGGTTGTCCTGATCGATTGGCAGATGCCCGACATGGACGGTCTGGCGACGGCTTGGGAGATCCGCCGGTTGGCGCTGGACCATCCCCCGCCTCTCATCATGATCACCGCGCATGGGCGCGAGGAGCTGATCAAATCGGCGACGGCCGCGGGCTTCTCGGACATCCTGATCAAGCCGGTGAACCCGTCTCTGCTCTTCGACAGCCTCATGCATCTGCTGACCGAGGATCCGGCGCAGCAGGATGAGCCCGCGCCGCAACCGGGTTCCTCGCCCGGCCTCTCAGCAGACAGGCCGGGCATCATCGCCGGCGCACGCGTGCTGCTGGTTGAGGACAACCTCATCAACCAGCAGGTTGCGTTGGAGCTGCTTGGCGAACTCGGGCTGCAGGTCGAAATCGCGGCCGACGGCGCTATCGCGCTTCGGAGGGTGCAGCAGGATCGCTACGATCTGGTCCTGATGGACATCCAGATGCCGGTGATGGATGGGCTCATGGCGACGCGCGCGATCCGCAGGTTGCCGGGCTTCGCGGACCTGCCCATCGTCGCCATGACCGCCAACGTGATGCCCGGGGACCGCGAGCGTTGTTTGCAAGCCGGCATGAACGACCACCTTGCCAAGCCGATCGAGCCCGATCATCTGACACGCGTCCTGGAAGAGTGGATCGCGCCACGCAGCCCGATGGTGTCGGCCGGGCGCCCTGTCGGCGCGGGTGTGCCCGCCTCCGCCGTAACCGGCGCGACTCTGCCCGGCGCCGGCGAGGCACCGGACAAGGGTATCGGCGATTTGGGTCGGATCCCCGGGCTGGACGTTGCACGCGGACTACGCCAGTCGCTCGGGCGCGAGACACTGTATCGATCCCTGCTCCAGACATTCGTCGAGACGCAGTCCAGCTTCGACAACCTGCTTGACGCAGCGCTCCAGTCAGCCGACTGGACCAATGCGCAACGCCTGGCCCATACACTGAAAGGCGTGGCGGCGCAGATAGGCGCCACCGAGGTGGCGAGCTCGGCCGCGCAACTTGAGCAGGCGTTGCGTCTGCGAGACACGACCGAGTCGCTTCGCGGACAGCGTATCCAGACCAGCCGGCAACTCGACACATTGATCGACGCCATCCGCAGTCAGGACGCGACATCGTCGGCGGCGCTGCCGATGCCGGTAGAGTCGCAGGCGCCCATCGATGCAAATCTGCTGCGGTCGGTCTGCCGGGATCTCGCCCGGGGCCTGAGCGACGACGATTTCGCCAGCAGCCAACTGCTGACCGATCACGCGGATCTACTCGGCGCGGGTTTGGCGGAGCAGTATGCGGTCATCGCCGATGCCGTGCACCGCTTTGATTTCGCCGCGGCCCTGGACGGCCTGCGCGATGCCGCGGATCGCCACGGGATCGCCCTGGATTGACCCGGGCGATGACGATACTGGTGAGGCCCTGCATCAGATGCTCCAACGCCTCCTGCACCAGCCGCTCGCTCTCAACATCCAAGGCGCTGGGGCCTCGTTGAGCAACAGCAGAACCGGATTGCGCAGCACCGTGCATGCGCTGGCGATGCGCTGACGCTCGCCCGGGAAGGTCTCGAAACCCTGCGGTAGGCGGTCGAGAAACTCGGCCGGGCTCCGACCCCCTTTTCTCGGTGAACCCCTTTTCTCGGTGTGCTCCGGTCAGTTGGTCCGTGGTGGCGAGCCGCTTCAGTTCCAGGTTGCTATGCCTCAGCGCCCAATTGGCCGATTCAGCCTTCTCTCTGGCGCAGATCAGGGCCTGCTCAGCGCGAACGCGCTCGGTGACATCGATCAGTACCCCTTCCCAGACCGTCGATCCATCGGGAAGATCGCGTGGAACAGACTCGGCGGTGATCCAGCGCACCTCGCCGTCGACGATGATCCGCGTCTGTCCGAAGAACGGCCGTTTTTCGGCAAAGGCCTCGGCATTCAGACGAACCCAGTCGTCGAAGTCCTCGGGATGGACACACGCGAAGACACTCATGGTGTCGCCTTCCGCTTCCTCCCGGCTCACTCCGCTCAGCTCCAGGAAGCGCTTGCTCATGAACGAGAACCGGACCATGGCGGCACCGGGCGCCAGCACCATGCTGTAGGTACCCACCGGGATGGCTTCGGTGACTTCGTAGGCGGTCCGCTCCAGCGCCTCCCGTGCCGAGCGCAGTTCCCGCTCCGCCTGCCGCAGTTCAGTGATGTCCATCAAGCCGACCAGCAACCGATCGTCGAGGACAACGGCGCTGATGAGCGTATCGCGCACCCGGCCGGCTTTGCAGGTGCCCCGGAATTCCCTGGCCTCGATCAGACCGTTCTCGGCGACGGCCCGCGCCACGGCGGGATGATATCGGGGACGGTTGATCCATCTAGATCTCCGTTAATTCAGGTCCAGCGTGACCCGATTGTTCAGCAACTCTGAAACAGTTTGGTCTAACATAATAGCAGGCCCCGGTTGACATCTTGGCCACGCGCCACTTGCCGCTACATGCGGCTACTCTCGGAAGTTTAGCCTTCCGTTGCTCGACCGGGGCCGCCCGACATTGGACATCTTCCCATGGCTCGTCGGTCTGAGGCGAAGCCTCGCTAGGAATGGATGAGGGCAGGGTGCCACCGTGCCGCCACACTAAAAGGGTGTTCAGTGACCGCTCGGCAAGCCAACCGGAGGATCAGCACCTTGAATGCGATTGATCTCCCTCGATTGCTCAGTCGGCGCAGCCTGCTGCGACTCGGGGTGCAGGGCGTTGCCGTTGCCGCATTGGGTGGCCTGGCCGGTTGCGCGCGCTCGCCGTTGCGTGTCGCGCTGGCGCCTTGGGCCGGCTACCAGTTTATGGCCCTGGCCGAGCAGGAGGGCTGGTACGCGCCAGATCAGGTGCAACTTGTGAAGACCGCGACGCTCGAGGAGTCGGCCAGGGCGTTGGCTGAAGGACGGGTGGATGGCGCGGCGCTGACCCTGGATGAGGTGCTTCTCCTGCGTGCCGACGGGGTGCCCGTTGAGACTGTCCTCATCATCAATGTCTCGGCCGGCGGGGATGCGCTGCTGACCCGACCGGGTCTGGGCAGCCTGTCCGATCTTGCCGGCAAACGCATCGCCGTGGAGGACTCAAGTCTCGGTGCGGTGATGCTTCACCACGTCCTGCAGGCCGCCGGACTCGCCCCGGCCGACGTCATCATCGAGCCGATGCAATTCGATCATTTGGCGGCCTGGGAGCAGCTCGCACCCGATGCCATCCTGACCTACGAGCCGGCGTTGACGCCGTTGGAGGCGCGTGGACTGGTCCGGCTCTTCGACAGCCGCGCGTTGCCGATGCGGATCCTGGACGTTCTGGCCTTGCGCACCGGGACGCTGCAGCGCCAGGGCGGGGCAGTCCGCGAGCTGATCGCCGGGCACTTCAGGGCACGCGAGCTGTGGTATCGCAATCCCATCGACACCGGCTATCTGCTGGCGCGTCTACTGGGCGTTCAGGTCGACGACGTCAAGCGCATCTTCAGCGGTCTTGATCTGCCCGACGCGCTCTACAACCGCCAATACCTGTTGCCGCCGGCACTTGAGCTGAACCAGACAGCGCGCGAGATCGCGGGGATTCTAATCGACGCTGATCTGCTGCAGGGTGTGCCCCCACTGGAGGGATTGTTCCGAGCGGACGGCTTGCCAACGGAGCCGGGATGAGCCGGCGTCTGGCGAACTGGGCGCTGCTCGTTCTGTGCCTTGGCGGGTCAGCAGCGGCTTCGGCTGAGCCGTCCCGAACGCTCCGGGTCGGGATCCTCGCCGCTGGTCCGGTCGTTGAGGAGCAGGCGCGCTGGGAGCCATTGGCGCAGCGCCTGGAGCAGCAGCTTGGCGACGTCAGCGTCAGTGTCCGGGTGCTTGGACACGCGGATCTCAACCAGGCCATCATCGCGCGTCAGGTTGATCTGCTCATCACCAATGCCGGCGATTACCTGGCGCTCAATCACCGCATTGGCCTCTCGGCGCCTTTAGCGAGCCTGGTCGGGCTTGCCGATGGCAAGCCGCAGCGCGGCTATGGCGGCGCCATCCTGGTGCGTGACGAGCGCACCGACCTGCAGCGTCTGGAGGATCTGGCGGGCGAGCGGATCGGGGCCCTGGATGTCCATCAGTTGACTGGTTTCGATGCGCAGGTCTATGAGCTGTTCAAGGCGGGTGTCCGCGTCCCGGAAGAGATTGAATCGCTGCTCACTGATGAATCCCCCGAAGCTGGGCTCGTCGCATTGCAGACTGGGCAGGTGGATGCCCTGTTTGTGCGCGGTGGCGTACTCGAGCAGTGGGAACGCGACGGTCGGGTCTCGCCCGGCACGCTGCGGGTGCTCGCCCGGCGCGATCTGCCAGGCTATCCCTATGCCTTGTCGACCCCGCTTTACCCGGCGCGTCCAGTGCTTGCGATGCCCCAGCTCGACGAGGATCTGGCGAAACGGGTCGCCGCAGCGCTGCTGATGATGCCGAGCGGCAGTGTGCCTGATCTGCACGGATTTACCCTCCCTTACGAGTACGAATCCGTCCGAGCCCTGTTGCGGGCGCTCCGGCTTCCGCCCTATGAAAGTGAATCGCTGCTGACCTGGGCCCGGGTTTGGGACGAGCATCGCGACGGGTTGATCGCCGCCATGGTCGGTGCTGCGACGATTCTGACCCTCCTGTTGGTTTTGGGCATCTATGCCGCGCGGCTGCGCGCCGCGCGTAGTGAGAGCCAGCGGCATGCGCGGGAGTTGGACGAGGAGCGCACCCGCCTGGACGTCCTGCTCACCGAGATCCGCGCCACCCAGATTCAATTGCGCGAACGGCTCAAAGAGCAGGAGTGTCTCCAGGCCGTCCTGCGCGCGACCGAGTCGATACAGACGCCTCAGGGCGAGATGCTGCGCGCGGTTGTTGAGCGGTTACCCGCAGCATGGCTTCACCCGGACGTGGCCGCCGCGGCGATCCACTGGGACGGCGAGTCCTTCGCCACGGCGGGTTTCACGGCCGCGGCGCCCGCGCTCCAGATGGCGCCGATCCGGATCGGGGATGCCGTTCGGGGGCATGTCGACGTGGTGTATCTGGAATCCCGTCCGGAGCAGGACGAGGGGCCTTTCCTCAAGGGCGAGCGTGTTCTGATCGACGCCGTTGCGGCGCGTCTGACGAGTGTCCTCGAACGTCGCATCGCGGCTGCCGCCGCACTGGAGCGCGAGGAGATCCAGCGTGGAGTCGTTGCGCTGGCCGAAGCGAATCTGCGCGCGAGCGAGGAGCGCTTTCGTCGGCTGTTCGAGGACACCAAGGAGGCCGTTGTCCTCATCGAGGACGGGCGCTACACGCATCCGAATCGGGCGACGCTCGAGATGCTGCGGATGGATCATGCTGACCAACTCGAAGGGCTCACCCCCGTCGACCTGTCTCCCGAGCACCAGCCCGATGGTCAGCGCTCCACAGTGAAGGCCGAGGCGCTGATCCAGAGAGTCTTCGAGGAGGGGGCGCTGCAGTTCGAGTGGGAGCATGTTCGCGCCGATGGCGAGCCAGTCCTCGTCGAGGTGCTGCTGACGCATATCCAACAGCCCGAGAAGAAGCTGCTGCACGTGGTGTGGCGTGACATCACCGACAAGAAGCGCGTCGAGCGGGAGCTCGACAACTACCGCCGTGATTTGGAAACCCAGGTCGTCGAGCGGACCGGGGCACTCGAAGCCTTGAACGCTCAACTCAAGCAGAGCGAGGAACGCTACGCCTTTGCATTGGACGCGAGCAATGACGGCCTTTGGGACTGGGACATCCGCGCCAATCGCACCTATTACAGCCCCGCTTATTTCGGGATGTTGGGGTACCAGCCCGGCGAGCTCGACGACGAACGGCTTGATCTGTGGTCGGACCTCGTGCACCCGGAGGATCGCGCGCCGGTCATGGAGGCCGTTGAGAACAGGTTGATGGTCGAGGGTGGCTACGAGATCGAGTTTCGTCTGCGTGCCCGAGATGGAGCCTACAAATGGATCCTTGACCGCGGTAAGGTCGTTGCCCGGGACGAGGCCGGCACACCGATCCGCGCCGTCGGCACCCACACGGATCTGACCGCGCGCAAACAGATCGAGATCCAGTTGCGCGAGGCCAAGGAGCAGGCCGAGTCCGCTAGTCGGGCCAAGAGCGCGTTCCTGGCGAACATGAGCCATGAGATCCGCACGCCGATGAACGCCATCATCGGGATGTCGCATCTGGCGCTCAAGACCGATCTGACGACTGGGCAGCGCGGCTATGTGCGCAAAATTCTCGGCTCCAGCCAGCACCTGCTCGGCATCCTCAACGACATCCTCGACTTCTCCAAGATCGAAGCCGGCAAGCTCACGGTCGACCAGCACGAGTTCGAGCTCGAAGGGCTCTTCGATACCTTCGCCAACCAACTCAATGAGCAGATCAGTCGAAAGGGCCTTGAGATGGTCATCGACATCGGCCCCGAGGTGCCGCGCTGGCTGATCGGCGATGCCCTGCGACTCGGCCAGGTGCTGATCAATCTGGGAAGCAACGCGGTCAAGTTCACCGAGCAGGGTGAGATCGACATCGTCGTCCGGGTCGCGCGGCGCACGGCCGACGAGGTGTTGTTGCGCTTGGAGGTTCGCGACACCGGCATCGGTTTGACCGATGACCAGCGGGCACTGCTCTTCCGCAGCTTCCAGCAGGCCGACAGCTCGACGACCCGCCGATACGGCGGCACCGGACTGGGTCTGGCGATCTCCAAGCGCCTCGTCGAGTTGATGGGTGGAGAGATCGATGTCGACAGCACGCCGGGCGAGGGCAGTACCTTCTGGTTCACGGCGATGCTCGGGATCGGCCGCACCGAACCGCGCCTCCTGGTGCCGCGTCCGGATCTCACCCACTGTCCGGCACTTATTGTCGACGATCACGATTACGCCCGGTCGATCCTGCGCGACATGCTCGCGAGCATGACGTTCGACGTGACCGAAGCCGATTCCGGTCCGGCCGCGATCGCTGCGGTCGACCGTGCCGCACGGGACGGTCGGCCGTTCGCCGTGGTCTATCTTGACTGGCGGATGCCGGGGATGGATGGACTGGAGGTGGCACGGCGGATCCATGCGCTCCGGCTCGATCCGGAGCCGAAACTGGTCATGGTGACCGCCCACGGCAAAGAGGAGCTGATCGCGGACGCCCGAGCGGCCGGGGTCGCCGATGTCCTGATCAAGCCGGTCCATCCCTCGATCCTGTTCGACACCACGATGGATGTCCTTGGCGGCGAGGTCCGCGGTGCGCGCGACCACATCCCCGGAACGCATCCGGAGCTGGCGCAGCTCAAAAGCATCCGCGGTGCGCGTCTGCTGGTGGTCGAGGACAACGAGCTGAACCAGGAGGTGGCGATGGAGCTGCTGACCGGCGCTGGCCTGCTGGTGGACCTCGCCGAGAATGGGGCGATCGCGGTCGAGAAGGTTCAGCAGGCACAATACGATCTGGTGTTCATGGATATGCAGATGCCCGTCATGGACGGCATCGAGGCCACGCAGGCGATTCGCCGACTTCCGGAATTCGCCGATCTGCCGATCGTCGCCATGACCGCCAATGCCATGGCCGGGGATCGCGAGCGCTGCCTGCACGCCGGAATGAATGATCACCTGGCCAAACCGATTGACCCCGAAGCGCTGTGGGCCATGCTGTTGCGTTGGATCAAGCCAGGCGATGATGCCGTTGCATCCGCTCCCGATGGACAGGTTCATCTGCCGCTTCCTGGCGTCGCCCCGGCGCTTGAGCGCTTTGCCGGGATCGATGGACTCGACACGGCTGCGGGGTTACGCCGGACACTGGGTCGGTCGGCCTTTTATCTCTCGCTGCTGCGCACCTTTATCGCCGGTCAGCAGGATTTCGCTGTGCGATTCGACAGCGCGCTTGCCGCAGGCGACCGGTCCAGCGCGCTGCGCCACGCGCATACGCTCAGTGGTGTTGCGGCGCAGCTTGGCGCTGTGACGCTGGCCGAGCAGGCCAGAGCGCTTGAGCAGCGCCTCCGTGAGAACGCACCGCTTGATTCGCTCCGTGCGCCGCGGGCCATGACCAATCAATGCCTGGACGCGCTGATCAAGGCCATCGCCGCGCGTTTGCCGGAGCATGACCTCGAACCACTGCCCGAGACGACGGTGGATCCTGCCGAGATGCGCGCCAGCTGCGAAGCCTTAGCCCGCCTGCTGGCCGACGACGACTTTGCCAGTGCCGGGTTGCTCCAGAAGGATGCGACTACGCTGCGTGCGGCCTTGGGCAGTCAGTTTCCGGCGATCGCTCAGGCCATTGATGACTATGACTTTGCCGCCGCGCTGAGCATCCTGACGCAAGCCGTTCCCGAGCTGGCGGTGTTGGACTGACAGCCTGCGGGAGACCGTGGCCAGCCCGCCCAGCAGGATCCGGACGGCGTCGCGGCGGCTCTTGCTCGTCGGTGTGTCGGACATGGCTCTCATCTCCTCGTCTTGGGGTTGAAGGCCCGGACCCGATGGGGGGCCTGGGCCGTGCGGACACCGTGGTCGGAGCCGCCAGAGCGCGGGCCGCCGCCGGCGTCGGCTGGAGGTCTCCCGGGGTCACTCCAGCATGCCGTCGATGACATTCCTGAACCAGCTGTGGGCGTAGCTCACCTCGCGCCGGCGAAGCTCCTGGAAGGCATCAACGGGCGAGACGCCGCCGGAGCCGGGGACTTCCGCGATCAGGTCGGTCGCGGCGTCGAAGGCGTAGACGCCGGCCACGGAGATGCCGAAGTCGTGGCCCAGGATGCTGCAGCAGGTGTTGACGTAGGCGGCCTCCCCCCGATGCCTGGCCGCGGAAGCGGACGACGTTGGCCGCCGCGGCCTCCTCGGCCTGGGAGTTGGCCGCGTAGGCGGACTTGGGCATCTTGGACGCGCGGGTCGCGTCGCCCAGCACGTAGACCCCAGGGTTGCGGCTGGACTCGAAGGTGCGCTTGTCGACCGGTCAGCGGTCGCTGTCCGCCAAGTCCGAATCGACGGCGATCCGGGCGGTCTTTTGAGCGGGGATGTGGAGGGGCTCCGGGTATCCCTGCGTCAACCTCCAGAACGGGCGCCCTTCCCTGGAGCGCCCGCGATCGGACCGAAACGGCTCAGCGCATCCCGCCCATGCCGGACATGCCGCCCATCCCACCCATACCGGACATCCCCGACATGCCGCCCATCCCACCCATGCCGGACATCCCCGACATGCCGCCCATTCCACTCATGCCGGACATCCCCGACATGCCGCCCATCCCGCCCATGCCGGACATCCCCGACATGCCGCTCATGCCTGCCGGCTGAAGCAGAACGCCCTGGGGCGTGACTTTGTAGGTCCCGGCCATGCCGCTCATGCCGCTCATTCCGGACATGCCGCCCATGCCGGACATCCCCGACATGCCGCCCATGCCGCTCATCCCGGACATGCCGCCCATGCCGGACATGTCCGCGATGGCAGTTGAGGTGGCAACGAAAAGCCCCAGGGTGAGCGCAAGCTTATTGACTTTCATGGATGTCTTCCTCGTTTCTGTGGTGTTGGTAACTGCCGGATTGGGGAAGTGCCGATCAAGTCGGCGCTTCCCGCGCGCGGGATACCCCGCCAATGTCAACGGCTGCAAGCCGTTGAATCTGAAGCACAACAAGTTTGGCGCCTCTTGGAGTGCGTGCTGATCAAAGGCCGGGACGGCATTCGATCTGCTTCTCCGTACCTGCCAGCAAACAACAGGCCAACACGGGCTGAACTTCCGATTCGCGGCATTGGGAGATTTCCAATCCGATGAAAACGCTCGGAAAGCGACGTCGACGGAGGTCGGTAGCGAAACATCGGCCACAGCACAAAGAAATCGATGAAACCGCAAAATTCTGCCACATTGTCAGATGCTGGTCGCTTGGAGCAACCTAATGCCCTAAGCGCTGACGATTTATTGGTTGTGACAATTGGTCATGCAGCCAACCAGCACCGTGCGGTTAAGGCATTACCCAAGATTCGGAAACTGGAACCGCAAAGGCGCGAAGTACACTAGGTTCAGCGCCTTCCTAATCCAGCACCTGGAAAAGCCGGCGCTGATGTGAGGTCGTCGCGCAGACGGGACAGAGGGCGGACGCGGGACGCGCGGTGGGCAGATGAAAATCGGCCCCGCAGGCGCGGCAGCGGCGGGTCGCGAGGGGGACTAGAGTCTGTGGGTCGGCGGCGAGCCGCTCCATCCGCACCGCGCCCCGGTTGCAGGCATCCACGCAGATACCACAGCCGGTGCAGCCGTCCGGGTCGAGGCGATAGCCTTCCGGGGTGAGCGCGATCACCTCATGAGGACAGAGCCGGACGCAGGCGTCGCAACCGGAGCAGCCTGCCTCGTCGATACGCGGGGCGTTGAGGCTCAGGCCTCCTCCCTCGCTGTGGGGGACGATCCGTCCAGGAGGCACGAAGCAGGGCGCCCCATCCCCGTCCCGTTCGGCCAGGTCTGCGGCCCGTTCCGTGGCTGCGGTCAGCACCCGGCGGAAGAAGGCCCGCCGGTCGACCTCCTCGGGACGGTGGCTGGCACGCGCCAAGGCCAGCTCTGCCGACCAGGCCGCCGACGGAAGAAAGGCTGAATCGACCAACGGTAGGCCACGACTCCGCAGCAGCAGATTCACCTCTCCCAGCGCTCGATCGAGGCGGACGACGCCCCCGCGAGGGCAGGCATCGCAATCTCCACGGGCGAACACCAGCCGGCCCACGCCATCGCGGTGCAGCTCGAGCAGCCGGCGCACTCCCAGGATGTGAAGACAGGGAACGAATGTCCCATCCCCGTCCACCTTCGCCTCCGCACAGGCGGCGAAGGCAACCTTGACCCCGTTGACCCGCAGCCGCAGGGGCCGCCAGTGCTCCAGCACTGCCCCCTCGGGACACGCCGGCGCGCACAGGCCGCAGCCGTCGCAGCTGGCCGCGTCGATGCCGAGACGTTCTTCGTCCAGCACCCAGGCCGAGTGCGGGCAGGCATCAACGCAGGCCCGGCAGGTCGCCTGCGCCATCCGGGCATGGACGCAGCGTTCGCTGACGACCTCCGGCAGGAGGTCAACCAACGCGAGCCCGGCGCCCCATAAGGTCACAGCTACCAGCCGGGTGCGGCGCCCGGAACGTACGGGCCCGCCACCTCGACCGGGGCCGACGGCGCCGCGTTCAGTCGCTCGGCCATTTCCTCCGCGGTCGGCCGAGGTTGCTCCAGGATCTCCGCGAGGAGGTCCCGGAGCTCGTCGATCCAGGCCGCGGTGAGCATGGCCAGCCCGGCGTAAAAGCGCGTCGCGCAGCGCGCCGCGACCCGGGCGGCGAAGGCGTCGATCCAATGCAGCAGGTGCTCGTCCAGGAACCGGGCCGCATCCGACAGGGCCGCCTCCCCGGGGCCCTCCTCCGTCAGCAGGTGCGCGAGAAAGCGCAGCTGATGGACCAGGTGGTCGTCCGTTCGGCGGCGCCAGTCCTCCACTGCAAGGCCGTGGCTACGGTACCAGGCCCGCACCCGGAACATGGGCTCCTGCATGGTGAGGTGGTCGTCGTCAAGCCAGACTGACTCGCAGGGTGAGGCCCCGATGCCGTGGTTGAGGTAGATGTCTGCATAGTCGGCGGCCAGATGGTCCATCGCCTCCTGGCTGTGACTCGCCGGGATCTCCGTCAGACCCTCCCGGAGCAGCTCCTCGGCCTGGCGCCCGCGCTGGGTCCGCAGCGCAATCCCGAGGAAGTCCTCGTAGCAGTGCTCCCAGAGGGAAAGCAGCAGCTCCGGGGTCAGCTCCCGGTCGTGGAGCAGGGCGAGCAGGGCGAGGTCCTCCGCCGCCGCTGTGCAGAAGCGCTTAAGGGTACCCTCATCGGGCGGGACAGCTCGCAGAACGGCATTCATGACAACTCACCCTTGCTGTGGGGGATGAACAGGATGGAGGGGCTGGTCAACTCCGGTTTAGCGAAGTTCTTCACCGCCCCACACCGGTTCCTCCCCGTAGCCGATTGTTCTTTTTTTGCCCGCCTTCGGCGTCGCGTCGACAGTCACATCGCCAAACGATGCGACTATCGGCGCTCCTTGATGGCAGATGAAAACCCTTCCCGATCCGGTACAAGATCCTCCGGCAATCGCCTAATGCCCGGCTGGCCTCCCGCTCATTCCGCTCATCCCGACTGGCACGCCCGGATAAGGGTAGAAGGTGGTCTGGCCCGATCCCTGGATGTGGAAATAGCCGCTGACCCCACCCATCGCCTCCATGCCTTCCATACCACTCATGCCCTGCATGCCGCCGGTCGCGGGCTGGTGCCTCTGCAAGGCGTCCCCCTGCCCGATGGGAAAGAGCAGCACGTCACCCTCCGCGGTTACTCGATAGTAGCCTCCCATGCCCTTCATGGCCGCGAGGGCGCTCTGCACCGACATGGCGTTGGATTCCGTCTGGGCCGGGCTTGCCGGCTGGGTCTCATCCGCCTCGGCCAGGCCAAGGCTGCCCGAGGCGGCCAAGACGGCCAGGGCTGTCGTCCCCAGGGTTTGCATCCGCGGCTTCAGGGTACCGGTCTTCATGGGCCTATCCTCCGTACTCGATTGTGGTTCGCGCATTGTTTTGCGAGTCAGCTAGCACGGCACTCAGGTCTCCACCTTCCCCTTACTGTGGGCCACGAACACGATAGAGGGGTTGGTCAACTCCGGGTTAGCGAAGTTCTTCACCGCCCGCACCGGTTCCTCCCCGGGGCCGATGGCCTTGGTCTCCTGGACATTCGCGCGCAGCAGGTCGATCGGGCCGACGTCGAGCACCCGCATCATGCAGGCCATCACACAGTAGGGCTTGCGCCCCGCCTCGATCTCGTCCACGCACAGGTTGCACTTGGAGACGATGTTCTGATCCGGGATGAACTGGGGCGCGCCGTAGGGGCAGGTCGCCTCGCACCGGCGGCAGCCAATGCACAGCGTCGAGTCGATGTCCACGATGCCGTTGTCCGCCCGCTTCCAGATGGCCCCGGTGGGACAGGCGGGCAGGCAGGCCGGCTCCGCGCAGTGATTGCAGGAGACGTTGACCTTGTAGGCATAGACGTCCGGGTAGATCCCGCCCTCCACATACTGCACCCGGCGAAAGCGCGGCCCGGCAGACAGCCCGTTCTTGTCCTTGCAGGCAATCTCGCAGGCACGGCAGCCGATACAATCCACGTTGTGATGCACGAAGCCGAGTTGCATCTCGGGCACCACCGGCTTGTACACCTCGCGCTTGCGGCGCTTGATGGCCTCTTTGATCGTTGTCTTGTCGTTCTCGTCAACCATGGGTCGATCCTCAATAAGCCCTTGCCGCCGCGTAAGCAGATGAACCGCAGAGACGCAGAGAACGCCGCGGGGACCGGGAAGCGCTCAACGAACGGCCTGCTGGCCAGCCGTTGCCCGCACCCGTTGCCCCCGCCATTCGCGTTCATTCGCGTTCATGGTGAACCAAGATCCGATTCGTGTCAGAGATCACGGCGGAAGACGTGCGCCCGGGATGTCGCAAGCTGGTCCCAGCCCGGGCGGTGCGTCAGGTCGGTCTTGGCGATGTTGCAAAGCACCGTGTTGTAGGCGAAGGCCCCGGCGGGACTCGGCTCGTCCAGGGTCAGCATGTCCGGATTGCCGGACCGGTCGACCCCGTTCTCGTCGAGATCGATCCAGGCCCCCTCGTGGAGCACCAGGACGCCCGGCATGCAGCGCTCGGTAACGTAGACCGGCACCACCACGCGACCCCGGTCGTTCCACAGCTCCGCCGTGTCGCCGGTCGCTATTCCCAGTCGCTTGGCGTCGTCGGCGTTGATGGTGACCTCCTGCTCGTAGGTCTCCCGCAGCCAGGCGCAGTTGTTGAAGATGGAGTGGGTCCGCCAGCGCGGGTGCGGGGAGATCAAATGGAAGGGGTGCCTCGCCGTCTTCGGGCTGTTGAGGGACTCCCAGGGCTCGATCCACTTGGGAATCGAGGGGATGTGATAGCCGTACATGGTCCGGGTCCAGTCGCTGATCTGGGCGAGCTGGGTGGACAGGATCTCGATCTTGCCCGATGGCGTCTGGAAGGCGGCCCCGTTCTCGATCTGGTCGCGGAAGGCGACGTGCGGCTGAGCCAGCTTGAACTTGTAGACGCCGTGCTGCTTGAACTCCTCCCAGGGCATGTCCACGTGGTGGTGGGGCATGACCTTGTTCTCCCACCACTCCCGGAGATACGCCTCCTCCACCGGATCGGGGTCGTCCCAGTAAGCCCGGGTCGCCTTGGGATTGTACGCCTGCCCGAAGCGGTCCCCCATCCCGGTGCGCTGGCCGATGCGGTAAGCCAGCTCAGTGAAGATCTGAAAGTCGCTCCTCGACTCCCCCAGTGGCTCGATGACCTTGGGCCGGTGGATGTAGTAATGGCCCTTGTACCAGGGCAGGGCCACGTCGTGGCGCTCGAAGTGGGTGGCCACCGGCAACAGCACGTCGGCGTAGAGCCCGGAGGGGGTGATGGTGGAGTCCATGCACACCACCAGCTCCAGCTTCTGGATGGCCTCGATCTCCTTGTTGATATTGGTGAGCTGGTTGAACCAGTCCGACCCGTGCCAGAAGATCCCCTTGATGTTGGGGATGACGCCGTCCATCTCGTCCTGCCGCGGCCACAACCCGATCTCCTCACGCTGAACGTTGGGATAGTTCAGCACGCAGTGGGCCCAGCGGTCGGACTTGATCGAGGAGAACCAGATGTTGGAGAACTGATCGTAGGGATAGGCCACCGCCTCCGCGTGCCAGGCCTTGCCGACGCCTTCGGCGGACCCGCCGAGCACCCCGATGTTGCCGGTCATGGCCTGCAGCGCCGCCCCCATGCGGTTGTACTGCTCCCCGTAGGCGTTGCGTCCCGGGGCCCAGGAGGCCTTCAGCGCCGCCGGCTTGGTGGATGCGTACAGGTGGGCGAGCTTCTTGATGTCCTCGGCGCTCACCCCGCAGATCTCCGCCGCCCACTCCGGGGTCTTGGGCTGACCGTCGTAGGCGCCCAGGATGTAGTCGCGGAAGTTCTCCTGGCCGTTGGGACTGCCGCTCGCCCAGTCCGGCATGGTCCCCGCATCCATGCCATGGCAGAAGCGGTTGATGAAGTCCTGATCCTGCAGGCCGTTGGCGAAGATGTAGTGGGCCATCCCCGCCATCATGGCCGCGTCGGTGTTGGGCTTGATCGGAATCCACCAGGCGTCGTAGCTGGCGGCGGAGTCCGTGTACTGAGGGTCCACCAGCACGAACTTGCAGCCCCTCTGCTTGGCCATGCGCATGTAGTAGAAGGTGTTGCCGCCGTGGAAGGTGTAGGCGGGATTCCAGCCCCACATGATGATCAGCTTCGAGTGAGCGAAGGTGTCGTCCTCGTTGCCGTCCTCGATGGTGCCGAAGGTCCAGCGGGAGCTGGCGGTGGTGCCCTGGTAGGAGGGCACCGACCAAGAGCTGGTGCGGCAGCTGAACATGCCGAGGAAGCGCCCCAGCAGGCCCTCGATCTGGTCGGACTTGTGCAACACCCCGTAAGAGGCCCCGGCGTAGCTTTGGTCGAGCAGAGCGGTGGACCCGTACTTGTCCTTGAGCTCGATCATCTTGCCGGCGACATGGTCCAGTGCCTCGTCCCAGCTGATGCGTTTGAACTTCCCCTCGCCGCGCTTACCGACGCGGCCCATTGGGTAGAGCAGCCGCTCCGCGGAGTAGAGGCGCTGGCGGTAGGAGCGCCCGCGCAGGCACGCACGCAGCTGCGGCTCCTCCTCGGTGTCCTTGCCGAAAAAGCCACCCTGCTGGTAGCGGCCGTCGTCCGTGGAGATGCGCACGATCACGTCGCCCTTCTTGTGGGCGACCAGCATGTGGCGCGAGCCGCAGTTGTGGGCGCAGCTCGTGACCACCGTCTGGAGCTCATCGTCGCGGGGATAGGGCTCGAAGGCGAAGCCCTGGGCCTCGCGCGTCTGCACCAGGCCGCCCGCGCCGACGGCGGCGGCCGCGGCCGCCGTGGTTTTGAGAAAGCCGCGTCGAGTGAGGCTGAGGCGGGCGTCGAGGAAGCGGAGATCCTGCTCGTCTTTCATGGCTTGTTACCCTGCACGTTGTCCGCCGCCGGGGTAGCTTCCACCCCGACCAGGAAGCGGGCTTCGGATTCGGTCGGACGCCCCTTCGCCCAGTCGGGCACCGCCTCGGCCATGCCCGGCCAGGGGTTGCGCGGATAGGGGAAGCTGATCCGGTACCAAGAGCGACCGCCGTGGCAGCCGAAGCATCCGTCCTTATTCTCTTTGGCAAGCGCCTCGATGGCATCGGCCTTGAGATAGTTCACCCGGTGCCGGTTGGTGCGGAAAATCGCATGGCACAGCAGGCAGTTGTCCTGGAAGGCGGCGCCGTACTCGGCCCAGGGACCCGGTACCGCCATGATCTGGTAGGGGAAGCCGCCGTGACACATGAGGCACACCTCCGGCTCCACGTGCTTGCGCTGGATCAGTGTGGGGTCACCGCCGGCGTGGGACATGGCGGTCTCCTCGCGGGGGTCGTTGCCCAGATGACAGGTGTTGCACTTGAGGCTCATGACCTGCGTCGCAAAGTCGGTCACCAGGTGACGGCGGTGGAAGGTCTCCTGATCTCCCTGATAGGTGTCCAGGGTCTGGTACCAGGCCAGGGCATGGTCCGCCGTTAGCCCTGCGGGGGACGCCTCGCGGACGCGACTCTCGAGCACTTCACGGTGGCAGGCGAGGCACTGTTCGTCGGTCGCCTCGAGAATGGCGGGTTTGAAGTGAATGGGGTCCCAGCGGGCCGCATCGTAGCCCGCCCCGTTGGGGTCAGCGGACTCGGCGTGACCCGTACCCCAGACCAGTACGATCAGGGTCAACAGACTCGCTCTCTTCATCGGGACGGATCCTCTACGGTCGGGTGCAAGGCCCCGACGGGAAAAAGCCAGCACGTCCCTGTGCTGATGCGGCGGTCGCCGCTCCAAGGGTTTTTATTGAGCGGGAGGCGTCCAGCCGGACATGCCGCCCATGCCGGACATCCCCGACATGCCGCCCATGCCTCCCATGCCGGACATCCCCGACATGCCGCCCATGCCTCCCATGCCGGACATCCCCGACATGCCGCCCATGCCGGACATCCCCGACATGCCGCCCATGCCGCTCATACCCGCCGGGTAGAAGAAGATCTGGCCTTCAGGCGTGATCTGGAAATAGCCGGACATGCCGCTCATCCCGCCCATGCCGGACATCCCACCCATTCCGCTCATGCCGGACATCCCACCCATTCCACTCATGCCGGACATCCCACCCATGCCGCTCATGCCGGACATCCCGCCCATGCCGCTCATGCCGGACATCCCCGACATGCCGCCCATGCCGCTCATCCCGGACATACCGCCCATCCCGGACATACCGTCCATGCCGAACATACGTGAAGGCATCCAGACCCATCCGCCCATGCCGGACATACCGTCCATGCCGGACATCCCCGACATGCCGCCCATGCCGGACATGCCGCCCATGCCGGACATGCCGCCCATGCCGGACATGCCGCCCATGCCGGACATCCCACCCATGCCGGACATCCCGGACATGCCGCCCATGCCGGACATCCCACCCATGCCGGACATCCCGGACATGCCACCCATGCCGGACATCCCGCCCATGCCGGACATCCCGCTCATCCCGGCGGGATAGAAGAAGATCTGCCCGTCAGGCGTGATCTGGAAGTAGCCGGACATGCCGCTCATGCCTCCCATGCCGGACATCCCCGACATGCCGCTCATGCCTCCCATGCCGGACATCCCCGACATGCCGCCCATGCCTCCCATGCCGGACATCCCCGACATGCCGCCCATGCCGCCCATGCCCGACATGCCGCCCATACTGTAAGCCGCTGTCGCACTACCGGCCAGGGCCAGCCCGACCACGGTAGAGACGGCGGCTTTCTTTAACCTTGTCAGTGTATTATTCATATAATCTCATCTCAATTGGTGATTTCTCGAAGGACCCGGACGCCTCTCCCCTGCGGCCTCCCGGATTGTGCCCGGACCTGCGCGCTCACCGCGCTCGGCCGGACCTCATCTCCCCGGCGACAGGCGGCCGGGGCCTGCGGTCGTTCCTTCTCCCGTCTCCTCGACAGGCAGACTCCCTGAGGGGACTCGCCCGTCACTGCTCGTGCCAGCCACGGATGTCGTAACGGCCGGTCATGCCGGGCCGGTTGAAGGGGGTGTACCAGTTGCCCTGGTCCTCAAGGAACCGCAGGCTGGCCGGGTAGGGCTGGCTGATCCCGGTGAGCGCTCGGGTATACCAATCGGGCTCCCGTTGTACCTCGCGGATCACGGGCGCGCCCTCCGGGCGCTGGGATGGTTGCAGGCCGGCGATGGGCTGGCCGCCCTCGGCGAGCAAAGAGCCGGACCAGCCGCCACACGCGGCGGCTAGTCCGAGAAGCGTCAACAGTCTGCTAGTCATCTCCTCGTCCTCGTGTGGCTGTGGGCATGCAGCCGATCGGGAACCGGGAGCCCAGGCGGAGGATGGCCGGCCGCTCTATCCAGGCGGCTCAGGTAGCATCCGCCCTCCAGCGGCCCGTCAGTCGTCCGCGCCGCTAGTTCGGTTCCGGGTCGTTAGCGGTCGGTTGCGGCCTATTCAGCAAACAGAATGCCAGGCGCCAAAGAATGGAATTTTCTCATTAAAATCAGTTACTTTTGTTATGGCGACCCGGCCCGAGATGCGACCCGCCCCGGCGCCGCCTGACGATTTGTCACTCAACTCACGCGGTGCGTCGGCATTTGGGCGTCGGAGGGATGCCTGAGAAACGGGCACAAGCTGGCAACTTCTATCTTTAGATCAATGCCTTACTAGATCCTGCCGGCACCCCGCCGGGGATCAGTCGGAGTGAGACAGGGAACCTGACTGTCTGTCAGGGCTGCGGGACGGAGCCGACCTGTGCCGGGCGACTGAGTTGGAGAAGGGAGGCTGCGGTCCACCGGCCCGCGAATCCGGGCCGACGGCGGTCAAGTAAGCGCAAACGCAGAGAGCAGCGCTGACCCCGCGGGCCCATCGCGCTCGGCGAGGAGAATGACTCAGAACAGGACGATCACCCGCCCGGTCCTGCTGTTGACGCCAATCTGATGCAGCAGCCTGTGCGGCGGTGCGGTCGTGACGATGCTCACCAAGAACATCCGATTAACCTGACGGATACGGCCGACCAGGGCCTCGGGGCCATCCACCCCGGCGAGCCAGGACGCGGCGATGACCCTCGCCTCGTCCGGGCCGTCGACGGGCAGGGAGATCCCGCCCTCCCGGACCAGGGTAACGACCTCGCCGGGGCACGCCTCGACCGGCCGCTTCGTTGGCGCCGCCGGATCATCAACCCGGGGATAGAGCAGAAGCGAGCCATCTTCGCCCCGCCCAACGCGCCAGCCCCGCGCCTCCAACGGGCCCGCAAGCCCCATCAAGCCGACCTCGCCGGGTGGCGCCTGCGCCGGTCCCTCCGAGGTCGGGACCTGCGCAGCACCAGCAGCGGCGGCCGGCGCAGCGGGCGGGAAGAGCAGCACGGAGCCGTCCGCGTTCCGCTCCACCCGCCAGCCACTCGCGCCCAGCCGTTCCCAGTTCGCGATTGGCGCCGCCGACCCGGCCACGGAGGCCGCCGCCGCGGCCTCATCCGGCGTGGAAACCGGCGCTGCGGGCACGACGACTTCCAGGCCCCCGTCAGGGAGGGATCGAGCCGTCCAGCCCGCCTGCTCCAGCGCCGCCTTCAGAGCTCCCGCAGCGTCTTCCCCTCGGGAAGCCCCGCAGGCCGCCGTTAGCCCCAGGGCGAGGGCGGCAGTCAGTAACGGAATCTGCTTTCTCATGCGTCTCCTGCATCTCGGTGAGCGCGCCCCCGCGGGACGTTGACCCAGGCCTGCAAGGCCCATGCCCCGGCCCGGAGTTGGGGCGCCTGCCTGGCAGAGCTTCGATGATTGAGGGCCGCGACCGCCCCCAAGAGGTCCTGGCGCCTGACAAGTTGGCAGGACAAATCCAAGCCTGATGCAATACAGTTGGCAGTAATAAGATTTCGCAGATACCCACGTCCGCGGACGGAGCCACAAGACGATGAGAAGAACGGCTCATAGCCTCAACACAAAATTCGCCCTGGGCACCGCCGCCGGACTGGTCGCCAGCTCCCTGGTGTTCCTGGTGCTATTCGTTGGCCTGTACCAGGATCAGATCGCCCGAGAGCGCACAAACGCCAACGTCCAGGTCACCCGCCTGCTCCAGATCTCCCTGGAGAACGCCATGCTCAAGCGCGACTTGGACGGCCTCCAGCACATCGTTGCCCGGCTTGGGGAGCAGCCGGGGATCCACGGGGCGATGATTGCCACCACCCGGGGCCTGATCCGTGTCGCCACCGATCCCGCATCCGTGGGCAGACAGCTGGCTCTCGGCCCGGGTCCCTGGAACTCCATGGTGACCGAGCTCATTACCGCACCGGACGGGCGCCCGCTGGTACGCAGCATCAACCCGGTCCCCAACCGGGACGCCTGCCGGGAGTGCCACGGCGCCGCAAGCGACCGGCCGATCAACGGTTTTCTTCTGGTAGACCTGGATGCAGATGTCATCGGCGCCCAAGCGCGCTCCACGACGTTGCTGTTGATGGGGGCCGGCGCCCTCATCGTGCTGCTCAACCTTGCCGGCGGCTGGTGGTTCATGGGCCGATTCGTGCTGCAGCCGGTGCGCCAGCTCACGGCGGTGAGCGCGCGCCTGGCCGGCGGCGACCTGTCCGCTCGGGCGACGCTCGCCGACGGGGACGAGCTTGCCTCGCTCGGGGAGGGCTTCAACGCCATGGCGGACTCCCTGCAGGAAAAGATCCGGGTCATCCAGGAGAAGGAGCGGTTCCTCCAGCAGTTGATCGACGCTATCCCCGACGGCATCCGGGTCATCGGCCAGGACTTCCGCGTGGTGCTCGCCAACGCCACTTACCGCAACCAGCTCGGTCTGGCATTGGACTCGCCTGCACCCACCCTGTGCCACGCCGCCACGCATGCTCGGGTGACCCCCTGCGCAGCGACCCTCATCACGTGCCCCGTGCGGGAGATTTCCCGCACCGGCACTCCCCTGCGCACCATCCACCAACACACCAGAAGCGACGGAAGCAAGCTCGGCGTGGAGCTCTACGCCGCCCCCATGCGGATCGCCCGCGGGGGCCACGACGAGCTCTTGGTGGTGGAATCCATCCGCGATCTGGAGCAGGAGGTGCGCTTCTCTCACGAGCAGCGCCTTTCCGAGCTGGGCCGCCTCGCCGCGGGCGTTGCCCACGAGATCCACAACCCGCTATCGTCCGTGCGTCTGGCCCTGAATGCGGCAGAATGCGCGGCCGCCGAGACCCCGCCAAACCGTGAGCGGCTCACCGAATACCTGACGCTGGTCGATCAAGAAGTGGTCAAGTGCAGCCAAGTGACCGAACGCCTCCTGCACCTCAGCGTGCCGCCATCGCCCGTCCAGGAGCTGGTGGAGGTGGACCGGGTGGTGGCCGAGACGATTTCGCTGCTGGCCTGGGAGGCCGAATCCTGCAAGGTCGGCATCCGCCTTCTGGCCGATCAGCCGACGCCCCTGCGTGTGCTGGCCACCGACAGCGAGATCCGCATGATGGCGCTCAATCTGGCCCAGAACGCCTGTCACGCGATGCCCGATGGGGGGGAGCTCATGGTGCGCTTCACCCGCGCCAACGGCGCGGTGGTGATCGAGTTCGAAGATACCGGCGTGGGGATCGACGCCCGTGACCTGGCCCGCATCTTCGAGCCGTTTTTCAGCCGTCGTGCGGACGGCAGCGCCGGCACCGGATTGGGGCTGCCCATTACCAAGAGCTTGGTGGAAAGCCATGGCGGTACCATTCTTATCGACAGTGGGCTCGGACGGGGATGCCGGGTGACCGTCACCTTCCCGGATGCTGACCTGGAGCCGGGGGAAAGCCCATGAGTGCGCATATTCTCATCATCGAGGACGACGCCGTGCTCGGGCGCATGATCGTCCACCAACTCGCCAGCCAGGGCCACGAGGTCACCAATGTTGGGACCTGGCGCGAAGCGGACCAATACCTGGCACGCCACGAGCCCCACCTCATCATCACCGATATGCGCCTACCGGACGGCGACACCCTCGATCGCCTGGGAGACATCGTCAAGCACCAGCCGGTGATCCTGCTGACCGCCTTCGGCTCGGTGCGCAGCGCCGTCGCCGCCATGAAGGCCGGGGCCTTTGAGTATCTGTTGAAACCCGCAAGCCCTGAGGAACTGTCCCTGGTGGTGCAACGTGCCCTGGAGCACACGGCGCTGCGCCGCGACCACCAGTTCTGCCGGCGCCGCCTCCAGGCCAAAGAGGGGGCGACGAGCTTCATGATCGGCGTGAGCGCGGCCCTGCTCCGGGTCAAGGAGACCATCGCCGCGGTCGGTCCGAGCAACATCAACGTGTTGATCCAGGGGGAGAGCGGCTCGGGCAAGGAGCTGGTGGCCCGGGCGGTGCACGAGGCGAGCGAGCGGGCCGGGCGCAACTTCGTGGCAGTGGACTGCTGCACCCTGCAGGAGAAGCTTTTCGAGTCTGAGCTGTTCGGCCACGAGCGCGGCGCCTTCACCGGCGCCGACCGCCAGAAGCGTGGCCTGATCGAGGGGGCCGAGGGGGGCACCCTGTTCCTGGACGAGATCGGCGAGATCGAGCCCGCCATCCAGGCCAAGCTGCTGCGCGTCCTGGAGACCGGCGTGTTCCGTCGCCTGGGCGGCACCAAGGACCTTCAAGCCAACATCCGCGTGGTGGCCGCCACCAACCGGGACCTCGCCGCTATGAGCCGTCAAGGCGGCTTCCGGTCCGACCTCTACTACCGGCTCAGCACCTTCGTGGTCGAGGTCCCGCCGCTGAGGTCTCGGCGCGACGACATCCCCTATCTCGCCACCCACTTCATCCAGAACCACAATTTCTCCAAGCGCATCAATAAGTCCCTGGCGTCCGAGACAATCCGCCGGCTCACCGCCTACGATTGGCCAGGCAATGTTCGTGAGCTACGCAACGTGGTCGAGCGGGCGATCATCCTCTCCCGGGACAGCAGCAGCATCCGCACGGAGCACCTGGCTTTCGGTGCGGGCAACGAAGAGAACAGCGTCAAGGTGACCCTGAGCTTTGAGCACGAGCCGACCCTGGACCAGCTGGAGGCCGAGTACCTGCGCCTGCAGCTCGCCAAGCAGAGTGGGCACCGGGCCAAGGTGGCGGAGGTGCTGGGTGTGAGCGAGCGCAACATCTACCGGCTGATCCAGCGCTACAAGCTCTCGGTCTCCGAGTACCGCAGGTCATAGGCATAGGAGCACAGCGCGTCCAGGGTCGTTTCCGCCTGCGGCGGGGTCATGCCCCGAAAGGCGGTCGCGAAAAACATGTCCTGCTTGGCGATGCCGAAGACGTTGGAGGCAAGCCCGGCGCCGAACCCCGCCAGGCTGTGTGGGAACAGGGTCTTCCATGCGTACTCGAGGAGGGAAAAACCGTCCGGATGTGTGTTGGCGCGATCGGTAAGGGCGGTATTGCTGTCCCCCGCCTTGAGACCGCCGCTGTCCCCGAGCGAGTGCCCGAGGGTTGGCCTGGAATGCTACGATGAGCCGAAGCGTCGACAACCTAAGGGCCCATCCCCCATGTCCGCATCTCCGAGCTGCCCCCCGACGGCCTTCGGCCTCATCGTCATCGGCGACGAGATCCTCAAGGGCACGCGTGTCGATGCCCATCTGAATGCCTTCAAAAGGATGGTCGGCGAGCGCGGACAGGAGCTGGCGTGGCACTGGCTGCTCCCGGATGACCCGGAGGTGTTGGTCGCACATCTGCGCTTCTCGATGGGGCGCCCCGATCCCGTTTTCGTGTGCGGCGGGATCGGCGCGACGCCCGACGATCACACCCGCGCATGCGCCGCGACCGCGGCCGGTTTGGAGTTGGTGCGTCATCCCGAAGCCAAAGCACTGCTCGAGGCGAAGTTCGGTGCGGATGCCTATCCCAACCGTATCCTCATGGCGGATCTGCCTGCCGGGTGCGCCCTGATTCCGAATCCGATCAACCGGATCCCGGGCTTTTCGCTGCGCGGGCACTGGTTTCTGCCGGGCTTTCCTCAGATGGCCTGGCCGATGGCGCAATGGGTCTTGGAGCGGTCCTACGGTGTCTCGGACCTGGTGCAGGAGCGAGCGTTCGAGCTTTTCGATACCCCGGAAAGCAGCCTGATCCCCGTGATGCGGGAGCTCGGCGATCGGTTCCCGGATCTCAAACTCTTCAGCCTGCCTCATTTGGGCGATGATGCCCACATTCGGTTGGGTTTTCGCGGGCGCGGCGGAATCGACGCGGCGATGGATGCCCTGCGCGAACGGCTCGAGCACGATGCGATTCCCTATCGCGAGGTGGAGTCGGATGCCCTGCGCCGCTGAAAAAAAGACCGCCATGGCGGGTGTGTGGTACGCCTTGGCGGTCAATTGCTTGCTGCTGAGCTCAGGCCTGAATGCGAGCCGGCTGAGGTCGGGTGCCGGGAGACGATTCGAGGCTTGAGTCTCTATCCTGCGCTTTAACTGTCACGAGAACAGTAAAGATCTGTAAAGGACTCAAAAGGCAACGCGCTCAAGGGTGCCCCTTCACGAATCTTGACTTGTTCCAAAGCCCTTGACGGCCACTAATGCGGTTTAGATTTTCTTGGTTGATGGATCTCATGGCCTACATACCTGCCCGAGATCCAGAGTTTCTCACTCCTACGATGTAGTCACCCAGGAGCCATGTCATGGCAGCACGGACGCCGCTCGCGTCGGACGAACAGTACTCGCCACTCTACTTCCTCGCCGCGCTCGGTGCCGGTGGGTTGGCTGCCAATTTCTATGTCTGGCTCCTGTTCTGGGTACCCCATCCGGATCGACCGGTCCCGGTGTTCGAAGACATCATTGTCGCGGTTACCAATGGGACAACGCCGTTGCAGAGCGCCATCGCAGTCGCCGTTGCCGGCATTGTGATCTTTGCGCTGCTGCACTTGGGGCTGCTGGGCTGGAACCTGGTCCGCTTCGCGCGCTATCGCGGCACCGATGCCGCTCGCCTGCTGCGGACCGGTAACTCCGAAACCCAATTGCTCGCTCTGCCGCTGACTGTCGCCATGACCATCAACGTCGGTTTCGTCCTCGGCATGGTCTTCGTACCCGGCCTTTGGTCGGTGGTCGAATGGCTGTTCCCGGCAGCCATTGCCGCCTTTCTTCTGGTGGGGATCTGGGCGCTGAGTCTGCTCGGGGACTTCTACGGGAGGGTGCTTACGCAGGGCGGTTTCGACTGCGGGCGCAACAACAGTTTTGCACAGATGCTCCCTGCCTTCGCGCTGGTAATGGTTGGCGTAGGGCTCAGTGCGCCTGCAGCCATGAGTGTCACACCCTGGATCGCCGGGCTGGGATACGTCCTGTCGACCTTCTTCATTGTCGCCGCTGTCCTCCTCGGTGCCGCAAAAATGGTACTCGGGCTGCGCTCGATGTTGGAGACCGGCGCCAATGCCGAAACCGCTCCAACCCTCTGGATCGGCGTGCCGATCCTCACGGTATTAACCATCGCGCTCGTGCGCCTCGGGCACGGGGCCGAGGTTCATTTCGGCGATCAGGCCACGGCCATTCACCACTTTGATCTCATGTTGGCACTACTCAGCGCCCAGATCAGCTTTCTGATGCTCGGTTGGGCGGTCCTGCGACGCCAAGGCTATTTTCGCCGCTATGTCTTCGGACGTGAGATCTCGCCGGGCAGTTGGGTGCTGATCTGTCCCGGAGTTGCTATGGCCGTCATGCTGCACTTTTTCGTTAACCAGGGCCTGGTGAATGTGGGGCTGATCGGGAAGTTCGATCTCGCCTACTGGACCCTTTCAGGCCTAGCGCTTCTGGTGCAGGCGGTCACCATTCTGCTGGTGCTGCGCATTGGCTTCAACCAGCGCCGCGCCGCGCGCGGCGACGGAGTCGCTCCGGTGACGGGATGCGCGCAGTGCAGTGATGAGACGCAAATCATCCTGGCTAACCTCATGCCCGCTTGGCCGGAGCAACTCAAGACCTCCTTGGCATGGAACGGCAAACGCATCGCCGTCGCCAACGGGCAGACACTCTTTCGTCCGGGTGACCTCTGCCGTGGTTTCCTGTTGATCCTGAAGGGACGTCTGCGAGTCGAACATCGTGCGTCGTCGGATCAGCCCCCGACCCCACTCTATACGATCGGCCCTGGTGAAAGCTGCGTCGTGACCACGGCCTGCCTCGTGAGCGCGACCCGCTATCAGGCCCAGGGCATCGCGGACGGCGATGTCGAAGTCTTAGTGCTCCCCTCACAGGTCTTTCAAGGCCTGGTCGCGGGAAGCGAGAGTTTCCGCGCCATCGCGTTTGGCGTCTTCGCTGACAAAGTGAATGCCTTCGTCGATGTCATCGATGAGCTGCTGCTGCGTCAGGGGCAACGGTCAACCGCAACGGCATCAAGCGCCGCTCTCAGCAGAACCGAAGCCTGAATGCGTGCCGGCCGAAGTCGGGTGCTAGAGACTATAAAGGACTCAAAAGGCAACGCGCTCAAGGGTGCCCCTTCATGAATCTTTACTTGTCCCGAAGGTCTCGACGGCGGTTAATGTGGTGAAACTCGTGTCGGTTGAGTCGCCCTGTCGATCTGTGCCGGTTGTACGGAACCCGATCCACTCCGTTCGGGATGGACCTCCGGACAGGCTCTGACGGGGCCTTATCAGTGGAGTCACCATGCATCCCACCGTCCTTGACGACGACACTCGGATCGAAGCGGCATCCGGGTGTTTTCTTGAGCCAATCCAAGGCCTCTTATTCGGTATGCCCGGGACTGCCGAGGAGCAGGCGAGGACCGTCACGCCTTGGTCCGGATTTGCCGATCGGGCGCCGCGCCCGGCAACGTTCGATCGATCCTCGGGCCTCTATCCGGGCACCGACGCAGCTCGCATCATGGTCGTCGATGACGACCTCCTTTTGCTGCGTGCCACGTCGCGCCTGGCGATCTCCTGGGGCTATCGATGCGAAACCTACAGCGAACCTCGCCGCGCGCTCCTCGCTGCCGAGGCGAGCGCACCTGACCTCTTGATCGTCGACATCTACATGCCGGACATCGATGGGTTCGAGGTGATCAAGCGGATGCGGACGATGGCCCGCGCAACCCGCATCCTCGCCGTCAGCGGGGACGTGGGTTGCGGGCAGCGGACCCACGTTCTCGACATCAGTCGCGTCGTGGGGGCAGATGCCGTGCTCGAAAAGCCAATCGTCGCCTGGTTGTTGAGGGCGACGGTCAAGCGCTTGCTCGGTCCCGCGGAATGCGACTGAGTCCGGATCTCGGGCAATCCGCGCGTATGCGCGATTTAAACCGCGCCCGGTGCGGGATGCGTACTTTGTGGGAGTGGCTTGGCCGCGCCAGCTTCGACGACTTTCGGAGCTGGCGCGGTTTAGGGTCCTCCGCTGCGCGGCCCCATCCGAGACAATGCATCGCTTTCGACCTGGTCATCGGCATGTCTCCCGATCGTACGAGACCGTCTGATGTCGGTCCACCTCGGCCGTTCGGCCGGCCGGATCGAGCAGCGGCGACCACCCGAACCGAAGGCGTCAGCACCGAGGCGACCATGCCCGTTCTTTACAAATCTTTACCCTCGCGCCGCGCGGATGGTCCACAATTACGAGGTAGAACCGCGTTCAGCGCGAGATGCTCATCTTCAACTGAGCTCGACGTTTGGTGCATCTACAGCCCTTAGCGATGGCGCGGTTAAAAATTTTTTATTTTTAGTATCTTAAACCGCGCTGGCTCCAACGGTTGTCAAGTCTGCCGGGGCCGATCCCATCCAAAAACATCGCATACCGCGCTAGGCGCGGTTTAAGGTTCATGGGGCCAGGCTGATGAAGCTGAAGGGTTACGCCAACAACGCGCTGAAGCCAATGCTGGATCCGGTACCGGAACGCCTACAGAACATCGAGATTCGATAATTATGAACAAGGAATCGAACGCTTGGTCGGACGTCATCCTTGTCGTGGACGACGACGACAGCATGCTGCGAATCCTGCAGCTTCTCCTTCAGCGTGCCGGCTATGGGGTGATCACGGCCCGTTCGGCGGGCGAGGGTCTACGCCTCTCGGAGACCTGCGGGCCGAGTCTGGCGATCCTCGACTGGAAACTTCCCGACATGACCGGGCTGGAGCTCTTGCGCCAGCTCAAGCTCTCTCTTCCGCACCTGCCGATCATCCTTCTGACCGGATTCGCCAACCTGGAAGGCGCGGTCAGCGCCATCAAGGAAGGCGCTTACGATTATCTTGCTAAGCCAATGAATAATAAAGGATTTTTAGCGAAAATTCGGGAGGCGTTGGAGCATGGTTCACGTCCCTTCCCGGTCATCTCGGGTCGGGATCCGCTGACCGAACGGATGGGGACCAGTACGGCGATCACGCGAACCATCGAGGACATCGAGCGGGTGGGACCCACGGACTTCTCGGTGAACCTGTTCGGCGAGACCGGGGCGGGCAAGGAGGTAGTCGCCCATGCGATCCACGAGCTCAGTCCCAGGGCGAAGAAGCCCTTTGTCGCCGTCGACTGCGGCGCAATCCCGGAATCCTTGATCGAGAACGAGTTGTTCGGTCATGAGCGCGGCGCCTTTACGGGTGCCGATCGGCAACAGGCGGGACGGTTCGAGGCCGCAGACGGCGGGACGCTGTTTCTCGACGAGATCACCAACCTATCCCTATCGGCGCAAGCCCGGCTCTTGCGGGTTCTGCAGGAACGGGTCATCTATCGGGTCGGGGGCAGCACGCCGATCCCGGTCGATGTGCGGCTGATCTCGGCAAGCAACCGGCAGTTGGCCGGGGTGGTGAGCGAGGGCGGTTTCCGCGCCGACCTGCTGTATCGGTTGTCCGATTATCGCATCGCGATCCCTCCGCTGCGCGAGCGCCGAGAGGACATCATGCACATCGCCAACGAGTTTCTGGTCGATGCGAACAGGGATCTGCACAAACACATCGGTCATTTCACGGACAAGGCCATCCAGGCCATGTTGACCTACCCTTGGCCGGGCAATGTGCGTGAGCTGAGGAGCGTCGTGCGTCGTGCGGTCTTGGTCGCACAATACCTCATCGATGTCCATCACCTTGACCTCCCGGAGTCCGGGTTCCGGACCCAGTCGGATCCGCTCGGCAAGGCCATGGCCACCCAAATGGATCCGGATAGCGAAGGTCTATCGCTCAAGGAGATGGTGCGCACAAGCGTAGAGCATCTGGAACGCGAAGTCCTGTTGAGCGCCTTGCGACTCCACGACGGAAACAAGGCGGCGGTCGCTCGGATGCTCCAAGTGGACTACAAGACGGTTCACACCAAGTTGAAGGCTTACGGATTGGGGGTGTGAGGCGCCCGTGGATGCCTTCTATTGCTTCTGTTTCGCACCGGCCTGTTTGCCGTCGGATCTGAGGTTCGATGACTGCGGTTGGGAAGACCCGATCGAAGTCCGGCGTCTTGCGGGGTTTGACGTCATCCTGAGTCGTGTGCCTCTCGGGCGTTTTACGGGTGCCGAGGCGGAGCAGCGACTCGCCGATCTCGAGTGGCTGGTGCCGCGTGCACAGGCCCACGATCGAGTGATTGCACGCACCATGGAGTGGGCGACCGTGCTCCCGCTGACCTTCGCCACCCTGTTCTCCTCGCTGCCGGCCGTTGCGCTCGAGGTTGCCGCGCGACGCCGTGCCCTGCTTGACTTCTTCGAGCGTCTGGCCGGGCGCGAGGAATGGGCAGTCAAGGTCACGATGGACCGAGAGCGGGCCATCGCCGCGCGGATGCAGTCGCTCTACCCGGAAGGAGGGGAGGTGCCCGCCGGGGGGCGCGGTTATCTCCTGAAACAACGCCGCCGCGGCGAGGCCGAGCAGGCCATCGGCCCTTGGCTGAAGGGTCAGGTCGCGCGTCTGGACGAGGCGCTGCGGCCGAGCTGCGAGACGCTCCTGATTCGGCCCCCGCGTGACGAGGTGGTCGCGATCCGGGCCTGTCTGGTCACTCGTGAGCGCGCCCCGTTCCTATCCGAAGCGATCGAGCGGAACCGCAACGATTTCGCGGAGCAGGGTCTCGATCTGCATTGCTCGGGCCCTTGGCCGCTGTACAGTTTTTGCGGGACATCATGAGCGGTCCGGCCCGTCCGATGCTCCATTGCATCCAGCGGACCCCGCCCGAGCCGCTCGCGCGGGCGGATGCGGATCTGCGCTGGATCGAGTGCGACGGGCTGGCGGCCTTGGTGGCCGACCAAGAGCCGAGCGAGATCGCGGGCGCGGGCCATGCCAGGCTCCAGCGCTACGCGGACATCGTCGCCGAGATCCATGCGCGCGCGGCGGTGATTCCGGTACGGTTCGGTTGTCTTTTAGCCGGCGACGACGCGGTCGGCAAACTCCTGCACAGGTACCGCGATCGATTGCACGGACTGCTCGATCAGGTCGGTGATTGTCTCGAGTTCGGCATTCGGCTGCTGCTTCCGACCGACGCGCCGGCAGCGACGGACGACGCCGCGGCTCCGAGGCCACCTGCGAACGCGCCGAGCGACCCGCGCGCCGATTCGGACATGGGTCCTGGCCTGACGCATCTCCTCGCGATCCGTCGCCGCCTCGAGCGGGATGCGCGCCTCGCCGCGCGAGCACGCGAGGCACGTGACCTCATCGAGGGCCGGGTGGCCGGGTGCTATCGAGAGGTCCGCGAGGAGCTTGGGCAGATCGAAGGACGATCGTTGCTCTCGCTGTATTTCCTGGTTCCGCGTGCGCAGGGCGAACACTTTGTCGAATGTCTGCGGCAGGACGCGTCCAGTCTGCGCGGGACTGGGCTCTTGACCGGTCCATGGCCGCCGTACAATTTTGTTGGAGCCATCGATGACGATATCCGATCACTGGATTGAAACGGTCGCGGACGATCCCGATCATCCGCGACCGCTCGGCGGAATCATGTTTCGAACCCTTTTCGACGCCATCCCGTCATCGATCCTGGTGGTGGACGGTCGTCTGCGTATCGTGATGGCCAACCGCAACTTTTTGCGAAAGGGCAATCGCACCGACGCGGAGACCATCGGTCGACGTTTCGAGGAGGTCTTTCCTGCGGCGATCGTCGAGCGGACCGATATCCTCGACTGCGTGCAACGCGTCTTCGTGAACAGCGAGCAGAGCCCCTTCCGGCGGATTACCTTCCGTGCCCCGGGGATGCCCATGCGGACCTATTATTTTCGGGCGTTGCCGTTGCCGGCGAAGGGCAAGGTCGCGCATGCCATGTTTCTGATGGAGGACATCACCGAGCAGGAGCGTCTCAGCAAGGATATCCAGCGTGTCGAGCGTCATCTCGCCAGCGTGGTCGAGAGTGCGAGCGATATCCTGGTCTCCACCGACACCGACGGGCGTATCCTCAGTTGGAATCGCGCGGCCGTACGCTTGACCGGCTACCCGGCGGACGTCGTGATGCACCGCGGATTCTCGGGACTCTTTCTGGAGACGGAACGCCCGGAGGTCGAGATGGCCTTGTCCCGGGTGACGGTGTTGCCGGGCAGTCTGAACGAGGAGTGGACGCTGAGCACGGCATCGGGTGAGGGGCTCGCGGTGTCCTGGACCATCGCGCCCATGTTGAGCGAGGACGGAACCCTGATCGGGATGGTTGCGGCTGGTCGTGATCTAACCGAGCGCTACCGGATGCAGTCCGAGCTGCTGCGGTCCCAGAAGCTGGCGGCACTGGGCGTGATGGCGGGCGGGATCGCCCATGAGATCCGCAACCCGCTGGCGGTCTGCTCCTCGGCGGCCCAGTTTCTGCTCGACGACTCCTTGGAGCCGGAGCTGCAACGCGAATGTGTCGAGAAGACGATCGCAGGTGTCAGCAAGGCATCCGAGATCATCGAGAATCTCCTGCGCTTCGCGCGCCCCTGCGCGGTGGAGAAGATGACCCTGGTGGAGCCGCTTGCCCTGCTGAAGCAGGCCCTTTCGGTCGTGGCCCATCAGGCGCAGATCGCGCGTATCGAGGTCGAGATGCAGGTCGGCGATCGGCCGTTGTGGGCGCGCGGTGTGCCGAGTCTGCTCGAGCAGGCGTTCATCAATCTCTTTCTCAATGCCATTGCGGCCATGCCTGGGGGCGGCCGACTCACCATCGAGGTCGACCAAAAGGGCGACGAGGTTTCGGTGCATATCAGCGACACCGGGGTCGGCATCCACTCGGCGGACATCGTCAGGATCTTCGATCCCTTCTACACCCGCTCGCCGATCGGGCAGGGCACAGGGCTCGGTCTGTCCATCTGCTATTCGATCATTGAACAGCATCGAGGACGGATCGACGTGCAAAGCGAGGTCGGAGTCGGAACCTGTTTCTGCGTCCGCCTGCCCTTGGCGGAACCGCCGTGCAGTGATGAGGCGTAAACCTAGCCCTGCCGTGATTGACGGGCAGCCCCTGACCTTCCTCACCGTCGATGACGAGCCAGCGATCAACTGGATCCTCGGGCGTCTGATCGCATGCAGAGGTTTCCCCGTCGACCACGCGCTCAGCGGGCGAGAGGCGATCAAGCTGTGTCGTTGCAACCGCTATCGGGTCGTCTTCGTCGATGCCAAGCTCCCCGATATCCTCGGTACGACCCTGGTCTGTCATCTCCGACAGCGCCTGGACGATCCGGTGATCGTGCTGATCTCGGGGTATTTCTTTGCCGACGATCCGACGGTCGAAGAGTTGATTCGCAGCGGCATGATCCAGCACTTCGTCGCGAAGCCGTTTCTACATCGCGACATCCTCGATATCATCGATCGCATCGCCGCATCGCTATCGATTTGAAGACCTCGCTCGTAAGACCGGCCACCCAAACCTTCAGTCGCTCGCGACATCCGCTCTGCGCCACGTTCCACGATGGCCGGAGTTGCGAACAAGACCTCACGGGAAGAACCGCGCGCCTGTAGCTCTTAAACAGGCGTGGTCGCCGACAGTCTTCCTATTGATGACTCGCAATCCCTTGGTCTCAATTGACAATTCGCACTATCGAAACGCTTGGTGTGGCGCATCCTGGCTATGGAGCAGCCGCCATAACTATGGTCTCTGCTCCATACTTTTATTGCTTCGATCGAGCGAATGACCAAGTGCGCAGCCAATTAAAACGAGCAACCCATTGCTTTTCAAGTTTATAAATATTCCGCGTTGGTCATTGAGATACTGGCACGGCCCATGCTCTATAAGAGACAAGCAACCCGACAGGCAGGACGCCGAACGAGAAGTCGCAAGGATCATCGAGGGTATCCGATAGCTGAACGACTTCGTTGGGGCCGGGGTAAAAGGAGCACGGGATTCGACCCAGGCCCGCCGGGTTCGCTTAAAGCGCACTTCAGTGCATTCGTCCAGACTCTTTATTAGGACTGAGATCATGGCAAAAGTAGCAAACTCCACCGACTCCTCCAGTCTCGCCGAAGTCGTTGACCGGATCCTTGACAAGGGCATCGTGATCGACGCGTGGGTGAAGGTCTCCCTGGTCGGCATCGAGCTGTTGGCGATTGAAGCCCGTGTGGTGATCGCCTCCGTCGAAACCTACCTCAAGTATGCAGAGGCCATCGGCCTCACCGCTCCGGCAGCTGCTCCGGCTTGATTTAGGGGCTAGCACCTCGGGAGATGCCGTTCTCATGCTCGGGGAATCGCCCGGGGCGGCATCTCCCGCCGGGTCAGGCGGCCGTCCGCGCCGAGCCCGGTCGTCGGGTTGCGCGGTGACCCGCTTGATCGGGGTCGGATTCCGCAACCTGATACAAGGAGCACACCATGGGCCGATTTACCGAAGACATGGGGCGGCTGCGCGACGAGATCGCATCGGACCGCACCAACCGTCATACCCTGATCGCCGAGACCCGCGAGGAGATTTCGGCCAGCGCGCTCGCCTTCATGACTGATCTGAAGGACAGCGTCGAGACACTCCAAAGCCGGTTCCGCGCGGATTTCGCCGAGATGGCGCAGTCCAACCGGGCGGACCGCAACGCCTTCATCACCCAGCTTGGCACCGATGTCGCCAATCTCCGTGTCGAGGCCGCCGCACAACGCGACGCGGGTCGCCGGGCCTTCATCGAGTCGGCCGCCGAGGCGCGTGCGGAACGGGCCAGCCAAGGTGCCGCGATGCGCGAGGATGTTGCGCAACTGCAGGATGGCTTCCGCCGTGCCAGAGGCGAGATGGCCACCGAGGTACGGGCTGCCGGACAGGCCTTCGTGTCCGACATCGTCGATGCCGTCACGGGACTCAGGCGCGAAACCATTCAACTGGTCGATGACCTCGGTCGCGAACGCGCCTCGGCACGCGAGGCTTGGCGCAGCGGCATGCCCAAGGCCCCGCCGCCGGTACCCATGGCCCGGCCGAAGGTGCAGGCCAAGCCGATGGCCAAGGCGGCGCAGCAGCCGGGCGACCCCATCGAGTCGATGGCCAAGCCGCAGGACAAGCCGGCCAAGCCGGAGCCGAAAACTGCTCGGGCCAGGGACGAGGGATCCACGACGGACTGACCCGGTACGACCGGGCGAGCCTCTGTGAATCCACCACTGCACGGGGGCCGGGAGGCCCCGTGCCCAATCGATGCCAGGACAAGACACATGAGCGCCCAACTCCTGCAAGATGCCAGCGAGGTCTCCGCCTTGAACAACGACAACGTGCAACCCGAGGCGAGCGAGACCTTCGTTTGCACGCCGTCGGTCGAAGCGCTAGCGGAGCGGGCATCCGCCTATCTGCAGGCCGGTTACCCGGTCCATCTCGCAGGCCCCGCGGGAACAGGCAAGACCACCTTGGCCTTCCATGCCGCGGCGAAGCGCGGCCGCCCGGTCAAGCTCATTCACGGCAACGACGAGCTGGGGCTCTCCGATCTGGTCGGCCAGGACAACGGCTACCGGCGCAACACCCTGGTCGACAATTACATTCACTCCGTGGTCAAGACCCAGGAGGAGGTTCGAACCTTCTGGATCGACAACCGGGTGACGACCGCTTGCCTCAACGGCGAGACCCTGATCTACGACGAGTTCAACCGGTCCCGCCCGGAGGTCAACAACCTCTTTCTGAGTATCCTCGGCGAGGGCATCCTGAATCTCCCCAACCGTCGCCAGCAAGGCGCCGGATATCTCGAGGTCCATCCTGAGTTTCGGGTCATCTTTACTTCCAATCCGGAGGAGTATGCGGGTACGCACAAGACCCAAGATGCCCTGATGGACCGGATGATCACCATGAAGATCAGTCACTACGACCGCGAGACCGAGATCCAGGTCACCCGCGCCAAATCGGGTCTGCCGCTGAGCGAGGTCGCCATCGTGGTCGATATCGTCCGCGAGCTGCGCGGGCAGAGCGTCAACCATCATCGCCCGACCTTGCGCGCCTGCATCGCCATCGCGCGCATCATGGCTGATCGCAAGATCAGCGCCCGCTCGAGCAACAGCTTTTTCCGCGACATCTGCCGCGACATCCTCGATATGGACTCGGCCAAGGTCCGCCGCGACGGCAATGCCTTGAGCGAATCGCCGGTCGACGACGTCGTCGCCACCATCAGCGGCCGGTCGCGCGGACCCAAAATCGTCGCGCCCAAGGGCCTCGACAAGGAGGTTTGAGATGTCCAAGTTCACCCAGCCCTCGCGCAGCGTGCGGGACATCAAAACCCTCGCGGGCATGGCCGACGATGCGCGTGCCCCGCACAAGATGTATATGCGCCTGTTCGCGCTCGAGACCGAGCGCCACCGGCGGCTCCAGGAGCGCGCCAGTGCCATGCTGAGAGTCGACAACATCGATGCGCGTTGCGCCGAGATCGCCGCGGAGATGGAGCAGCTGCTGCAGACCCTCGGCGTGGAAGCCGTTGCGCCAGGAGATTTTCCGGGTAATGCTCGGGCGGGTTCCGGCCGCGGCTCGACGCCGCCGTCTGCTCAAGCACGGGGCAAACGCATCGGCGTTGGGCGCCAGGGCACCTCGGGTGCAACCTCGGTCGGCGAGACCGTTAAGATCCGCTATTGAGTCGACCAGCTTAAGAGTGCATCACATGAATATCCACTGTATGTCCTGCGGCCATTCGATCGAGCTCGGTAGCGCCTACGAGACCTATCAGGGCCCCCTGCGATGCGTCGTTTGCAAGACGCTGATGACTGTTCGCATCGAGGAGGGGCAACTGCGGTCGATGGAGCCGGCCGATACGCTCGTCGTGCCCAAACCACCGCAACCGATCGTCGCCAATCCCAACTGAGCCCAACTGAGCCCGGGTGGGGCCGCCCGCCGACACCTGAGCGAGAGATCTAACGATGCAACAGGTAAGCCAACAGACTACCGCAACGGGTCGGTACATCTACGCGATCATTTCCGATCGGGGCGAGCAGTCCTTGGGGCGGATCGGGCTCGACGAGAACGAGGTCTACACCGTCGGAAACGGGTATGTCGCCGCGGTCGTGAGCGACCTCTCGGGCGGGCGCATCCGTCCCCAGCGGCGTAATATGGCCGCGCATCAGGAGGTACTCAAACACCTGCTGCGCGAGGTCACCCCCTTGCCCGCGGCCTTCGGTTTGCTGGCCGACGACGAGGCCGCGATCATCCGCATCCTGAAGGACAACCAAGACGCTTTTCTGAGTCAGCTCAAACGGGTGGATGGCGGACTGGAGATGGGACTGCGCATGTCCTGGGACGTCCCCAACATCTTCGAGTATTTCGTCGGCGCTCATCCGGAGCTGCAGGAGCTGCGGGACGATTTCTTCCGCGACGGGAGCAACCTAACCCAGGATCAGATGATCACGCTCGGGCGAAGCTTCGAACGTCTCCTGGAGCAGGATCGCGAGGAGTACACGGAGCAGGTCGAGTCCGTCATGCGCCGTTGCTGCCGCGAGATCAAGCGCAATAAGTGCCGCACCGAGAAGGAGGTCATGCATCTGGCCTGTCTCGTCGATCGCGACGCCGCCGGGCGCTTCGAGCAGGCCGTACTTGAAGCCGCGCGTCCCTTCGACAACAACTACGCCTTCGATTTCAACGGACCTTGGGCGCCCCACAACTTCGTCGAGATGGACATCCAGGTCTGAGGGCGTAACCTGTTCTGCAATCGGGGTCGCAGCGGTGCCGATGGTGCAACGGTGGTCCCCTCGGAGGTAAACCGTGTTGATCGTCGACGATCTTCTAGCTGCGCCTATCAAGGGAATCATCTGGATCTTCGAGGAGATCCATAAGTCCGCGACCGCGGAGCAGCGTGCGCGTCGCGACGAGATCATGGCCGCCTTGAGCGACCTTTATCGCGCCTTGGAGCAAGGCGAGATCACGGACGACGCCTTCGATACCCGTGAGCAGGCCCTACTCGACGAGCTCGACGCCTTGGATGCCCGGGAGGATGCGACCGAGCTCGACGCCGATGCGGAGGAGGATGATATCAGCGGAGCGGGCGAGGACGACGCGTCTACGCCCGGGCGTGCCGCCGAGGTCTTTACCGATGCGCTTCGGTTGGTCGGGACGCCGAGCCCGGCGCCATCGGGCCGAGCGGTTGCGGCGCCGCGGGAGCTGTCGAGCCTGACCGAGCTCGACGAAGACGCATCATGATGCTCGCGATCGGCGAACAGCAGGACTTCACGGACGAGATCCAAAGGGTCTCGCTGTGCGAGGCGCTCGATCGCATCCTGAACAAGGGCGCGGTGGTCTCCGGCGAGCTGACCATTGCGGTCGCAAACGTCGACCTCTTGTATCTCAGCCTGCAACTGGTCATCACCTCGGTTGAGACGGCAAAGCGGGAGATGCTTCATGTCCGGCACTGAAACCGGCACGGCTCCGAGCAGTGCAGCCTCGGCTGCACCCGACACGGCGACCCTGCAGCGGGCCAACCTGCTGGCGGACCTTCTGGAGACCAAGGTGGCCGCCGCCGGCCGGCGCATCGATATCGATCCGGAACGTGTGCAGCGGGGTCTGGGTCAATTGGTCTTGACCGTCGTGAAGCTGCTTCATGTGCTGCTTGAGCGCCAAGCGATTCGCCGTGTCGACGGCGGCGATCTGGACGAAGATGAGATCGAGCAGCTGGGACTCGCCTTGATGCGTCAGTCCGAGGAGATCGACCGTCTGCGCCGTCTCCTCGGACTCGAGGAGCAGGACTTGAATCTCGATCTGGGTCCGCTCGGCAAGCTCTTTTGAGGATGTAAGCATGTCCGTTCAGCGCGCTACACTCACCCATTCCACCAACAGCACCAGCGTTGCGGATCTGTTGGAACGTGTCCTGGACAAAGGGATCGTGATCGCCGGGGACATCCGTATCAAGCTGGTGGACATCGAGCTGCTCACGATCCAGCTTCGGTTGGTCGTTTGCTCGGTCGACAAGGCCCGCGAGATGGGTATTGATTGGTGGTCCGACAACGCCATGTTCAAGGGGCTCTCGTCCCAAGCATCCGCCGAGTCACTGCCGGTCGCTGCGGCGACGTCCGGCATCGAAGACCGCCTCGCACGCTTAGAGTCCCTATTGGTCAAGCAGGCCGCGGCGGCCGAGGCCGTCATCTGAGGGAGTGCGCGCAATCATGTCCGATCCAGTCGAGCGCACCGAGACTGTTCAGATCGTTCCGGGCTCGACCCGGACGCTCATTTACTGTCCCGTGATCCACAGCCTGGTAGACCTCGGAGCGCTCGGCACGCCGGTGCAGTCGGCTACCCGGACCGCCTTCGGTGCCGAGGCATGGCGGCGACGGGTTCATACGGTTGAGCAGATGTGGGCCGAGATCGAGCAATTGATCGAGGGCATGGACCTGGATCCGACCCGGACCCGGGTCTACCAGGACGGCCTTCCGATCTGCGGCCATGAGCTGGAGATCGTCAAGGAGATGACCTATAAAGGAAGCCGCAACCATCGGATCCTGCTGCGTCTTCATAGCCAAGGCGCAACCCTGATGGGCACCGAGTCCGGGCCACTGCTGCTGCAGGAGTACAACCTGGCCAAGCGCCTGCTGGACCCCGACCAGCAGGGTTTGAACAGCGACGGCCGCGATGCCCTGCAGATGCAGGCCCGGACCCTCCTCAAGGCGCGTGATCTCTTCATCGCCCAACGGATCAACGAGACCCTGCAAGCCGGCGAGGTCGGCATCCTCTTCCTCGGCATGCTGCATGACGTCACGCCTTGGCTTGCGTCGGACATCCGGGTCGCTTATCCGCTCGGGACACCGGTCGGATCGGACGGCGTCGCCGAGTCCGAGTCCGAGACTTGAGGGCATCCGGAAGGCGCCGCGTCCCGCGGAGCGACAGGCGTGACCGCGGGCATTCGATAACCCCCAACTCAAGAGGTCAGGAACCATGAGCAACAGCAGAGGTCGGGACGGATCCGTCGAAGGTTTCCTCGGGGGGCTCGCCAATCTGGTCGAAAAGCTCGGCGATCTCGCCGAGAAGGGCGAGCAGCTCAAACGCTCGGGCAACTTCGACGTCCAGAGCGGAGGCAACAACTTCAAAGGAGTCTATGGCTTTACCGTACGCACCGGTCTCGGCGGAGATCGCGACGAGGTCAAGGTCGAGCCCTTCGGCAACATCAAGCGCGACGAGGTGACCGGGCACGCCGTGGTCCAAGAGGTCCGCGAGCCCGTCATCGACATCTTCGACGAGCCGGACGAGGTGATCCTGGTCGCCGAGATGCCCGGGGTTTCGAGTCCCGATGTTCATGTGGATCTTGCGGACGACATCCTCACCCTGCGTGCCGGGGAAGGTGAACGTTCCTACTACAAGGAGGTCGTGCTGCCGGCGCACTGTGCCGACCATGTCGCGACCATTTCCTGCAACAACGGCGTGGTCGAGATCCGCTGTCCGAAGGTTGCCGCGGAACGCACGGAAACCAAGGACGAGTAGCGCTATGAGCGAATCCAATGAGCTGAGGCTCAAGGTCTCGGAGGCCCTGAGCAAAGATGTGGGGCGTGCCTTCGCGCGGATGGATCCGGCCGATATGGCTCGGCTGGGCGTCGCGATCGGCGACATCGTCGAGGTCGAAGGCAAGCGTCCCGCGGTCTGTAAGGTTTTGCCGGCCTTCAAGGACATCCGCGGTCAGGGACGGGTGCAGCTGGACGGCATCAGTCGTGACAATGCGGGCGCCGGGCTCGACGAGTTCGTTGTTCTGCGTGTGATCGCATACGCTCCGGCGGACAGCATCACGCTGGCGCCGACGACGGTGACCCCCACCGATCGTGATCTGCCCTATATCGGCAGTCTGCTCGACGGACTGCCGGTCCGCGAGGGTGACCGCGTGCGCGTCACCCTCTTCGGGAGTCGCTCGACCGATTTTCGCGTCCTGGCGACCGCTCCGCGCGGCACCGTGATCATCAACCCCACGACGCGTCTCACGATCAGTGGACCCAAGGGGCAAAAGGCGTCGGCGAGCGCGGGTGCGCGCAACCCCGTTTCCTACGAGGATATCGGGGGTCTCAAGCCGCAGCTTCAGCGCATTCGCGAGATGATCGAGCTGCCGCTGCGCCATCCCGAGCTCTTCGAGCGGCTCGGCATCGATGCCCCGAAGGGTGTCCTGATGCGCGGACCGCCGGGATGCGGCAAGACCCTGATCGCCCGCACCATCGCGGACGAGGCGGAGGCCAACTTCTTTGCCGTGAGCGGACCGGAGGTCATCCACAAGTTCTACGGGGAGAGCGAGGCGCATCTGCGCAAGATCTTCGAGGAGGCGTCGGCCAAGGGGCCGAGCATCATCTTCCTGGACGAGATCGATGCCATCGCGCCGCGCCGCGAGGGCACCCTCGGCGAGGTGGAAAAGCGCGTGGTCGCCCAGTTGCTGGCCCTGATGGACGGGCTCAGCCAACGGCGCAACGTCATCGTCATCGCGGCGACCAACCTGCCGAACATGATCGACCCGGCCCTGCGACGCCCCGGACGCTTCGACCGCGAGATCGAGATCCCCATCCCGGATCGGGACGGACGCCTCGAGATCCTGGAGATCCACAGCCGCGGCATGCCGCTGGCCGCGGACGTCTCCATGCGCCATCTGGCGGATGTCACCCACGGCTTCGTCGGTGCGGATCTGCAGGGGTTGTGTCGCGAGGCCGCCATGCTCTGTCTCAGGCGCCTCATGCCCGAGCTGGACCTGACCCTCGGGACCGTCCCCTACGAGCGCTTGGCGACCCTCGAGATCCGCAATGGCGATTTTCTCGCGGCCCTGCACGATGTGGAGCCGTCCGCCGTGCGGGAGTTCTTCGTCGAGATCCCGGACGTCACCTGGGATGACGTGGGTGGTCTGCACGAGACCAAGGATCGCCTCAAAGAGGCGGTGGCCTGGCCGCTCAAGTATCCGGAGCTCTTCGAGCAGGCCGGTGTCCGCCCGCCCAAAGGCATCCTGCTCGACGGGCCTCCCGGATGCGGCAAGACCATGCTGGCCAAGGCGGTGGCCAGCGAGACGCAGGTCAACGTCATCTCGGTGAAGGGCCCGGCACTCATGTCCAAGTACGTCGGCGAATCCGAGCGAGGCGTTCGCGAGATCTTCCACAAGGCCCGCCAAGCCGCGCCATGCATCATGTTCTTCGACGAGATCGATGCGCTGGTGCCGGCACGCGGCGGGAGCGCCAGCGACAATCATGTCGGCGAACGGGTCCTAAGCCAGTTTCTGGCCGAGATGGACGGTATCGAGGATCTGCGCGGCGTGCTGGTGTTGGGGGCGACCAACCGGGCGGACATGCTCGACCCGGCGATCCTGCGCCCCGGCCGTTTCGATCAGGTGATCCGCATCCCGCTCCCGGACGACGAGGGTCGCCAGGAGATCTTCAAGGTCCATCTTCGCGGCAAGCCATTGGGTGGCGGTATCGATGTGGATGCGCTGGTCAAAGACAGCGCCGGCTTCAGCGGTGCCGAGGTCTCCGCGGTCTGCAACCGGGCGGCCTTGGCGGCGGTGCGGCGGGCCGTGTCCTCACTGGACGGACCGCCGGATGCCGAACGCACGGAGCACATCGAGGTCCGCATCGAGATGTCCGATCTGACGGACGCGCTCAGCAGCATACGCCTTTAAACCGCACCCGGCGCGGTATGCGCTGTTTTTGGATGGGGTCGACCCCGGCAGGCTTGATGAGCGTTGGAGTCGGCGCGGTTTAAGATATTAAGCAACAGGGCGGAGGTTGTGCCGAGCCGTGCGAGGCACAACCAACCGTCGGAGCTGGGTCCGCCGACTTCAGTCGGCACCTGGGTTCGCCGACTTCAGTCGGCATCTGGGGAGGCGGACTTCAGTCCGCCGCGCGGGCGACTGACGTGGCCCGTCTGCGGGGGGGCCGACTCAAGTCGGCGTACCCGGGCGTGCGGCCAGTTTCGCGTCCGGTCGGCGCCGGGATTCGGTTCGTTCAGCGCATCCGAAAGGGTGTGTCGCTGATGTGCTCGACCGACGGACAACGGCGATAGAAGTTACGTTGAACCCTCCCGCCGGCGTACACCCATGCCGTGAGTCCGTGCGCGACGGCGAACTGCACCGCTTCCTCGATCAAGGCCCGCCCCAAACCGTAGCGTCGCCATTCAGGTGCGACGAAGACGCTCAAATGCGCGTTGAGCGGTCGTTCAGAAAACGGCTTGAACCAACGTACTAAGCTCCAGCCGAGGATCTCGGATTCCGAGCGCGCCAAGAAGCACAGCGCCTGCTTCGGATGCTCGCGAAGAACGGCAAGCATGTGGGAGTCTGCGGTGCCGTCGGTGAGAGTGCGCAGGCGATTGCGCTCCAATGACGTCAGCGCCGACAAGGGCTTTTCCTCGATCCGGACATCGTGTATCGCAGGGGATTCTCCCGACGGGACGGCCGAGCCATCCGAGCTTGCGAAGCCGAAGGGTTCCGGATCGACGCAGGCGACACAGCCCTCGTGATCTTGATGATCGCCCTGTTTTCCGCAGGACGAGACAGGGCCGCTCTCGACGGGGCATGGCATCGGTTTCGGGGACGGGGAGTCCTCCGATGCAACGCCGGCGACGGGTTCCCGAGCATGATCTAGGTTTTCGATGATAGGCATCGGAGTCCGCCGGATTCAAAACAAGTTTTGTAAAGACGGTGTCGAGAACCGTTCCGTGAGTGCCGATGCCGGGCCGGCGGCTCATTTTCGAGTGATTTCGATGTGTGTTGCATCCAAAATTCTTAGCGGAGACGCGGTTTAAAATGATATATTTTTAACGTCTTAACCCGCGCCGACTCCAACGGTCGTCAAGTCTGCCGGGGCCGATCCCATCCTAAGTATCGCATTCCAGGCGCGGTTTAAGGAGAGACGAGTATTCCCGCCACCATTATCGTCGTCGAAGACGACCCGCGTATGGGTCGTGTTCTAACGCGTCATCTGACGCGCGCGGGTTACGCGGTGTCGAGCGCCGCCAACGGATCCGAGATGCGCCGCCTCTATCGTCACGATGGCGCGGACCTTGTTCTTTTGGACCTCAACTTGGGTGCGGAGGACGGCATAGATCTAGCGCGCGAGATTGTTGTCTCCACCCCCGCGGCCGTCATGATCCTGACCGGACGCGATGACCTTCAGGATCGCATCGATGGCTTGGATGCCGGTGCCGATGACTACATCACCAAACCCTTCGAAATCGAGGAGCTGCTCGCACGTATCCGAGCTGTCCTCAGACGACACGCGTTCGAGGCAAGCGCTCACGATGCGATCCAACTGGGCACGCTGAAGCTCGACCCGAGCGCCATGAGCCTGAGCGATCTGTCCAGCGGGGTCTCCCTGCGATTGACCGAGACGGAATCCCGCATCCTCGCGACCTTGATGCGTCAGCATGGACGGGCCGTCAGCCGTGCCCAGTTGCTGAACCGCGAGCCCTTGACCCCGGAAGACCGCACGGTCGATGTCCACATCGGCAACATTCGGCGCAAACTGCGTGACGGCGGTATCGGCACCCTCGTGATTTGGCCGGTACGAGGCCACGGCTACCGTCTGAGGCTCGAGAGCGAATGACCGATTCCGATGCCCCAACGGGGCTCACCACGCGAGCCCGGGGCAACGCCCCAGGATAAGGATCCCCATCCAGCTTAGGCGATTTCTGCAAACTTCCATACCCGTAGGTTGTGCTGACGACAGGAAGCACAACTTCCTCCTACGTTTGGTTGCGCCTCGCACGGCTCGGCACAACCTACGCCCCTGGTATGAAGGTTTCCGGAGTTCGCCTTAAACCGCGCCCAGCGCGGTATGTGATGTTTTTGAATGGGATCGGCCCCGGCAGACTCGACGATTGTTGGAGCTGGCGCGGTTTAATCAGGTAAGCCCTTCACAAATCTTTACTTGAAGCTATCGAGGTCGGCTTGGCCTAATGCGGCATTGTCTCGAAGCGCCCTGACTCCGCCGGGTGCATTGCCATCGCCCGGGATCAGGCGAGCAGTCGGGATCGACGTCTTGTCCCGAAAGGAGAGTCAACATGCGACTGATGTGTCTTGATGACGATCCTCGAATCGAGGCCGTTCTGGGACGTTTCCTGAAACGGTTCGGGCATGCCGTGGATTTCCATGTATCGATCGCTTCCTTCAAGGCCGCGCTTGCGTCCGATTCCCCCGAGCTTGTCCTCCTCGATCTGGGTCTGGGCCGGGAGAACGGCATCGATGTTATCCACTGGCTGGCCGAGACCCATCCCGGGATTCCCGTCGTTCTTCTTTCCGGACATGGCGACGATCTGCTCGACACTGCGCGACGCATCGCCCGCTCGACCGGAATCCAGGTCCTCGGGGCGGTATCCAAGTCCCGGATGGTGAAGGAGCTTCCCTCAATCCTGGAGAAGGGCGTCACGGCGGCACAGCAAAGGCGGGACCGAAACCCGCACGCCGGGGCTGATATCACCCGGCAGGATCTGGAATGGCAGATCCGGAGCGGCGGTATCGTCGCGTATTTTCAACCCATCGTCTCGCCGGCCGACGGGCGGTTGAGGGGCGCGGAGGTGCTGGCGCGCCTGCGGCTGCCGAGCGGACAGATCCTCGGTGCCGGGGAGTTCATTCCGCTCGCCGAATCGAGCGGGCTCATCTACGAGGTCACCGAGACCCTGTTCGAGCGTCTGATCGAGTCGCGCGAGACGCTTGCCGCGTCGGGACTGACCTTCATCGCGGTCAACCTGTCGCCGTTGATCCTGCAGCAGGAGCGGTCCTTGGTACTGGTGCGCCGCTTGGTCGGCGGGCTCGGGGGAATCTGCGCCGTCAAGATCGAGATGACCGAGAGCGCTGCCAGCGCTTATCCCGATATCTTGCGCAGCGTGGCGGCTCAGATCCATCTGATGGGCGTGTCGTTGGCGATCGACGATTTCGGGATCGGCTATTCCTCGATGCGGGCGGTCGCCGAGCTCCCGTTCGACACGTTGAAGATCGATCTGTCGTTCGTCTCGGAGATGTTCGATTCGCCGAAAGCGCTGAAAGTGTTACGCGCCATGATCAGCTTCGGTCAGACGCTGGAGCTGCAGGTGGTTGCCGAAGGGGTGGAGACGGAGGCGCAGCGGCGCTTGTTGCTTGAAGCAGGCGTCGATTTCGCGCAAGGCTATCTGTTCGGTAAGCCCATGACAGTGGAGTTGCTGGCGAGCATCTTCTCCGTGCCGAAGACGGATGCCGATTCCGAACCCGGGTCTAAACCTGACCGGGACCGGGACCAGGAGCCGGAGTCTTCGCTCGCGCCGAGCGTGCCGACCGGGCGCATCGACGGGGGCGAGATCGGGCGAACCATCATGGTCGTCGATGACGACCAGCGCATGCTGCATGCCACGGCACGCCTGGTCACGGACTGGGGTTACCGCTGCGAGATCTTCGCGGATGCACGCACCGCATTGCAGGTCTGCGAAGTCGCTGCCCCACGGCTTCTCATTGTCGACATCTACATGCCGCAGCTCGACGGGTTCGAGATGATCAAGCGGATGCGCCGGATCGCCCCGGCAACGCGGATCCTCGCCGTGAGCGGCGATGTGATCCGCGGGCACCAGACCAATGTCCTGGACATGTGCCGAGCCTTGGGAGCGGACGCAGTCCTGCAGAAGCCGATTGCCCCGGATCAGCTTCGGGCCGTGCTCGAGCGTCTGATCGGTGGACCGGACAGGGGTGATTCGGACGGCGTGGCCGTCGCGTCGAGTCCGCAGCGCGTCGAGGAACCGCAGCAGGTCGATGATCCGCAAAGCGAGGGCCGCGCCTTGGTCCAGTAGGTGCCGAGCGACAGCAGTGAAACAGCAGTCCAGCGCCGGCGCCACCATGAGCCCGATCCGCACCGTGGCGCTCACGGTTTTGCTGGCCGTGCTCGCCCTGGCCGGCAACCATTTCAACCTCTCGCTCTTTTTCGGTCTGGACATCCTCTTCGGATCCGTGGCCGTCCTCTTGGCCATTGTCTGGCTCGGGACCCGCGCCGGCTTGATCGTCGCGACCGCCTCCGGTGTCTATACCTATCTCCTTTGGGGTCATCCCTTCGCGTTGATGATTTTTCTGGCCGAGGCGGCCTTTGTGGGCTGGCATCGAGATCACGCGCGACGACGCGGCCGCGAGGTGCCGGTGCTCGGTCTCTCGGTGGCGCTCTATTGGGCCTTGATCGGCATCCCCTTGGTTCTGCTGTTCTATCGTGTCGTCATGGGGATGGTCTGGCACCAGACCCTGGTGGTCGCGGTCAAGCAGCCCTTGAACGGCATCCTGAACGCGGCCTTGGCGGGGCTGGTGGTCATGGTCGTGGCCGCCGCGAGAGGTCGCCCGGGCAGCCTCTCGGCACGAGAGGTGTTGTTCACGCTCTTCCTCTCGGGGTTTCTGCTGCCGTCGATCTTCCTTGTTGCCTGGGAGAATCGTGATCTCAAGGACCGTTTGGAGCAGGATCTCGCCGATCGTCTGAGGATTTTCGGTGTGCTCGCCATTCACGATCTCGGCCCGGCCCCACCCGCAACTACGAGTGAAGCGGCCCGAATCCTGAGCCATGTACAGGAGATGACCCGGCTCTTCGGCAACACACTGCCCGATTCCGCCAAGCTCGAGGTCCGTCCGATCGGGCTGTTCGGGGGCATCGGGTCTACCGCGGGTGCGCCGCATACGCGCGTCGTCCGAACCGCGGCCGAGGGTCTGATGATCCTCGTGCCGGAGGATTGGCATCCCTCGCGGATGGCGCTCTGGCGGCAGGCACGCTATCGCATGATCCTGCCGCTTGCAGAGCCGACAGTCGGCGCGGGTCTGTCGATCGAGCTCAGTGCGGCCCCGCTGGTCGACGAGCTGCAGCGCAGGGTGCTGCGTCTGCTGACGCTTCTGCTGGCGATCGCCGGGATCGCGATCCTGCTGGCGGACCGATTCGCCGTGCTGCTGGTGCGTCCGTTGAAGCAGCTCGTGCAGATCGCTGTCGAGGTGCCCGCTCGGGTCGTCGCGGGCGAGACGCTGACCATCCCGTCGCCCGGGCTTTTGACCGAAGGACGGGCACTGACCGACGCCTTCGGGGCCATGGCCAACCGCCTTGTCGAGGGCTTCGCACGGTTGGCCGCGAGCGAGGCTTCGCTGCGCGAGGCGCAGGCAACCGCGCATCTCGGCAGTTGGAACTTCGATTACGTCAGTGGCCGGCTCGCCTGGTCAGACGAGGGGTTTCGACTGCTCGGGTATGCGCCCGACGCCGTCACGCCGAGCCTGGAGGCGTTTTACGCGGTCGTGCCCGAGGAGGATGGCGTGCGCGTGCGGGCGGCAATGGAGGCCGTCCTCACCCGCCCCGATGGTCTTTTTGCCGTGGAGCATCGGGTGCAGGGTGTCGACGGCGTGCAGCGGATTCTCCGCGCGGAAGGTCGAGCGCACTTCGCCGATGACGGAACACCGTTGCGTTTCTCCGGAACTGCCATCGATATCACCTCGCAGCGCGCGGTCGAGGATACCTTGCGGGCGCAGGAGGAGCGTTATCGTCTGGTCGTGGAGAACATCGAAGATCTGGTGGTCCGCACCGATGCCCAAGGCCGATTCCAGTATGTCAGCCCCTCCTATTGCAGGCTCTTCGGTCGCGACGAGGCCGAGCTGATCGGCCATCATTTCATGCCGCGTGTCCACCCGGACGACCGAGAACGCACGGCGGAGGCCATGCGTGCGCTGCAGAACCCGCCGTACACCTGTCGGATCGAGCAGCGCGCCGAAACGGTGCTGGGTTGGCGGTGGTTGCAGTGGGTCGACCGCGCCGTGCTCGACATGGAGGGCCGCGTCGACGCGATCGTCGGGATCGGGCGAGACATCACCGAGCGCAAGGCCGCCGAGTCGGCGCTGGCGGAGGAGCGTCGCCGTCTCGCCGACATCATCGCCGGGACACAGGTCGGGACCTGGGAGTGGGATCTCGTCACCAATGCATTGACGGTGAATCCGCGCTGGGCCGAGATGATCGGCCGCCGCCTCGAGGATCTCGAGCCGACCACGATCGAGACCTGGCAGGTGTTCTGTCATCCCGAGGATCTCGCGAGGTCCGAGAGCGCGGTCGCGCGGCATCTCCGCGGCGAGACCGACCAGTACTTGTGCGAGCTGCGGATGTTGCACGACGACGGCCGTTGGATCTGGGTGCAGGATCAGGGGCGCGTCTCGGCGCGCGATGCGCAAGGTCGGCCGCTGCGTATGGCCGGAATCCATGAGGATATTACCGTCCGCCAAGAGGCCGAGCTCGAGCTGATGCGGCGCGAGTCCCTCGAGCGCGAGCTGCTCGGGCTGGCCTCGGCCTTCGTCGCAGTCTTTGATGAGAATCTCGACCCCCTGGTCAACCGAACCCTCGAGCGGCTCGGCGGCTTCACCGAGTCGGATCGGGCCTATGTGTTCCGGTTCGATCTCGCCGCCGACACCATGAGCAACAGCCATGAGTGGGTCGCCCCGGGGATCGAGCCGATGATCGGGCATCTGCAGCAGATGCCGATCGAGCACTTCTCCGCCTCGATGCAGCTTCTCGAATCCGGACAGGCCGTTGTCGTCCCGCGTGTGGCGGAGCTCCCGGACGCCTGGGCCATGGAGCGCGAGGTCCTGCAGTTCCAAGCGATCCTGTCGGTCGTGCTGGTGCCCCTGCTGCAGGATGAGCACCTGATCGGTTTCGTCGGTTTCGATGCGGTGCAGGCGCCGCGGGACTGGTCGGAGGCGGAGGTTCGCTTCCTGCGGGTCTTTGCCAGCATCCTGGTGAGCGCGTTCGAGCGCGCCCGCACCTACTCGGAGCTTCGCGACAGCAACCTGCGCTATGACGAGCTCGCCGTGCAGAGCCGAATCGTCAACTGGGAGGTCGACCCCCAAGGTCTCTTCACTTATCTCGGCTCGGCGGTCGAGGCCGTTACCGGCTATCGCAGCGAGGATCTGGTCGGTCGGAAGCACTTCTTCGACCTGACGCCCGAATCGATGCGATCCCGCGTGAAGTCCGAGGCATTGCAGCTCTTCGGGCGCCGTGATCGCCTGAGCGACTACAGCAATCCCATCCGTTGCGCCGACGGCGCGACGATCTGGGTTCTGACCAACGGTGCGCCGGTCGTCGCCGAGGACGGCAGGCTGCTCGGCTACCGCGGCACGGATGTCGATATCACCCAGCGGCATCGGGCGCAGGAGCAGCTTGAGCAAAGCGAGGCCCGTCTGAGCGCGGTCTTCGAGAATGCGCCCATCGGGATCGCGATCGCGGATTCCGACGGGCGACTGCATCTGGCCAATCGCGCGCTCGGCGAGTTTCTCGGCTATGACCCCCAGGATCTCGTCGGGATGCGCTTCGACGAGCTCACCTGTCCGGACGATCTGATGACGGAGCTGGCCTTGTTTCGGGAGCTTGCGGCGGGAAAACGCAACCTCTACCGAATGACCAAGCGCTATCGCAAGGCCGACGGGACGATGGTGTGGGGTGATCTGCGGGTCGTCTTGCTGCCCGGCTTGGCCGATGATCGGCCCATGGCGCTCGGGATGGTCGAAGACATCACCGAGTTTCAGGCCGCGACCGAGCGCAAGCGCGAGCTCGAGGCCACGCTGTTGCACTACACCAAGAACCTGGAATCGCTGGTCGATCTCGCCAGCCGGGCCCTGCCTGCGACCGAGGAGCTTCGCGCCATCCTGCAGATCGGGTGTCAAGGCCTGGGCATGGACGCCGCCGACATCGGAGCGATCGGGTCGGACCGGACCTATCGCGCGGTCGCATCTTATCCGGACGCCGATGGATCGCAAGTCGGGTCTTTACCCGAGGCCTGCGTCGCGCTCGACACGGACACGGCGGAGCCCGGCATCCCGCATCTCTTGGTCGGCTCGCAACTGCCGGATGGGGCGCGGCAGGCAGGTTACCTCTCCTGCGTTCGGATGGTGTTGCGGTGGACCGGGCCAAACAGTCGGGTCAGTGCATTGGTGATCAGGTTCTGGGGACGCGCCGACTGTCCCGCGCTGTCGGGTCCGGGCCGAGAGCTGGTGCGTCTGATCGGCCAGCGCATCGTCGCTCAGCAATACGAAGAGCAGCTTCAGGCCGCGCTGATCGCTGCGAAGGAGCGCGAGACCATCGGTCATCTGGCGAGCGGCGTGGCGCACGACTTCAATAATCTGCTCGGGGTGATCGACGCCAATCTCTATTATCTCGAAGCCATCCTGAGCGGCGAGCAGGGTGATCCGGAGGTGGCTCAGGTCATCGAAGAGACCCAGAGTGCGCTCGGTCAAGCGAAGGTCGTCACCTCGGGCATGCTCTCGCTCAGTCGCGCAGGCGGCATCGTGCCGGAGAGCGTGGAGCTCGAGAAGACGATTCGCGAGCTGGTGACGATCCTGAGACAGATCCTCCCGGCCAAGATCAACCTCGGGCTGGATCTCGAACCCGGACTCGCGGCCATGAGCAATTCCGCGTTCCTTCAAGCCGCGTTGCTGAACCTTGTCATGAACGCGCGTGATGCGATGCCCGATGGCGGGGATCTGCTGATCGCCGCACAGACCGTCGCGTGGGACGCCCTTGTTCCGCTGGCGGTCGGTCGACTCGATCCGGGTGAGTATGTTCAGGTCAGGGTAGTCGACACCGGGTGCGGCATGCCAGACGAGGTCTTCGAAAGGCTCTTCGAGCCGCTCTTCTCGACCAAGGCCAAACAGCGCGGGCATGGACTCGGCCTATTCATGGTGCAGGAGTTCGTCATGCGCTCGGGTGCGGGTCTGGTCGTGTCCTCGCAGGTCGGTCGGGGCACCGAGTTCCGTCTCCTGATGCCGCTCGCCCCCCGAGGATCCTCGCCACCCGACCCGGTCGCGCTGTCAAACGGGCATTCGACTACGCCCCTGCTGCGGATCCTCGTCGTCGATGATGACCCGCGTATCAGGGACTCGGTCGGGCGATTGCTGATGTTGGACGGCATGCTGGTCTCGTTCGCCGAGAATGGCCAAGACGCCCTCGATCTCTTGGGACGCGACGCCGACTTCGACCTGGTGTTGTCGGATCTGGCGATGCCGGTTCTCGACGGCGTTGCCCTGTGTGGCGAACTCGCGCAGGCGTTCCCGCATCTGAAGGTGATTCTGATGACCGGCCAGGCCCCGTCGGCCTTCTCGCTCGATGCCTTGCCATATGCGCCGCTCGTGCTGCGCAAACCTATCGATCACGGTGCTCTTCGAGCCGCGATCGCGGAGTTCGTTGGCGGGCCCCGAGAATGACGAGGGTCGTGGCCCGATGTTCGGAGCGACATCCGATGACGCCATACGCATTTACATTTATTTACTGTATAGCGGAATCCCATTCGCTTAATCTGGTCGGCGAAGCCTCTTCATGGAGTCCGGGCCGATATCATGCTGCTGGTTGGCTCTCTTGCTCGGTCGGCCTGAATAATCCGAAAACCGAGGGACGTATCTGACAAGGTTCCTCTCGGCGCCTCAATATTGGTTGAACTATGTTTGATTTTTTGCCGATCGTTCGACGCAGTCGTGCTCGAGTCCGCTATGCAGACAAGATCCGAGAGCAATATGACTGTGTGTCCGCGTACTTGCCGGTCCTGACATTGTCCTCCCGTTATTCGCCCTTGGTCTCGAGCCGCGCCATCTCGTTTCATCGCAAATTGGATTTCGGCGAATCCCGAAAGACAGTCATCGACTGTCTCGGTCGACCGGGACATTCCATCCATTCGCCCAATCCTGTGACGGGGGCGATCTTCGTCTACCGCTATCGGGTCGAGGATTATCGAATTCGCGACGAGTTCCATTTCTCATCGCATGGGCTCTTCTATGTCAGCCGGACATTCTCCTCCGTCGCAACGCATATGCATGCGGACATTCTACGGATGTACTCCGACAAATATCTCGGCGGCTCGCCATTCGACGCAATCAAGCAAAAGATCGTCGATTCAGGCGAACGCGAGATCTTGGCGACCCCAGCACCTGCGTCCACCGTACACTATGTCGCGACCTCGCATCCGACCGTTCGGCAGATTGCCGACTACGCAGGAAGCGCACGCTCGAATGACGCGCATCCCGACGACATACAGAGAGATTCCGCGTTGCACGATTGGATGTAGGTCGGGTCGAGGGCCATCATCGGCTTCTCGCACATGAGATGGGCGCGACCTTCTTCAATTAGTTGGTGCTGACGCGCCGTTGGAATGCCCTGCACAACGGCGCCTAGGTTCCCGTGACCGACCTGATCGTCTCCAACCCCTATCTGGGTACCCCGGCGCGTTCGCGGCTTCACCGTAAGAAGTGCCGACCGAATAAGCCCCGACCTTCCGGCCGGGGCTGTGCGTGTCATTCAAGCCCGATGCGCAGGCTCAGAGCGATTTCTTGCAGAAGTACCAGTCCACGCAGTCGTACTCGCCGCTTGCAACCCGTGCGTTCGCCTCCTCTACGCTGCCAGGCGGCGGGACGATGACCTTCTCGCCCGGCTGCCAGTTCTCGGGTGTGGCGACCTTGTAGGCATCGGAGGTCTGCATGGCCTTGACCAGACGCAGGATCTCGTCGATCGAGCGGCCGTTGCTCATCGGATAGTAGAGCATGGCCCGCAGCACGCCTTGCGGATCGATCACGAAGGTCGCGCGCACCGCCGAGGTGTCGCTCGCGCCGGGCTGAATCATGCCGTAGGCCTTGGCAACCTGCATCGAGAGGTCGGCGATGATCGGAAAACCGATCTCCACGTCGAACTTCTCCTTGATGTTGCGCACCCAGGCGACGTGGCTGTAGTGGCTGTCGATGGAGAGGCCGAGCAGATCGCAGTCGAGTGCCTGGAAATCGGCATGGCGGCGGGCGAAGCCCATGAACTCGGTGGTACACACCGGCGTGAAGTCGGCCGGGTGCGAGAAGAGCACCAGCCACTTGCCGCGGTAGTCTTCCAGGGTCTTGCGGCCGTGGGTGGTCGGGGCATCGAAGGCCGGCGCCGGCTCGTTCAAACGCGGCATGGCGGGGGCGGTCATGGTCTCGTTGGTCATGGGTCGATCTCCAGGTATTCAGTGGTTGTTGCGTCATCCCTCGTTCGAGGTTGACGCTAGATTAGCGATCGGTGATGAACCTAAGAAGTCGTTTGTTGCGATGGCGGCCATCGTCAAGAACGATTGATTTATATCAAACGATTTCTAGTAACGATCACGCGAGGTGCGAAGGGGCCATCCTTGGCTTGTGGTCTGCGCAGCCTCGCGATGGATCCGGATCCTATCCGACGTCCGGGTTCGAGGCGCGTGCGCCGGCGGTCTTTGGCATTCGGATTGCGTCTGAGGGCGATGTCGTCACAGGGTGTCGGACGTCGCCCCGGTCTCCAACTGCTCGAGCCTCACCCGCAACTGCGCGATCTGCTTGCTTAGAGGCGTTGTTGCGGGCACACGTGACTCCAAGTGTCCGATCGGGGTTTCACCGGCCTCAAGCGCTCCGCGTCGGCCACCGCCGCGTCCCGCGCGCATCCGCCCGTCACCGCAAGGGCCACGTCCACGCCCCTGACCTTGCCCCTGTCCCTGACCACGACCGCGTCCGGATCCACGTCGACCCGTTCCGTCTTGCATCGGCATCTGTTGTTCCTCGTCGATAGCGGACCTGTGGGCCGGCCCCCGGCTCGGTGGCCTCGACTCGGCGCCGCACGTCCGCCTGAAAGAGACATCACCCATGCACCCCGGCACCAGCCAGGGCGGCAGGGCTCCAAGGCAGCGACTCGCGCGCAGCCCGAGTGCGGAGTATCGGCGCTTTGCCGACTGCTTTACCCTGAGATTTCGCAACCGAAAGTGCACCTATGTGCGTTTCATGGGTGCCGACGGAAGTCCGTCCCCGACCTCTCGGAAAGGCGGCTGCATGCCCGGATGTCGCCGCGCACGCTGCAGTCGAGATTCCAACCCGGCGGCCTGTTCACTTCCGGACGGGGCGCAGAACGGCCGACTTCGGAGAACCGGCACTTCCGGTATGATCGGCGTCCAACTAGCCCTGATGCGAGGGATCCCGTCATGCGATTTCCTTACGGCTTAAGCGATTTCAGCAAGCTCATCCAGGACGGATACTTCTACCAGGACCGTACCGATCGGATTCCCCTCCTCGAAGCCGCAGGGGATCAATTGATCTTCATCCGCCCCCGCCGCTTTGGCAAAAGCCTGCTGCTGTCGATGCTGGAGCACTACTACGATGTGAGCCGGGCGGCGCAATTCGAGGCGCTGTTCGGACATCTGGCGATCGGCCGGAATCCCACGCCACGGCATAACCAGTATTTCGTGATGAAATGGGATTTCTCGCTGGTGAAAGCACAGGGAGAGATCAAGGACATCGAAGCGGTGTTGCATCAGCATCTCAATGATCGCATGGCTCAATTTGCCGCCGATTACGCAACGCATCTCACCCGGCCCGTGACGCTGCGCCCGGATAACGCCATTTCGTCGCTGGAATCGCTACTGAGCGCAACGCGGGCGGCGGGCCGTAAACTCTATCTGCTGATTGACGAATACGACAATTTCGCTAATGACGTGCTGATGGCCGGGCGGAAACAAGAATTTTACGAAGCCCTCTTGTATGGCGAGGGCTTGCTGAAAACCGTGTTCAAGGCGGTAAAAGCGGCGGCGGGTGGTTTAGGGCTGGATCGGGTGTTCATCACCGGGGTGTCGCCGGTCGTCCTCAGCGACATGACCAGCGGCTATAACGTCGGGGAGAATATCTATCTCAAGGCGACGTTCAACGATCTGTGCGGTTTCACCGAGGCGGAGATCGCCGCCGTGCTGGCGCGCATGGCCGTGGAGGGCGGTTCCTGGTCGGCGGCGGAGGCCATGGAGACCATGCGCACCTTCTACAACGGTTACTGCTTCAGCGAAACCGGCGGCGAGCGGCTCTACAATCCGACCCTGAGTCTGTATTTTCTCAAAGCCTTGCAGACCGATGGTGGCTATCCAAAGGAAATGCTGGATGAAAATCTGGCGATGGATCGCGGCAAACTGGCCTACATCGCGCAGCTTCCGCATGGCGAAGCGGTGTTGATTCAGGCGCTCAATGGCGCGGAGGGGGTGATCATTCCGCGCCTGGCCCGGCGCTTTGGCGTCGCGGACGTCTTGATCGCAGTCAAGGATCAGCCGTTCATGGCCTCTCTGCTGTACTACTTCGGGGTCCTGACCTTTGCCGGTCGCGGCGTGCTGGGCAAGGCGATCCTGAACATCCCCAATCTGGTGGCCCGCTCGCTCTATGTCGAACGGTTGCGGGAGCTCTGGCTGCCCACCTACGACGATCGCCAGACCATCCCGCGTCTGGCGGAAACGCTGTATCTCAAGGGCGATTTGGCCCCGTTGGTCGCCTTTATCGAGCAGCGTTATCTCCCGGTGCTCTCGAATCGGGATTATCGCTGGACGAACGAGCTGCTGGTGAAGATCGCCTTTCTCACGCTGCTGTTCGATGACCGGCTGTACATGATGGTCTCGGAAACCGAGGTGGACCACGGCTATAGCGATCTGAGCCTGATTGTCCGATCCGATATGCGGCAGTTTCAGGCCCTGGATCTGCTGCTGGAATTCAAGTACCTGAGCCTGAAGGATCTGGGCCTGACCGGGGAGCAGGTGCGTGAATCCACCGCGGCGCAATTGGCGGCGCTGCCATTGATCCAGGCGAAACTGACGGAGGCGGCGGATCAGGCGCAACGCTACGGCGCCGCCTTACGGACCCGCTACGGCCTGACCGATCTGCGCCTGTTTGCGGTGGTCGGCGTCGGGCTGGAGCGGGTGGTCTGGCGGGCGGTCCAGCCGGTCGGACCCTAGCGACGGGGAGGGCCGTCGGCAAGGCCAGGACGCTGTCGAAATCGACAGACCGCCGGACCGCCGACTTCAGTCGGCGAGTATCCACAAGCACGGGGAGTCCCGGTCAGTTGCGGCGTCGCCGCCCCCCTCGCGCCGACTGAAGTCGGCGGTCCCGGAAAGCGGGCTTCGTGCCTGACATCAAATGCGGGCGGCAGCGGTTGCCCGAACAAGCGCTCGGCCGCGAGCAGCCAGCCGCGCACCGCGTTGCCCGGGCCCAGGCGGTCCAGTTCGGCAAGCAGGCGCGGCCAGTCGATCGCAGCCGCAGCCGGCAGTGCGCGTAGCCGCGCAAACTCGTGCAGTTGGCGCAAGGATCGGCGGCCGGAGTCGAAACCCTGATCCTGCACCTGATGGTGCAGCGCATTGTGCAGCAGCCGATGCTCCAAGGCCGGGATGCGCAAGCGCAGATCCTCCCATGCCACGGGCTCGGCCGCGGCGACCACCCGAGCAACAGCGCCACCGCCCCCTTGAGCAGGAGAGGCTCGAACCCGGCGGCATTGAGCAGGCGCACGGTATCGCGCAACACCGCCAGCAGCCGGTCATTGCGCTCGGCATTGAGCCGATGCAGCTCGGCCAGGGCGATGCGTACCGGTTCCGGCACCGCCTCCAGCCGTTGCCTCGCCGCCAGGGCGACGTAGCTGGACGGTGCGGGAGCGACGATGGGACATGACAAGTCTCCTGACGGATGATGGAGCGAGCGACGGTTGAGCGGACTGAGACGGCCAAGGCGCCTGACCGCAAGTCGAAGGCGGATCGACACGCAGCGGCGGGCGCTCATGCGCAAGCGACGCCAGGCGCGGGATCCGCCCTGCCAAGCCGCCGGACATGCAGTGCCGGCGCAGCCGGGCGCCAAGCGTCGTTGGACCATCGGTTGGCGAGCGTGACTTGAGGCCGCTGACAGGGCCCTGGGAGTGGGGAGTGGTGAGTGGTGAGTGGGAATCGGGGGGACCAGCAACGGTGGATCATCAGGCGGCGCGGCTTCATTGGAAATCGCCGACGCGCAAACCGGGGAGTCCGTCCTTGCGTTGAGTGTGTCCATGGCCCAATTCACAGCGATCTTACCCACACAGTCAAGATCAGCAGGGCGGGGCAGGTGTTGTGTTTTGCATCACCCACGCGCCGCGCGATTCGGCTGATCAGCGCGTCCGGTCGGCCGAAAGACGCGCCGATCGTCGGCCGCCCGAGGAAACCTGGGGCAGACCACGGTAGTCCGGCCCGAGCGGGCGGTCGTCGCGTGCAGGAAAGCCACCGCGCCACAAGAGGCCGTCGAGATCCTTCGGCAGGAGCCCGGCGCTTGCCAGCTCCGCGATGGCGAAGGCCAGCAAGATGCTATGCTCCCCGCGATTCACGACCCGCGAGAGACGCCATGCGCTTTTTCACCACCGAAGGCCCGGTCCGCCCCGACCGTCACTACAGCCTGCCGCCGCTGTCGCGCTGGAACCTGGGCGAAGTCCTCGATCTGATCGACCAGGAAAAATACTTTCTGCTCCATGCCCCGCGCCAGACCGGCAAGACCTCCTGCCTGCTGGCGCTCATGGCGCATCTGAATCGGGAGGGGCGCTATCGGGCGGTCTATGCCAATCTGGAGGGCGCGCAGGCCTGGCGCGAGCGCCTCGCCGATGCCATGGCGACCATCGTCACCGACATCGCCACCTCGGCCCAGGTCTGGCTCGGCGACGAGGAGCGCCCGCGTCACGCGCGGGAGGTTCTGTCCACCACCGCGCCCGGCTCGGTCCTGCACGTTTTTTTAAGTCAGTGGTGTCAGCAAACGCCGCAACCGCTGGTGCTGCTGCTGGATGAGGTCGATGCCCTGGTCGGCGACACCCTGCTGTCGTTGTTGCGCCAACTGCGCGCCGGCTATCCGCAACGTCCGGGCGCTTTCCCGCAGACCATCATCCTGTGCGGCGTGCGCGATCTGCGCGACTACCGCATCCATGCCAGCTCCGAGCGCGAGGTCATCACCGGCGGCAGTGCCTTCAACATCAAGGCCAAATCGCTGCGGCTGGGCGATTTCAGCGCTGAGGAGACCCGCACCCTGCTGCTGGAGCATACCCAAGAGACCGGGCAGGTCTTCACCCCGGAGGCGCTGGAGCGCGTTTGGGAGCTGACGCTGGGTCAGCCCTGGCTGGTCAATGCCCTGGCCTACCGCGCCTGTTTCGAGCTGCGCGCCGGACGTGATCGTTCCCGGCCGATTACCTTAGACCTCATCGATCAGGCCAAGGAGGGGATGATCGTCGAGCGCGTCACCCATCTGGATCAGCTCGCCCACAAGCTCCAGGAACCGCGCGTGCGGCGCGTCATCGAGCCGATGTTGGCCGGGACCACGCTCGGCAACGTACCCGACGACGACATCCAGTATCTGCTCGATCTGGGCCTGCTGCGCCAGCAGGGCGGGGGCCTGACCGTCGCCAATCCCATCTATCGCGAGGTGCTGCCGCGCATGCTGGCCTTCACCCCGCAGGCCTCCCTGCCGCAGATCAGCCCGACCTGGCTCAAGGCCGACGGCACCCTGGATCCGGCCGCGTTGCTCGATGCCTTCCTCGCCTTCTGGCGCCGGCATGGCGAGCCGCTGCTGGGCAGCGCGCCTTATCACGAAATCGCCCCCCACCTGGTGCTGATGGCCTTCCTACATCGGGTGATCAACGGCGGCGGCACCCTGGAGCGCGAATACGCCATCGGCTCCGGGCGCATGGATCTGTGTCTGCGCTATGAGGCGGTGACGCTGGGGATGGAGCTGAAGGTGTGGCGAGACGGTCGCCCCGATCCGCTCGCCGAGGGGCTGATCCAGCTCGACGATTATCTCGCCGGCTTGGGGCTGGACAGCGGCTGGCTGGTGATCTTCGACCGCCGCGCCGGACAGCCGCCGATCGCCGAACGCACCGACAGCACCACCCGGATCAGTCCCCGGGGGCGCTCCATTCACGTGATTCGCGCCTGAGCTGGGCCGAGCAGGATCTGCGGCATCTTCAGCTTGCGGTATCCAGGGAGACGGATCACGCGGGTGGCGGCACAATGAATTTACCTTGTTTTTGCCCGGTAGGGCTTGGCCGGGAGGTCGGGCCGGTCTAAGGTGTCGTCAGATTCAGGCTGCGCTCGGCCGCGCGGTGCGCGCTCGGGCCTGCTCCCGGGGCGGGGGACGCTCCACGCTCGATATTGCCGGACCTCGACGTGAGCCTCAGACGACAGATCGTGATTTTCCTCGGGTTCCTGTCGGCCCTGCTGATCGGGGCGACCCTGCTGTCCTTCGCGCTCAGTGCCGGTCGGGTCGAGGGCCATCATCGGCATCTCGCGTACGAGATGGGCGTGACCTTCTTCAAGCAGTTGGTGCTGACGCGCCGTTGGAATGCGCTGCACAACGGCGTGTATGTTCCCGTGACCGACCTGATCGCCCCCAACCCCTATCTGGATGACCCGGCGCGTGATGTCGTGACCCGCGACGGGGTGGAGCTGACCAAGGTCAATCCGGCGTACATGACCCGGCTGCTCTCCGATATGGCGGCCGACCAGGAGGGTGTTCGCTTCAAGATCACCAGCCTCAAGCCGCTGAATCCACTGAATGCCCCGGATGATTGGGAGCGCGAGGCCCTCTTGGCCTTCAGGGAGGGTGCGCGCGAGTATGCGGGCCTGGCGGAGGAGGAGGAGGGTGGACACGAGACCTTTCGATTCATGGGTGCGTTGATCACGGAGAAGCCGTGCCTGGCCTGTCACGAGAGAGATGGCTACAGGATCGGGAGCGTGCGCGGCGGGATCCGTGTGTCGCTGCCGTACGAGCCCTTTCGGACGGCGATCGGCGCCGGCGTCATGCAGTTGCGCATCGGTCATCTCGGCTTTCTCGCGACGGTGCTGGTCCTGATCTGGGGCACCGGTTGGCTGTTGTGGCGACAGGCTGCGCAGGTTGAAGGGCTGAACGCGCACACCCGTCGCTTGAATCGCGATCTGCACGCCAAGACGGAGGCCATGCTTGTTCAGAACGCCGAGTTGGATGCAGCCCTGTCCGAGGCCGAGCGTGCCGGTCGTGCCAAAAGCGAGTTTCTCGCCAACATGAGCCACGAGATCCGCACCCCGATGAATGCGGTGATCGGGCTGAGCGATGTCCTGCTGCGCACGCCCTTGAGCGATGAGCAGCGCGATTCGCTCGGCAAGATCCGCAGCGCCTCGCGCATGCTTTCGGGGATCATCGCCGACATCTTGGACTATTCTGCGATCGAGGCAGGACGGCTCGCGCTGGATCCGCGAGCCTTCCGTCCGGCGGAGCTCGCCTCGCAGATGCAAACCTTGTTCGGGGCAGCGATCGCGGAGAAGGGACTTGAGCTGTGCGTTCGGGTCGATCCCGAGATCCCTCCGGCGCTGCTCGGGGATGTGTCGCGTCTCGAGCAGATCCTCTCCAATCTGATCGGCAACGCGGTCAAGTTCACCGAGCACGGTGAGGTCGTGTTGAATATCCTGAATCTCGGGCGCGACGCCGATCGCGTCCGCCTGCGTTTGGAGGTTCGAGACACCGGGGTCGGCATGACCGATGAGACGCTCGGCCGGCTCTTCGAGCCCTTCTTCCAGGCCGACACCTCAAGCACCCGGCCCTACGGCGGCAGGGGATTGGGGCTGGTGATCAGTCGCCTGTTGGTCGAGTGCATGGAGGGGACGCTCGCAGTTGAATCGACGCCGGGCGCGGGAAGTCTCTTTGCGGTCGAGCTGGACTTGCCTTTGGCCGATCCGGCGGATGTCGAGACGCATGAGCCGACGCCCCCCGGCGATCCGGGCGACGGGGCCGAACCGACGGCGGGTTCCCCGCCGTCTGAACGACGTGTCGGGGCGCCGAGGCCGCCCGCCCCCGATTTTTCCGGTGCCTCGGTCCTCGTGGTGGAGGACAATCTCCTGAACCAGGAGGTGGCCAAGCGCATCCTGGAGAAGACCGGCGCGCAGGTCACCCTGGCCAGCCATGGTGCGGAGGCGGTGGATCTGGTGCATGCGCGTCGCTTCGATCTGGTGCTGATGGACCTGCAGATGCCGGTGATGGACGGTTTCGAGGCGACGCGACGTATCCGCGCGTCCTTCCCGGACCTGCCGGTGATTGCACTGTCGGCCGCGGTGATGGAGGCCGACCGGGAGCGTGCGCGGGTGGCGGGTGTCCAAGGTCATTTGGCAAAGCCGATCGACAGCCGCCTGTTGTTCGAGACCTTGGCGCACTGGTTGGCGCGAGGTTCCGAGAAGGCTGCGGGCAACGCGACGTCCGAGCCGCCGGTGGCGGCGCCATCGACGGCCGCGGCCGCGGGCGGACCCGAGCCGGATGGGGGCGTGACCGGCATGGACGATGCGGGCGCGTCTCTGCTCGTCGCGCGGCTGCGCGAGATTTGGACGCTTCTGGACACGGGCAACATGCGTGCACTCGATGGCTTTGCACAGGTCCGCGAGCAGATCGCACGGATGCCGTGCAGCGAGTCACGCGCTCTGGACGATGCTCTCGACCGTCTTGATTTTGTTGAGGCAAGGGCCTCGGTATCCGCGCTGATCACGCGTTTGACGACGGCCGACGGTCGGGACCGTCTGCTTGAAGACACTCGGATGATCGATCCATGACCAGCGACGATCCTTTGCGCCCCGAAGCCGATCGGGCGACCGAGCAGGCTTCGGCCGCGGGCTGCGGTAGCCCTAAGCCGGCAGGCCCAGCCCGCGGTTCGGCCCGGGAGGCTCACGAACCGGCGTTGTCGCTGAAGGTGCAAGCCCGCGCGGCGCTCGAGCAGGGGGATCTCGAACGGGCGACGCGCGATCTGGCGCAGGCCCACGTCGAGCCGCTGAAGCTGATCGAAAACCTGCGTATCTATCAGGCCGAGCTTGAGATTCAGAACGAGGAGTTGCGCGCCGCTCAGCTCGACACGGAACGCGCCGTACAGCGCTATCTGCGCCTCTTCTCCGACATGCCGATCGCCGGCTTGGTCATCGACCGCATCGGCCGGATCCTCGAGGTCAACCGTGTCGCCGGCGAGCTGTTCGGCCTGAGTACGCGGCATCTGCGTCACCACTTTCTGACCCGATTCACGAACCGCAGCTGCGAGGCGACGCTCTACGAGGCGTTGCGCCAGGCCTGCGCGAGCGGCCGGGCGAGCGTCGCCGAGCTGACGTTCTCGAGCGGCGACGGGGTCGGCTTTGTCGGCGAGCTCGCGTTGGCGGCGCTGCCGGTGGAGATGGACGACACGCACGAGTGTCGGCTCCTCGCCATGATCATCGATCTGACCGCGCGCAAAGAGACCGAGCGCGACCTCCTGGATCTGAACCGGCGCCTGGCCGAGACATCGACCCGGGCGGAGGTTCTGGCCTCGCGAGCCGAGGAGGCGAATCGCGCGAAAAGTACCTTCCTGTCCAACATGAGCCATGAGATCCGCACGCCTATGAACGGCGTCATCGGGATGGTCGAGCTGTTGCTGGACACCGAGCTGACCGAGCAGCAGCGCGAGTATGCCGAGAGTGCGCGCATCAGCGCCGAATCCCTGCTGGGTCTGATCAACGATATCCTGGATCTCTCCAAGATCGAGGCGGGCAAGGTGGTCTTGGAGACGTCGGACTTCGATCTGCGTGCTCAGCTCAAAGAGATTGCGACGATCGTCGCTCATCGCGCGCGCGCTAAGGGACTGCGACTGGTCTGCGAGGTGCCGGCGGAGGTTCCGGTGCTCCTGCGCGGAGACGTCGGGCGCTTGCGCCAGATCCTCGTCAACCTGATGGGCAACGCAATCAAGTTTACTCCGAGCGGAGAGATCGGGGTCCGGGTCGAGATAATGTCGCCAGGCGACGGCCAAGGCGAGGACAAGGGCGAGACGGTGTCGCGCTCGGACGAGATCCGGCTCGGTTTCGCTGTCCGCGACACCGGCATCGGGATCCCGGCGGACAAGCTCGGGATGTTGTTCGACAGCTTCAGTCAAGTGGAGTCCGGGATTACGCGTCGCTACGACGGCACTGGGCTGGGCCTGGCGATCTCCAAACAGCTCGTCGAGCTCATGGGCGGGGAGATCGGTGTCGAGAGCCGGGAAGGGCAGGGCTCGACCTTCCGTTTCAGTGTCCGTCTGCGCCGGGTTCCCGGGGCCGCAGGGCTGACCCGACCGGTGGATCCCTGCGATAACGAGCTGCTGCGGCGCGCTGCGGGTCCCGAGCTGCCATCGGCGCGTGCGGGCGAAGCCGGCCCGGCGACTCCGAAGCCGGCGCCGCGTTTCGACGGCGCTTCGATCTTGGTCGCGGAGGACAAGCCCGTGAATCAGGAGGTCGCGAAACGCCTGCTCGAGAAGACCGGGGCACGCGTCACCTTGGTCGACGACGGGGCCGCGGCCGTGGCCATCGTCGCGAAGCAACCCTTCGACCTGGTGTTGATGGATCTGCAGATGCCGGTGATGGACGGCTTCGAGGCGACGCGTTTGATTCGTGGCCAGGCACCGGATCTACCGGTGATCGCGCTTTCGGCCGCAGCGATGGACGATGACCGGGTGCGGGCGCGCACAGCCGGTGTCGATGCCCATCTGGCCAAACCGATCGACAGCCAGGCGCTCTACCGGACCCTGTCCATCTGGTTGGCGCCGGGTACCGCCGAGACCCGAGCAAGCGCCTTGCCCGAGGTCCCGGAGCCGGATCGCCCGGGAGCTCGATCCGGCCCGGACGAGCCCGCCCCGAGTCTTCCGACGACGCTCGAGGGGTTCGATCTGGAGCAGGGTCTACAGTACGCCGGCGGCGATGCGGCCTTCTATCACACCCTCTTGCGGGGCTTCCGGGACGAGCTGGGCAAAGAGCTTGCGGATCTTGCCGAGCGGCTCGGAACCGGCAAGGACGCGGGGACCTCGGCTCGGATGGTACACACCCTCAAAGGGCTCGCTGCAACCGTCGGTGCCGTGCGTCTAAGCGCAATCGCGACGCGTCTCGAGAGTGCACTGAGGAACGGGGCTTCCGTGACGGCAGAGATGATCGGGGAGCTCGACGAGGCATTGATGCAGGCCCGGGCGCGATTGGATCGTCTGCAGCTGCCAGTGAAGGCTTCTCCCGGAGACGGGACGCGAGATCGGCAACGTGCCACCGATGTCGTCGCCGACGAGGCGAGCCCGGCTGCGAGGAGCGCTAGGCCGATTTGGCCTCACGCACGGCGTCCGAGTCTGTTGATCGTGGACGACCAACCTATCCAGATCCAGGCGATGTATCGGGTTTTCCAGGATGATTGCGATGTCTTCATGGCGACCGACGGCGAGCAGGCGCTCGCGCACTGTCGGCGCACCCCTCCGGATCTGATCCTGCTCGATGTCGTCATGCCCGGGATGGACGGATTGGCGGTCTGTCGCGCGCTCAAACAACAGGGCGCAACCGCCGACGTTCCCGTCCTGTTCGTTACGGCGCAGACCGAGGCATTGGATCAAACCCAGGCGCTCGAGGCCGGCGGTGTGGATTTCATCAGCAAGCCGGTCAATCCGGCCGTGGTCCGGGCTCGGGTTCGAACCCATCTGACCCTGAAGGCGCAAGCCGACCTGATGCGCGACATGGCCTATCTGGATGGGCTGACAGGTATCGCCAACCGGCGAGCCTTCGACGAGCGCTTGCGCACGGAGTGGTGTCGGGCACAGCGCGACGGCAACCCGCTTGCGGCCTTGATCCTGGATGTCGACCACTTCAAACGCTACAACGATCGTCATGGCCATCAAGAGGGCGACGCCTGTCTGCGGGCGATTGCCGAGGCACTGATCGGGGTTCCCTGTCGCGGACACGATCTGATCGCACGCTACGGCGGAGAGGAATTTGTTTGTCTGCTGCCCGGTTGCGACATGACAGCAGCCATAAGGCGGGCGGAATGTCTGCGCGTCGCCGTCGAGGATCTGGGCATCCCGCATCTGGATTCTCCGGTGAACGCTCACGTCACGGTCAGTATCGGGGCGGCGGTGCTCGTGCCCGATGATCGGACGTCTCCCGAACGACTGCTCGAGCAGGCCGACGAGCAGCTCTACCGCGCGAAGGGTGCCGGTCGGAACCGTGTCGAATCCGGTGGCGCGGGATAAGCGCTACGGCGTCGCCGTGAGCCTCCCCGGCGACATCGCCGTCGCGTACGCAACGCGACGTGTCGGAAATCAGTCGAGCACTCGATCCAATCGTTGTCGTAATCGTCTACGATGAACCGTTCCAAACGGTCTATCGTGCGACGCCCCGGCAATGCACTGCACTCGAAAGCCGACTTACGATTCGATACACGCTCTTGCGTCGATTCGGGTCATCGGCGAGCATAGCCAAGAAAGCGGCTCGGGTTTTCGGCGCGGCACTCGGGCATGAGATGTTCGAGCGTCGCTGCGCCGAGCTCTGGATTCAGGAGGGCGTGGTGTGTTCCGACCGGGAGGGAGATCTTTGAGCGAGCGCGTTTCAGGGGTGCGCAACCACCTGCCGTCGGCGCACGGCGGCGAGCCCGAGTTTTTCCGACGCATGGTCGCGGCGAGCGCCGACGGTTTTGCTTACCTCGATCGCGATCTCACGTATCGCGCCGCCAACGCCACTTACCTAAGCTCTTGGGACTGGACATCCGAGCAGGTCATCGGCCGTCGCGTGGACGAGATCATGGATCGGGATTTCTATGCGGAGGAGGTCAAGCCACGCTTGGAGGCATGTCTCGCCGGAGAAAAGATCGTGTACGAGGCACAGCTCCCGAGGCGAGGCGTGCGGATCGGCTGGGGTGAGGTGAGTTATACGCCTTGGCTCGACGAGGTCGGGGAGGTCGACGGGGTTGTGGTCTGCGTGCACGACACGACGGCCCGACACGCGGCGAACAATTCGCTCAGCCGCCTTGGAGAGATCGTCGAGACGGCGCAGACCGAGGTGTATGTCTTTGATCCTAAAGACCTGTGTTTCGAGCAGGTGAATCAGGGCGGCCGCTCCAACCTGGGCTTCGGCATGGAAGAGCTTGCCGCGATGACGCCGTTGGATTTGATGCCCGATTACGATACGCCGACGTTTATCCGTTTGCTCGAGCCGCTCCGTCAAGGAAGCAAGAGCCAGGTTATATTGCAGACTCGGCATCGGCGCAAGGATGGCACCTGCTATCCCGCGGAGATTCGCCTGCAACTCTTGGGCAAGGAACCCCGCTTCGTCGCCCTGACCACGGATACAACCGAGCGCCAGCGTGCCGAGGAGGCGATCAAGCATCTCGCGTTCTTCGATCCGCTCACGGGTCTGCCCAACCGCCGTCTTTTGATGGATCGGCTCGATCGCGCAGTGTCGGCGACTCGGCGTAGCCATCTCATGGGCGCACTGATCTTCGTCGATTTGGACGATTTCAAGACGCTCAACGACACCCTTGGGCATGATCAGGGCGACCGGTTATTGCGCCAAGTCGCCAAGCGTCTCTCGTCCTGTATTCGAGAGACCGACACGCTCGCCCGTCTCGGCGGCGACGAGTTCGTGGTGATGTTGGAGCGTCTGAGCGGTCGAGCGGAGGAGGCTGCGACGCAGGCGGAGGTCATTGCCAACAAGCTGCTTGCAGCCCTGCGCGAGCCTTGTGCACTGGAAAATCATGAGTATCGGTGCTCGGCCAGCATGGGTGTGACCCTGTTCGGGCGGCGGCCCGTGAGCGTCGAGGAGTTGATGAAGCAGGCCGATCTGGCCATGTATCGGGCCAAGGCCGCGGGACGCGACACATTGCGTTTCTTCGACCCCCAGATGCATGTCGAGGCGTCCGCGCGTGCGGCGCTCGCCGCGCGCCTGCGTCTGGGCTTGGATCACGGCGAGTTCCTCCTCCACTACCAGAGCCAGGTCGACGGGGCTGGGCAGGTGACCGGTGCCGAGGGGCTCCTGCGCTGGCAACACCCGCAACGAGGACTTCTCGAGCCTGCCGCCTTCATCAGGCTGGCCGAGGAGACCGCGACGATCCTGCCGTTGGGTCGATGGGTTGTCGAGATGGCCTGCGCCAAATTGACGAGCTGGTCCGAGCGCACCGAAACGGCCGGCCTGACGCTCGCGATCAACATCAGTGCGGCGCAGTTTCACCATCCGGATTTCGTCGCTCAGGTCTTCGCCGCGATCGAGCGGCACGGCTGCGATCCGAATCGCCTGAAACTCGAGATCACCGAGAACCTCCTGCGCGACGACCGCGAAGGCACGATTGCGAAGATGTCGGTGCTCAAGGAGCGGGGCATCGCCTTTGCACTCGATGACTTCGGAACAGGCTACTCCTCGCTGGCGGATCTCGGGCGGCTGCCGTTCAAGGAGATCAAGATCGATCGCTCATTTGTACAGGATCTCGTGACCAACGAGCGGGATGCGGCGATCGCGCGCACCATCATCGCCTTGGGCGACACGCTCCACCTCGATGTCATTGCCGAGGGGGTCGAGACCGAGGCCCAACGCGACTGGCTGGTCGGGCACGGCTGCCATGCCTTTCAGGGCTATCTGTTCGGCCGGCCGGGTCCGGCGGAGACCTCGGCAACGCGGCTGGATGCCTGACCTTAAACCGCGCCCAGCGCGGTATGTGATGTTTTTTGATGGGGCCGGCCTCGGAAGGCTTGGCGACCGTTGGAGTCCGCGCGGTGCAGATTCGCAAGGTTCGATGCCGCCCGACCGATGCTTCAGACCATCTTGTTCAGCCTGTATTCAAGGATCCCCTGCGCACCAGCCGCACTGAGCTTCGGGACGAGGTCCCGCACCGAGGCGGCATCGACGATGGTCTCGAGCGCCAGCCATTGACGGTCGTAGAGATGGCTGACCGTCGGGGCATGCAGACTCGGCAGCAGCGCGACCACGGCGTCCAGGCACTCGGCCGGGACGTTGCACTTGAGCGCGACCTTATGGCGAGCCCGCAGGGCCGCTTGGAGCATCAAGGCGATCTGCTCGATCTTGGCCCGCCGTACGGGATCCTGCATGGCTTGGGGATTGGCGACGAGGCGCGTCTCGGTGATCAGGAGATCCTCGACGATGCGGAGTCCGTGGGCGCGAATGGTGCTGCCCGTCTCGGTGATCTCCACCACGGCGTCGACCAGCCCCTCGACCACCTTGGCCTCGGTGGCACCCCAGGAGAACTCGACGGCGGCTTCGATCCCGCGTTCGGCGAGATAGCGCTTGGTGAAGCCGACCAGCTCGGTGGCGATCTTCTTCCCGGCCAGATCCTCGACCCGCTGGATCGGCGAGTCTTGCGGCACCACCAAGACCCAACGACTCGGGCGGTTGGAGACCTTGGAGTAGGTGAGGGTGCAGATCTGCTCGACCTCGGCCTGTGATTCCAGGATCCAATCCAGCCCGGTCAGCCCGAGATCCAGCGCGCCGCGCTCGACGTAGGGGGCCATCTCCTGGGCACGGATCAGGGCGCAGCGGATATCCGGGTCGTCGATGTCGGGGTAGTAGTTACGCGCGTGCGCTGTGATGTTCCAGCCGGCTTGGGCGAACAGCTCGATAGTGGCCTCTTCCAGGCTGCCTTTCGGGATGCCGAGCTTCAATAGGGGCATGAGGACTCCGGTCGATGGCTGCAGTATTGACCTGCCATTATGCCTCGAATCAAACATCGGCAGTGCTTGCGTATTCCACATCGACGGCCTATTTCTAAGGGGGCGAAAAGCGAATCCCCGCGTTCGAGATACGGTCGGGACGGCGCTCTTTAGGAAGGCGGCGCGATTCCGCATCGCGCGGCCTCGGCCTTCGTGATGATCGGGAGGCAGGTGTTCAGTGATGCATCAACGATTCGATCTCGTCGTCATCGTGGGGGCGATCTTCCTCGCGATCTTCGTCGCCACTGCGGTGATCCTTCGCTTCTTGGGCGTTCCGGGCCGCGACGCGGAATCGGTTGCCGATTCTCCCCCGGCGGCGACCCGGCAGTTGGATCGTCCGCGCATTTTTACCGTACCGGATGCGCCGACCCCGGCGCAGGGGTGGCGGGACGAGCGATCGTTGCGTTACGGGTCGCTGCGCGATGGAGGATCGGTGATCGACGGCTATCGCTTTCGCCCGCTCGAAGAGCCCGAGCTGCGCAAATTCGGTGGTCGAGCCGATACACCCGATGACCGATCGGCGGATGGGTCCGGCGCACGTGATCGCGGTCTCGACGCCCCGCTCTTTCGTCGCGACGACCGATTGCCGGAGGGCTTCCCCTCCGAGTGGGGGGAAACACACTATCGATTCCGTCCGATCGAGCCCCCGAGGAGCGCGCCCGATCCATGGCGCCCGTCGCGCGACCCGCGAAGACCGCCTGGTTTCACCGATCCCGGACTCTTCGAGCCTCCGCCGCAGTGGGGGGCGACGCCGCCGGTGCTGCCGCTTCCTCTGCCGCCGCCCTTGCCTGACCTCTATCCTTCGCTGATTCCGCCAAACGATCATCGACTCACGGTACGATAGTCGCGTTGCCCGGAGAGGGTTGCCGTCGATTGGAGGAGACCGGTCAGGCTCCGCTCGCCTCGTGGATCCGGCGGCCTGTCGCGCAACTCGAGGCCAGGTTTGGGCCTTTGCGCAGTGTCGGGGCCCACTGAGGACGCATCGTGCATCGCGCCAACGCTTTCGAATGGATGAGTGACGACTATGAATCAAGATCTTGTCAACAAGTGGGTCGTCATCCTGATGGCGCTCGGGATCTCCGCGCTGTTCCTTGCGATGATCCAACAGTTCCTGATGGCGCTCTTTCTCGCCGGGCTCTTCAGTGCGATGGCGCGCCCCCTGTTCCTGTGGCTGCAGCCGCGTCTGCGGGGCAGTGCGAGCCTGGCATCGCTCGCCACACTCCTGGCGGTGGCAGTGGTCGTCCTGATCCCGCTCGCGTTGCTGGTCGCGGTCGTGGTGGGGCAGGCGCTTGATGTCACCCAGACCTTCGTGCCCTGGCTCAAGGAGCGCCTCGCCGATCCGGATGCCTTCCTGGAAGGCATGCGTCGCTTGCCCTTCTACGAGGATCTGCTGCCCCTGCGCTCGATCTTCATCGAACGTGCGGGCGAGGCCGCAACCTTCGCCAGTAAATTCGTCGTCGGGGGGCTTTCGTCGCTCACGGTGGGCACGCTGAACTTCTTCTTCATGGCCTTCGTAATGCTGTACAGCATGTATTTCCTGCAGATCGACGGCCACAAGCTGATCAACAAGATCCTCTACTACTTGCCGCTGAAGAGCGCCGACGAGCGGGTCCTACTGCAGAAGTTCACCTCCGTGACCCGTGCCACGCTGAAGGGAACGCTCCTGATCGGGATCCTGCAGGGCGGACTCGCCGGCATCGCCTTTGCCGTTGCCGGGATCGAGAACGCGGTGTTCTGGGGCACCGTCATGGTGGTCTTGTCGATCATCCCGGCGGTCGGCTCGGCACTCGTCTGGGTGCCGGCGTGCATCGTCCTCGCCGTGCAGGGCCAGACCGGAAGCGCGATCGGCTTGGCTGTCTTTTGTGCCCTGGTCGTCGGCAGCCTCGACAACCTCCTGCGGCCGATCTTGGTGGGACGCGACACCAAGATGCACGAGCTCATGATCTTTTTGAGCACGCTCGGCGGCATCTTCATGTTCGGCTTCAACGGGCTCTTTATCGGGCCGCTGATCGCCTCGCTCTTCATCTCGATCTGGGAGGTCTACGGAGTCGAGCTCGCTGATTTTCTGCCGGATGTCGATGTGGTTCTGGCGGATCTCGGCCCCGTCGCCGAGGCGCCGAGGGCGAGCCCCGCGCCCGGCTCGCCCGACGGACCGCCCGACCCGTCCCCCGAGCCGCCGGACCGCAATGATCGGGTCTCATGATGAAGGTCGAATCGCCGACCGGGCACCTGACGGCGTGTGTGCGCGGGTCGCTGGCGCTGTCGATGGAGTGCGATCCATCGCTGCAGATCCGCTTCGCCGTCGTGATCGGTCTGGGCTGCCTCCTGCTCCCGCTCATGGCTGCCGTATCGTCCCCTGTCCGCGAGGATGCCGCGCAGCGTGCGGTGCCCGCTACGCCGGTCGTCGTTCGACTGGCCTTGCAGTGGCGCCCGCAGAGCCAGTTTGCCGGCTACTTCATGGCGCGGGAGAAGGGGATCTATCGTGCATCGGGTCTGGATGTTCAACTGCTTCACGCGGATGCGGAGCACACCTCGCTCGGCATGTTGCGCGACGGTTCCGCCGACCTGGCAACCGCCTTCCTGACCGACGGGATCATGGCGGCGGTCGCGCGCGCCGGGATGCCGCTGCCCGGCGGACCGAACGCGTCTGACGCACTCCGGATCGTCCAGGTGGCACAGATCGTCCAGCGCTCGCACCTCATGCTGATCGCCTGGAAGGATATGGGTGTGGAGCGCGCGGCCGATCTGGACGGGATGCGGGTGAGTTATTGGCAGGGGAGCTTTTCAGCCGCATTCGATGCCTTCTTTGCCGCGCATAACGTCGAGCCCATCCGCATCCCTCAGTACGAATCGGTGAACCTCTTTCTCAAACGCGGCGTGGCGGCCTGTGCCGTCATGTATTACAACGAGTATCACCGTATCCGGCAGGCCGGGATCGACACCGATCGGCTCACCGGCTTCGTGATGAGCGAGGAGGGCTTCGGCTTTCCGGAAGACGGGATCTACGCCACCGCGGCCTGGATCGGCTCGCATTCGGAGGTCGCGCGCAAGGTCCGAGAGGCGACGCTTGTAGGTTGGGCCTACGCGCGTGACCACCCCGAAGAGACCCTGGATCTGGTGCTGGCCGAGGCCAGAGAGGCCGGGGTGCCGGCCAATCGCCCACACGAGCGCTGGATGCTGGAGCGCATCATCGAGTCCATCTTCGTTCCGGACCAGCCGGGCCAGCCAGCCCCGACACCGGGGGCACTCGATCCGACGGATTTTCTCTCGGCCGCGCAAGCCCTTCTGGCGGTCGGCCTAGTGGAACGGATCCCGAGGGTCGACGCCTTCGCCCCCTTCGACGCAAGCCCGCCATGATCCCGCGCACCGTGACCCCGCTGCGCCATAGCCTGCGCACGCGACTCTTGATCGCGACCGTCGGCGTCACCGGCGTCATCCTCGCGGCCGTGATCCTCTGGGGCTACTTCAGCGTCCTGAATCGCTTGGAGTTGGATGCGAGGCAACGCGCCTCGGCCATGGCCGAGGGCTCCGCCGACAAGATCGATTCGGAGCTCGCCGGCTTGCAGGGGCTGGTCCAGGGCATGGCATTGGTTCTGAGGACGCAGGCCCTGGCAATCCCCTTCGATCAGGTCCGCGCGCTTCAGGCGGCGACACTCGAGGCGCATCCGCAGATCCAGGGCATGACCATCGCGTTGCTGCCCGAGCTCAAGCCCGCGGATTGGCCCGATGCAGCACTCGCGGTCGATCGTCGACGCCATGGACTCGTTTACCGCCAGCTTACCCGCGAGGACGAGACCTATCTCGCCCGGGATTGGTTTCACCTGCCGCGCTACCTCGAGCAGGGGACCTGGAGCGAGCCCTATCTCCGGTCGGGCGGTCTGAAGATGGTGACCTACTCGGTCCCGCTGCACATCCCGAGCGAGACCGGTCTGCGTTTCGCCGGAGTCGTCACGGCCGATATCGATGTCGGCTGGCTCGATCGCGTCGTCGCCGAGCTGCCGGTCGGCAGGCAGGGCTACGGCTTCCTCATGACACATAACGGGACCTATATTTCGCATCCCCTGAGTGCGGTCGTCTTCAACGAAACTGTCTTCAGCATCGCCGAGGCACGGGGAGACGAGGCACTCAGGGCGACCGGACAGCGCATGGTGTCGGGACAGCCTGGTCTGCTGAGCTGGATCAGCTGGGCTCATCAGGAGCCGAGCTGGCTCGCCTGGCATCCCTTGGCGACCACCGATTGGACTATGGGAACGGTCGTGTCACAGGCCGAGCTGCGCGCCGACATTCGTCGCCTGAGCCAAGAGAACGCCTTGGTCGGCCTCCTCGGGATGGGCCTTCTGGTGCTGGCGGTCTGGCTGGTCGCGCGCTCGATCACGCGTCCGGTCACCGCGCTCGGCGCGGCTGCTGCCACCCTCGCCTCGGGCGACCTCGACGCGCCCCTGCCGATGCCCGAAGGGCGCGACGAGGTCGCCTTGCTCACGGCGGCCTTCGGGACTATGCGAGACAATCTGCGTCGCTATATCGCCGATCTCGCCGAAACCACCGCCGCACGCGAGCGGATGAACGGCGAGCTGCGCATCGCCCACGACATCCAGATGGACCTGGTGCCCAAGACCTTCCCGCCGTTCCCCGAGCGCGACGACATGGACCTGTTTGCGGTGATGGAGCCCGCGCGCGAGGTCGGCGGGGATTTCTATGACTTCTTCGCGCTCGACGACGAGCGTCTGGTGCTCGCCATCGGCGATGTCTCGGGGAAGGGCGTCCCGGCCGCACTCTTCATGGCGGTGACACGGAGCTTTCTGCGCTCGGCGTTCCGGGTCGACGACGACCCCGGTCGCGCGCTCTGCCGGGTCAACGAGGATCTGGCCGAGAGCAATGAAGCCTGCATGTTCGTGACCCTCTTTTGTGCGGTGGTGCATCTGCAGGATGGTCGTGTCGAGTACGCCAATGCGGGTCACAATCCGCCGCTCCTGGTTGATGCGCAGGGTCGCGTCGACTGGATCGGCAAGCCTTATGGACCGGCCGCCGGGGCCATGCCCGGCAGCCTCTATACCACCGGGCGCTTCAGGCTGACGCAGGGCGCGCTGCTGCTCCTCTACACCGACGGTGTGACCGAGGCGATGGACCCGGGAGGTCGTCTCTACGGCACGGATCGGCTCGCGAAGCGTCTGGAGGCGTTGCGCGCGCTGGATTGCCGAGGCGGTCTGAATGCACTCCTGGACGACATCCGCTCGCACGCCGCCGGGACCGAACAGTCCGACGACATCACCATGCTCATGTTCAAGCATCTCGAGGAGGGTCTGAACGGAGCGTCCCCGCCGCGGGAGGAGGGCGACGGCATCCTGAGATTGGACATCGTGAATCGCCCGGACGCTCTTAGCGACGCGCTTGATCGGGTCGAGGGTTTTATCGAGGCCGGCCGGGCTGCGCCGCGCCTCGCCGACGCCGTCAGGCTGGTGCTCGAAGAGCTGCTGACCAATACCATCAAGTACGGCTACGACGACACAGCCGAGCATCGGATCGAGGTGGTGCTCGGGCTCGGTCCGCCGGCAACCCTCTGCATCGAGGACGACGGTCATGCCTTCGATCCGGTCGCCAGCATGCCGACCGTCGATCCGGCGGGATCGGTCGAGGATCGGCCGATCGGCGGTCTCGGCCTGCACCTGGTCCGGTCGCAAGCGGCGTCGCTTCGATATCGGCGTAGCGAGGGTCGCAACCGGCTCGAGATCGTCTTTCCGGATTAAACCGCGCCCGGCGGGGTATGGGATGTTTGTGGATGGGATCGGTCTCGCAGCCTTGACGACCCTTGGAGTCGGCGCGGTTTAAGGCGATTTCCGCAAACATACCCGTAGGTTGTGCTGACGATGGGAAGCACAACTTGCGCCGACGGTTGGTTGTGCCTCGCACGGCTCGGCACAACCGACGCCCTCGACGACCCTTGGAGTGGGCGCGGTTTAAGGCGATTTCCGCAAACATACCGGTAGGTTGTGCTGACGATAGGAAGCACAATATCCGCCGACGGTGAGTTGTGCCTCGCACGGCTCGGCACAACCGACGCCCTCGACGACCCTTGGAGTGGGCGCGGTTTAAGGCGATTTCCGCAAACATACCCGTAGGTTGTGCTGACGATAGGAAGCACAACATCCGCCGACGGTGAGTTGTGCCTCGCACGGCTCGGCACAACCTACACCCTCGACGACCGTTGGAGTGGGCGCGGTTTAAGAGATTAAAAAATATAAAATATTAAATATTGAACCGCGTCCCCGCTAAGGGTCGTGGATGCAGCGAACGTCGAGCTCACTCGAAAGTCGGCATCTTGCTCTGGACGCGGTTTAATTCGGGTGCGGTTCAGACGGCCATCGCGCCGAGCGCTTCGTCCAAGCTCCTATAGCAGGACATGATGGTCGCAAAACCGCTGATCTCGAGCACCTCGCGGATCTGCGCGTTGGCGTTGCAGAGACCGAAGGCCCCGCCCGCCTGCTTCAGATGCTTGGTGGCCTTCAGAAGCACGCGCAGGCCCGCACTCGAGATGTAGTCGGTCTTTCCGAAATCGACCAGGATTCGGGTCTCCCCTTGCTCCATCGCGCCCGTGATCAGTTGATCGGCCTCGGGCGCGCTCTGGGTGTCCAGACGGCCGTTCGGCATCAGGATCAGCACACCGGCGTTCTTACTCGAGAGAATACTCATGGCTCGTCGATCCTTGCATCAGTGATTGAACTGCAGTCGAAGCTCGGCTCGGCCCGCGCCGGCGCGGCTGTCGACCCGGTCGGCCAGGTTTCGGATCAGCACCCCCGAGAGGTTTGCCATCGCCGCATCGAGTGCCGGGGCGTCGTCGTCCATCTCCAACAACGCCCGCGCATCGAAGGGTTGCAGCGCGGCGAGACGCACGGCGCGGCCCGGATAGCTCAGTGTCAGGCTCAGGGTTTCCTCGTCGAAGCACGCCTTCAAGCGCGCCGGACCATCCATGGCACCGGCCTGTCGCAGGGCCTCCAGCGCCTCGCCGACGGCCACGCCGGCGCGCACGATGACCTCGCGCCGAGCCCCCCAGTCGGCGCCGCGGTCCTCCAGGAAGTCCGTTGCCTGCGCCGCCGGGAGCTTTGAATCGAGGGCGCTCTCGGCTTGCCGTGCGATCCCGATCCGAAACAGAAGATTCAGGACAATTGCGCAGAGGGTGCCGACCATCAAGCCGGATCCCAGGAGCGGCTCGAGCTCGGGCGAGAGCCGGGAGGTCAGCTCCGGGAGCATGAACACGGCCGACCCCGCCATCAAGCTGAGCCCAACGACGGCGCGGCGACGGGCATCGAGGAGGCGCGACAGGATCAGCTCGGCCCCGGAGACCATCATGTAGGCCGCGGTGTAGAGCAGGATCGCGCCGACGACCGCGGCCGGCAGCAAGATGACGAAGGTGGTGATCTGCGGCAGAAACGCCAGGACCATCAAGAGTATGCCGGCGACGACGCCCACTCGGCGGGCGGCAACGCCGGTGACATGGGCAAGCCCCAGGTTGGCCGAGGAGAGCACGGTCATGACCGTACCGGTCAGACCGCTCAAGACGTGGCAGAGGCCGAACCCGTAGAGCAGTCGTCCGATCATCGGCAGATCGGGGCGCTTCCATTGCTTGTTCGTCATTCTGTCGATGGTGACGGCGCATCCCACGGTGTCGACGGCATCGACGATCGCGACCATGAGAAAGGGGATGATGGCGGCCGCGACCCACACAGGCGTCGGTGCCTGGTATTGGGCGCCCGGAACCGCAAACCAGGGCTGGGCCGCGACCTGCGCCAATTCGTCCCCGCCGAAGTGGCCGGTCACGACGGCGACAGCGAGGCCCGCGCCTGCGCCGATCAGCAAGGCGAGGATGCGCGCGCGTCCGGCGGACCATACCGAGAGTCCGACGATGGTCCCCAGGGTGACCGCGGCGATCAAGAGGGCATCTCGGTCGAGCCAGGCGACGCCCTCGGCGTCCAGGCCCGCGGCGCGGTCAATGCCGCCCGGGATGAGGCTCATGCCCAAGAGCATCAGCATGATGCCCGTGACTTCGGCCGGGAAGAGCAGCCGCAACAACGGAAGGAACCGGCCCAGGATCATCACGAGGAGACCCGCGATCAAGATGCCGCCGGCCGCCGCGCCCGGCCCCAAGGCATTGGCCACGGCGATGAAGACGAACATGGTGATGGGGTTGGGGATCTTCACCAGCAGATGGCCGGCGCTCATGCGGGTGGTGAGACCGTTCAGCAGGGTGCCGAAACCCATCACCAGGATGCCGAGCGCGACGAAGTCGCGCAGATCGGTGTCGTGCAGGCCGATCGCCCGACCCACGATCACGCTGTAGACCACCAGCATGAGGGCCACGAGCGCATGCTGAAGTCCGGCGCTCAGGGTCGTCGACCACGGCGGTCGGTCCGAGGCCGTGTAAAGCATGTCACGCGGTTTCTCGCGTTGTCCGTCGGCGAACGGGGGTAGTATCCGATCGAGCGCCTTCTTCCAGTCCATGTCAGGTTCCGCGCCGATGGCGTCCTCGCCCGGCTGTGACGGGGGTGTCCCCGATGCGTCCCCGGTGCGCCTGCAATGCGTCCTCTCAGGCTCGGCCGAGCCAGCGCTTGGCTCTAAGCTTGAGCGAAGCCTCCGAATGGCCCGGCTCCTCGACCATGCCGGGCGGATCGCGCCCGGGGTCGTCGGCCAGCCAATCCAGCGGCTCGAAGACACAATCGAGGAGCTGTGCCAGCGCCGGAATGACGCGCCCCTCGAGCAATGACCGCTCCCGCCCCGCGAGGCGACGAAAATACAGATTCAGCTCGTCGATATGAAAGCGTGCGGCCTCGGCGAAGGGGTCGAGCGGCACCTCGAGCAGCATCTCGAAATCCGGACCCAGTCGTGCCGCCAGTGCCTGCTGGTCGGCCCGGCGAAACCGGGCCTGCAAGGCGGAGCGGCGTGGCGATTCGGCCGAGACGTCCACAATGAAGGTCAAGGTCAGATATCCGCTTGCGTCGGGACGCGCGAAGGACGCGATCTTGAGCACCCCTTCAGGGGGCGTATCCTCGGCGTCGGTCATGAGGAAACCGGCGAAGGCGATCATCCCCTCCCGGGCCTTGCCCGAGAAGAGGCTTTCGGTCACATCGTAGAATTCCTGCACGATCATCCTCCCGGACCGCAGTGCGCGGGCTCTCCGTATCAACGGCTTGACCGACCCGTGGGGGATTTTGCGCCGAAAGGCCGGGGGTCACAAGCGCGGCCACCGATCCGTGGCTACCGATCCGCTTAGCACCGATCAGTTTCCGAAATCTCTCACGGAGGCACGGAGACACGGAGCGCACGAAGGACAGATCTCGGATTCTCCGTGCCTCCGTGAGAGGCATGTCGCGTTGGAATCAGGGAGCCGACCGACGTCAACCGATAGGTGGCAAGCGCGATCCGCTCCGCCCCGATCGGCTCAACCTCCGATCGGTCCGCCATCCTCCTTGGTGACGACGACGACCGAAGGGCGGGGCGGCAGCTTGGGGTCGAAGTCCGGCCAACGCGTGGCGGGGTCTGCGAAGGTCGAGGGGCGCTCGAAGCCCGGATAGTCGAGTGTGCCGTCGGTGGCCGGGTGCTGCACGGCCAGAAAGAGGGTGCGTCCGTCCGGGGTGAAGCAGGGTCCGCAGAGCTCGGCACCGACCGGTACCCGGAAGAACATGTGCCCGGTGCCGCGTCCGCTGCCCTCGGTTTCCAGCGCCCAAAGCCCGTCGGCGCTGCCGGATGCGCCGTGCCAGGCCTTACCCTGATCGGTCGCGACCCAGAGTCGGCCCTGATGGTCCAGTGCACAGTTGTCGGGGCAAGCAAACCAGCCGCTCTCGCCGGTCGCCGGGTTCCAGAGTGCGGCGGTTGCCGGGTCTCGCGGATTGCCGGCCTTGATCAGAACATCCCAGCCGAAACGCTCCGCCGCATGATCGCCGGCGGGTGGGATCAGCTCCAGTAGATGACCCCACAGGTTGGCGGCGCGCGGATTCGCCGGGTCGAGCTGCTCGGCGGTGCGCTCCTTGTTGTTGGTGAGCATCACATAGACGCGGCCGTTGTGCGGATTCGGTTCCACGTCCTCGGGTCGGTCCATCGGGGTCGCGCGGAGCAGATCTGCAGCCCGACGGGTCTCGATGAGGACATCGGCTTGCGAGTGGAAGCCGTTCTCCGGGGTCAGACCGCTTTGGCCGAAGATGAGCGGGAGCCAGACGAGCGTGCCGTCCGGCTCGAAGCGTGCGACCGAGAGCGTACCCGCGTCCAACAGATCGCGGTTCGCCGCGCGATTGATCGGGTCGACCTTGCCGGCGGTGACGAAACGATAGAGATACTCGAAGCGCTGGTCGTCGCCCGAGTAGAGCACGAGACGGCCATCGGCGTTGACGATGGACTCGGCGCCCTCGTGCTTGAAACGCCCGAGCGCGGTGCGCTTGATCGGCGTGGAGGCCGGGTCGAGCGGGTCGACCTCGACAATCCAGCCGAAGCGGTTTGCCTCGTTCGGCTCCGCGTTGACGTCGAAACGCTTGTGGAACCGGGCCCAGGCGAAGTGGCCGGCAGGCACGCCGTAGCGTCCGTAGTTGCGTTTCTCCGGATGTTCTGCGAAGCCGTCCGCGACGGTCGCGTCCGGATGCCGATCCAGATCGCCCGAAAAATAGCCGTGAAAATTCTCCTCGGCCATCAAGTAGGTGCCCCAAGGGGTAATGCCCCCGGCGCAGTTGTTGAGCGTGCCGATCACGCGGGTACCGCTCGGATCGGCCGCGGTCTTCATGCGGTGATGCCCGGCGGCCGGCCCGGTGACCCCGACCTCGGTGTCGAGCGCGGTGATCCGGCGGGCGTACGCACTGTCCGGGACGACGGACCAGCGCCCGGCGTTCTTGCGAATCTCGAGGATGGATCCGCCGTTGCACGCCATCTCGATCTCGACGCGCTCGGGGGTCGGCTCGCCCCCGCTCGGGAACATCACCTCGGCGTTGGTGTACTCGTGATTGACGCACAGTAGGCCATGCTCGGAGCCCTTCGATCCGAGCGGCAAGGGCACATAGCCGACATAGTCGTTGTTGTAGCCGAACTGCCGGATCTGCGCGGCGGCGCTTTGGTGATCGGGGTCGAAGGTCGGAGCGCCCGGCAGGAGCGGATCACCCCAACGGATCAGGATCTCGGCCCGATAGCCGGGTGCCACATGATGGGTCTCGTCGACCCCATGCGCGATCTCCTCGAAATCGAAGCGGGTGTTTGTGGTCTCGCGCTCGCCTTCCGGCTGCGTGACCGCGTCCGCAAGGAGCGCCAAGGGAGCGGTCGCGAGACCGCCGAGCGCGCTCGCGGCAAGCGCACCGCGCAGCAGATCGCGCCGGCTGAAGCGGGCCTGGATGATGTCGCCGAGCGTGGCCGCGGCGCTTGGGTTGAGGGGGCGATCTTCCGACGCCTCATGGGCCTCGGCTGGACATGAATAGCGCTGATCGATGCTCGACATGATAGTTTAGAAGCTCTCGCTGTCCTCGGGTCGGTAACCCGAAGTTCTTGTTTTTCCTTTGCGTCCTTTGCGCCTTTGCGGTTCCGAATGCCTGCGGTCCATCTGGTCTTGGGTCGGTTCGGGCGACCCTAACGGCAGCAACCGGCTACTTGCAGACACTCGTGTTTTGCCGCCCAGAGTCCGCAGTCGCGTGTACAGCTAAACCTCCCGATGTCTGCGAATTACCTGTACAGTCCTCGGCATTCACACGCTTGAATGGTGTGATGGGATCGATCGTGACGATCCGGCCGCGACGGCGGAATCCTGCGCGTGCTTTGCCAGACAGATCGAGCACAACTCGAGTCGAAGCCGCTCAAGATGCAATGGTTTGCTGATAAAGCCGTCCATGCCAGCCTCCAGTGCCTTGGCCCGATCCTCGGGGAAGGCATTTGCGGTGAGGGCAACGATGCGTGGCTGGCGGGTTAGATCCAGCGCGCGAAGCCGCTGCGTGGTCTCAAGGCCATCCATCCCCGGCATGATGAAGTCCATCAAAACCACGTCGTAGTCGTTCTGTTGGACCATCTCCAGTGCTTCGGGACCTGAAGCGGCAATGTCCGGCTGATGCCCGAGGCGCTCGGCCATGCGCCGAGCAAGCAACCGATTGACGGGATTGTCATCGACAATCAGAAGTCGAATGCTCGGTGCCGTACATGGACAGACGTTGTCGTCATCTGCCGTATCACGGGCGCTCGGCGCATCCTCAGCCCGCTGCAGGTGCACATCGAACGAGAAAACGGACCCTTGCCCCGGGCTGCTGTCGCATGAGATCTCTCCGCCCATCGCCCGCACGAGCCGATGGCAAATGGCTAACCCCAGTCCGGTGCCTCCGAAATGTCGGCTGGTCGACACATCCGCCTGGGAAAACGGCTGGAACAGACGCATCTGCTGCTCGGCGCTCATACCGATGCCGCTATCGGCGACGCGCACGCGCAAGCGCCAGCCGTCGGCTGTCTCGTCCGCGTCTGCCTCAAGGCGCACCTCACCGTGCGGCGAGAATTTCACCGCGTTGCCGATGAGATTGGTAAGCACCTGCCTCAAACGGAGGCGATCTCCATTGACCCACTGCGGCAGTGGCGCAAGCTGCGTAAGCAGTCGCACGCGTTGAGGAGATTGCTGTGCCTCAAACGAGCGCAGGGTGCCCTGCAGCAGATCGGCAGGGTCGAAGATTTCCTGCTCAAGCTGCAGCTTTCCTGCCTCGATCTTGGAGAAATCGAGGATGTCGTTGATCAGCGCGAGCAGATTACGACCATTATCGTGAATCAACAAAACCTGTTCCTGATGCTCGGGTGCCAAAGACTCGAGCGACAGGAGCTCAGACATGCCGATGACCGCGTTCAGTGGCGTGCGGATCTCGTGGCTCATCACCGCCAGAAAGTCGCTCTTCGCGCGGACCGCCTCCTCGGCGCGCTCAAGGGCCGCGTGCAGCTCGGCCGTGCGCGCTCGGACCTGCTCCTCTAAAGCGGCGGCCTGGCGATGCAGTGCCTGATTGGCCTCATAGAGCTCAAGGCTTTTCTCTTCCAGCAGCCGCTCCGCCTCCTTGCGGGCACGCCGCTCGCGTTCGGCGCGCCGAAGCAGCCGGCCTGGATCGGTTTGCGTCTCGGTCATGTTCGGCTGAGCTCGAAGCGCACGTGCCCGCCCTTGTCGTCCAAATCATATCTCGCGATTGCGACCGGCGTCCCATAGTGCGCGATACACTGACGAATCAGACCCTCGGCCAAATCGCCCATGTGTCGGTCGGAGCGATAGAGCATGCTCAGGTGGTCCCGGTCCGGCCGATCAATCTCGAAGCGGGGTAGTTCCGCATTCGGATAGAGCTTGCGGACCTGTACATGGATCACATCCTCGATCCGTTCGAGAAAATCCAGGCTATTGCCGATCCCGTCGAAGAGCTCAGCGTGATGAACGTGGAACCGCTCGAACAAGAACTCTCCAAACGCCCGAATCAAGTCCGGAGCCGGGGTGCCCGTGCGCTCGGACAGTGCTCCGACCAGGGCAACCATCTCTCGATGACTGTAGGTGCCGACGCTCGTGTAGGCGCCGCCCGAGGGCAGATCACAGGCGTCGATGATGTCATCCGCCATCTCGGGGGAGAACTCGGCCTCGACCATCTCGAGGAACTCCACAAATACAACGCCTTTCATGAGCTCGCTCCCCCCTGGGCCCGTCGCCACAACTTGGCCAATAGCTGATTTATCTTGTCGGCCAATCCTAACGGAAGCCGGCAAGGCTAGGGTAGTCAAAACTCTTCTCTGGATATGTTGGAAACAACACGACGGCGGTTTAGAGCTTTGCGATACGCTTCCCGACCGGGCAGATTCGATTCGATGGAGGACGCAGCGGTTGACGACGAAACGGCAGGAACGCGAAACCATTTCCTTGGCACTCGGCAGCGGAGGAGCCCGCGGACTCGCCCATATCGGCATCATCGAATCCTTGACCGCGAGGGGCTATCGCATCACCTCCATCAGCGGCGCCTCGATGGGTGCCTTGGTCGGCGGAATCTATGCCGCGGGCGAGCTCGACGCCTACAAGCGTTGGGTCTGCGCGCTGAACCTGGGCGATGTCCTGAGGTTCGTCGATATCGCCTTCAGCGGGGCCGGTTTGCTCAAGGGCGATCGCATCATCGAGACCTTGCGTGCGATGGTCGGAGATCATGCCATCGAAGACCTGTCGATCAGGAACGGATCCGACAGTTCTTCGATGCGATCGGCGAGACCCTGGGAAGGCGCGACGATGAGCAACTCGGTGTGTTCGATCTCACGCTCCGGTCCTTCGAGACCATGCAGAACGCCATCGCGGCTCTCAAGCTCGCCGCCTATCGCCCGGACGTCTTGATCGAGGTCCCGCGCGATGCTTGCGCCGCGCACGAGTTTCACCGGGCGCGCGAGCTGATCGAGCTGGGGCACCGGCTGGCGGAGGAGGCGATGGCGAGGCGCTGACCACGCGCCCGAGGATCTCCGACATCGCGTCCGCGGCACGGAACCCGACGAACGGGTTCGACGCTTGGCGATTCGGGAGGTGGTGCGTCCCTGCACCGGCGGAGAACGGGTTGCGGGTCTGGTATGAGCGCTCAGTGCGCGGTCGCTGTAATGGCCTCTTCGCGCGTATAGAACCGACCGTCGCGGATGAATCCGGAGACGATCCCCGGGCGGGTCGCAGTCACATGACCTTCATGATCGCGATGGAGGATCCAGGAGTCGGGCAGACCGTCGAGTAGATGCACGGGCGCCGGGGTCCCGTCCGCAAAGCGCGAGAGCACCGCCTCGCCGCTCGCACCGTCGAGATAACCGGGGCGAAATCCAAACGATCCGTTGTTCCGGCTGACGCCTCCGGTACGCGCGTATAGGACGTTTTCGTTTCGAAGTGACGCTTGCGTCAGTGCCCCGTGGAGCCGGCGTGCGCGTTCCTGATCCCGTGTCGTCCCGAGCTGCGTCCGAGTCTGAAGTTGAAGATCGTTCATGGGTTTCTCCTCGCCTCCGAAAAATGAGGCTTTCGATGGAGATTCAAGCATACGGCGTGCCGAGGACGGGATCCATTCTGATGCGACTGGCTCCGTCGATCGCTGTTCGGTCGCGATCCCGGTTGCGATCCAGTTCCAGATCCGAAGCCGGTCCTTGATGATGACCTTCCAGGGACAGCACCCGATACCGCGCCTGGCATAAGGCAATTGGCGACCTGATCACCGATGTCTATACTTCAAGGCGGGACGGACCGGCCGGCTGCTTCGGTAGGCATCGATTCCCGCTGGGTCGGCTGGCACGACAACCGGATTTTTCAGACGCTTGAACCGCGCCGACTCCAACGGTCGTCACGTCTGCCGGGGCCGATCCCATCCAAAAACATTGCATACCGCACCGGGCGCGGTTTAAGGAGCGAAAGAGCATGTTCATGCGGCCTTGTCGAATGCGTCGGTTAGCCCTTTTCGCCGGCTGCGCGTGGCTGATATTGAGCGTTGCCGATAGTCTGTCCGAACCGATCAGCTATACGCTGCCGCCGAACTTCTCGGGTACAGAAGCGGGGTTTGCTTCTATTGGTCCGATCCAATACACCTTCGTGGAAAAAAATCCGGACGGAGCGATCAACCGGAGCTTTGACTACACAACGAGTCCGGCAAAACTCTGGTATGCCTATTTTCCTGCCGCGTCGGGAGCCGAGGCGATCTATCGCGATCCGACCGGGACACCGCTTTTTGTTTTTCTCAACGGTGGACCGGGTGCTGCGACCAGCGCGAATCTGTTTGCCAACAGCACGGCGCCCTACACCATCAATCGCGACCTTGTCGAGCCGGGTGGGCCAGGCTACGCCCCGAATCCCTGGAGTTGGACAGCGCTCGGGCATTTGCTGTACATCGACCCGGCACTGACCGGGTTTTCCTACAATCTCGGGCCGGCAGGGGTGAATCATCCGAACCCGTTCGTATCCGCCCCCATCCGCACCGCCGAATTTTTCGGGCGAGGTAATTTCAATCCTTTCATCGATGCCGCGCAGTTGCTTCGGGTCGTGCTCGGATTCATCGAATCGCACGAGGCGCTAAGCTCCAGCCCGGTCGTCTTCGTGGGGGAGAGTTATGGCGGAACGCGCGTCGCGACGATGATGAACATGCTCTTGTTTAGTGCGGACTATGACCGCGGCGGGCAGGCATTTTACTGGGATCCGGAGCTGGTCGAATCGATCCGCCGCCATTTTGGCGTGAATGGTGCCGAGGAATTGCTGCCGGAAACCGTGGCCTCCCGATTTGGCCGTCAGATCCTGATCCAGCCGCAACTGACGTCTTACCAAGATGACGTCCATGACTTGCTCTACTGGGACCGGAAGCCATCCATCATCGATCATGTTGCCGAGGTCGCCGGTCACCCCGGCGAGTTCTCACGCAAACGCTTATGGTGTATCTCGCAATGGCCGCCGCTGTTCGGCAAGGCCAATTGCGCGATCATGGGATACCTGCCGTTGTGGGATCGCGACCGCTACAACTGGTCGAAATACGCCGCTTGGTCGGACGAGCTCGAGGCCTTCGCAAGCGCGCAGCTCAATCAGATCGACACGCTCGATACCCTGCTGGGTATCGATGTCTCGTCAGTGGCCGATATCAAACCGGATGTGCGCAGGAGGGCATATAAGGTGCTTGGCTTCGATCCTCCGTCCCTTGGCCAGGCGCTCAGAGAAAACCCCGACAACCAGTGGGTCGCGTTGCAGTCCCGAAGAACCGAAAGCCAAGGTTTGAATGCCCTAATGACCGGCTCAGGTACACTGGAAGACGCCTTCGGACCTCTGAAACGTTGGGATCGCTATTTCACGTCTTTCAGCACCGAAGTCTATGCCGCCTTCGCGCTGAATGTCGTCGCGCCCGAGTATCGGACGTTGCCGCTGAACGCAGACAACCACCCGACGTATGGGGAGCTTTTTCTTCGGAATATCCGTTATATCGAGACCTTTCTGACCGATGCGTTTTATGATCTGGTGATTTATTCGGAAGCGCTGCCGCTGGCATTGGAGAAACACGAAAGTGTCCACAGCGTAAAACGGAAACCCGGCAATACCGAGCGGGATGAGCCGGGGCAGTTCGAGATCTTGTTTTACGACGGACCCCCTGTCGCCTTCTATTATCCAAGGTATGTGAAGTCCGGTCATGCCGTAAGCAGCAGCGAGCCCGGGAAACTCCGCTCGGACGTTTCGGTGTGGCTCGATCCCGGTCAGCCTTAAACCGCGCCCAGCGCGGTATGCGATGTTTTTGGATGGGATCGGCCCCGACAGACTTGGCGATTGTTGGAGCCGGCACGGTTTAGGCGAATTGCGGAAACCGATATACCAAGGGTGCAGGTTGTGCCGAGCCGTGCGAGGCACAACCAATCGTCGGCGAAAGTCGTGCTTCCTATCGTCGGCACAACCTACGAGCCTAATCGTTGTCGTTGTCCGATCCGATTACGACAACGAGCAGAGCAGAGTCTTAAGAGCACTTTTCCTGGTTCCGGCTTATTGGTCCACTTGTGTCTGTCGGAGTCAATCCAGCGGGAGATTTGCGCGCTCCACCACACGCCGCAGGACGAAGCTCGAGTGCACGCCGGTCACCCCTTCGATGCGTGTGATCTTGTTGAGCAGCAGGTCCTGGTAAGCATCCATGTCGCGCACCACGACCTTGAGCTGGTAGTCGGCGTCGCGTCCGGTGATCAAGAGACATTCCTGCACCTCCGGGATGGCCGCGACAGCGGCGTCGAAGCGCTCGAAACGCTCCGGGGTGTGCTTGTCCATCGAGATGCTCAGGAGCGCCATGAGGTTGAGCCCGAGCGTTTTGGCGTCGAGCAGGGCCGCATAGCCGCGGATGATGCGCGACTCTTCAAGTGCTCGGACGCGTCTCAGGCAAGGCGAGGGCGACAGGCCGATGCGTTCTGCCAGCTCTTGATTGCTGATGCGTCCGTCGCGTTGCAGCTCCTCGAGGATGCGCCGGTCGTAACGGTCGAGCTTCATCGGGGTTGCTCCGTCCGGTAGTTACGTCCGGGATGGCGATTGCTGATCTGCCGAACAAGTCGCGAAGAGTGGCAGATCCTTGCGCAGATGAACCCGTAGAAAGGCATTTTTGCAATCATCTGCGTGCCTGTCGAGCCTATTCTATCCCCGTCGGCCAACCAGCCGCGAACCGGGCAAGGGCTCACGAGGCACCCGCCCACCAGGCTCACAGTCCTTACCGGGACGCGAGCGGCCAGCGCCTTACCAAGGCACTGCAAACCGGTTCCGCCCCGCCGTTTGCTCGGCGCGGGCGTGAACGATCCATCTGCCGGGGATGGCTATCAGCTATCAGCTATCAGTTCTCGGCGATAAGGTTTGATTTGACGGCGTTTCGTCGAACGCATTGACTCAGCTGACGGCTGACGGCTGACGGCTGACGGCTGACGGCAGCTGCAGCGCACTCAAGACTCCGGAGAAGAACATGACCCGTTTTGACCCCCGAAAATATCGTCGCGGTCCGGTGGTGGATCTGCCGAATCGCCGCTGGCCGAGCCGTGTTGTCGAGCAGGCTCCGATCTGGGCGAGTGTGGACCTGCGTGACGGCAACCAGGCGCTGTTGGAGCCGATGGGGGTCGCCCAGAAGCGTCGTCTTTGGGCGTTGCTGGTCAAGATGGGATTCAAGGAGATCGAGATCGGTTTCCCGGCGGCGAGTCAGCCGGACTTCGACTTCGTGCGCTGGCTGATCGAGGAGAACAAGATCCCCGAGGATGTGACCGTCCAGGTCTTGGTGCAGGCGCGCGAGGATCTGATCCGGCGCACCTTCGATGCCTTGGAAGGTGCCCCGCGCGCGATCGTCCATCTCTACAACTCGACCTCGCCGGTTCAGCGTGAATGGGTGTTCGGTCAGGATCGCACGGGCGTGACGGCAATCGCCCGTCAGGGTGCCGAGTGGGCTCTGCGCGAGGCGCAGCGACGGCCCGAGACGCGCTGGACCTTCCAGTACTCGCCCGAGAGCTTCACGGCCACCGAGCCGGACTACGCGGTCGAGGTCTGCGAGGCGGTTCTGGATGTCTGGCAGCCGACCCCGCAACGTCCCTGCATCATCAATCTGCCCGCGACGGTGGAGGTCGCGAGCCCGAATGTCTTCGCCGATCAGGTCGAATATTTCGGAACCCACATCTCGCGGCGCGATGCGATCGTCCTGTCGGTGCATACCCACAACGACCGCGGAGGTGCGGCTGCTGCGGCGGAGCTGGCCCTCTTGGCGGGTGCGGACCGGGTCGAGGGGACCCTGCTCGGCAACGGCGAGCGCACCGGTAATCTGGACATCGTGACCCTGGCGATGAACCTCTACAGCCAGGGCATCGATCCGGGTCTGGACCTGAGCGATCCGGACGAGATCGTCCGGGTGGTGGAGGAATGCACCGGCACGGCGCTGCACCCGCGCCACCCCTGGGTGGGCGAGCTGGTCTATACCGCCTTCTCCGGAAGTCACCAGGATGCCATCCGCAAGAGTCTGATGCGTCAGAGCCCGGAGGAGCCCTGGCAGGTCGCCTACCTGCCGATCGACCCGCGTGATCTGGGTCGCAGCTATCAGGCGGTGATTCGGGTCAACAGCCAGTCCGGGAAGGGCGGCGTCGCCTTTGTCATGGAGCGCGACTTCGGGCTGAACCTGCCGCGTTGGATGCAGGTCGAGCTAGCCCGATTGGTCCAGGCGCAGAGCGAGCGGCGCGGCGGCGAGATGGATGCCGAGAGCATCCGCCGCATCTTCATGGACCATTTCGTCGTCGATCGAACCCCGGTCCGGCTGCTCGGTTATCGGCTGGATCGCAACGGGCACGACGTCATCGAGGCCCGCATCGCGGGTCCGGACGGGGAGCACCGGCTGCGCGGAGAAGGGGACGGCGCCATTGCCGCCTTCGTCGATGCCTGGTCCCGCTGGAGCAGCAAACCCGTGCGCATCCTGGATTATCAAGAGCATGCGATCGGCGAGGGGACGGACGCCGAGGCCATCGCCTATGTTCAGCTGGAGGTCGGATCGCAGCGGATCGCCGGCGCCGCCATCAATCGCGACACGGTGGCCGCCTCTCTGGGCGCCGTCCTGTCCGCGCTGAATCGCGGCGAGGCCCGACAGGCTCGGGCGGCGTAGGTTGTGCTGACGATAGGAAGCACAACTTCCGCTGGCGGTTGGTTGTGCCTCGCACGGCTCGGCACAACCTCAGCGTGGAATCGCGGCGAGGCCCGACAGGGTGGAGGAGCGAGAGCGACGTCCAGGCACGGCGAGGCGCTGCGATACGCTTTCGGCGTCCGCGCCTGTCTGCTGCGACGGTACGCCGCGCCTTCCACTCTCTCCCTCGAGGTTGTAGGCTCGCGGCTTTCTCGTTGTAACCCTCAAAAACTCGCGATGCCTTCCGCTCCACTGTTCCTGGATCCCGAAACCTTGAAGCACGCGATTCCGCCGACCTACCTGGAGCGGGGCAGGCGGTATCTGCAGGACCGACGCGTGCTGAGCGCGGATCACGATGCCGCACGGGGGCTGGTGACGGGGCGGGTGCGAGGCTCTGGCGGGCGGATCTATCAGTGCCTAGTGCAGCTCGGCGAACGGACCGACGGCGCCTTGACGGTGGTCGGTCAATGCTCCTGTCCGGTCGGATACAACTGCAAGCATGTGGCGGCCGTGTTGTTGTCGCTGGGCACGCGGGCGCCGAGCGCAACCTTGCCGGCCGAGGCGCGCGCGCTGCCGTTTCAATTGAAGAGTTGGCTCGATCAGATCGAGCGGGCAACGGGCATTCCCGCCGAAGAACCCCATCGGATCCTCTATTTCATCGACCCGGAGGAGCATCTCGGGGTCAGGCGCACAGCGGTGCGTGCAGCCAAGGCGCGGCATCTGCTCGCCGGCGGTTACGGTAAACCTCAGGAGTTCAATCTCCTCGGTCACTCCAAAGCAAGCTTCATCGGTCCGGAAGATCAACGCATCATGGGGTTGCTGGCGATCGCGCGGGGCGGCGGCGATCCGAGCACCGCCTATCTGGATACGCTGACCGGTGCGGACGTCATGGCGGCGATCGCGCGCACCGGGCGCGGTCATCTGCGCACGATCGATGGCCTGGTCCTGCGCAACGCGGGTCCGCTTGCGGGTAGGCTGGAGTGGCGCCTCGGAGACGATGCCCGGTTGCGCGTGATCCTCGAGGCCGACCGCCCGGGGCTCTTGCTGCTGCCGATGTCGCCGCCTTGGTATCTGGATCCGGACACCGGCGACTGCGGTCCGCTCGAGACCGGCCTGGATGACCGCGAGGCCGGCGTCTTGGCCGCAGCCCCGGTGGTTGCGCCCGAGTCAGTGGAAGCATTGGAGCAGGCCGCGCGGGAGCGTTTCAAGGGGCGCTCGGTTAACCTGCCCAAGAGCCCCGAGCGACGTCGCAGCCACTCAGAGGTGCCTGTTCCGCGTCTGCGTCTGCGCAGTGTCGATCGGGCGGCAAGCAGCGTGGGACGCTACTGGGGCATCCAGCGTCAGCCCGAGTGGGCACATCATGCCGTGCTCGAGTTCGTCTATGGCGGTACCTCGGTCGATCCGCGCGACCGCGCGCCGGTGCTGCGTCGTGTCGAGCAGGGCGTGCTTGTGGAGGTGGAGCGTCAAGCCGACGCCGAGCAGGCGGCGATCGGCGTGCTTGAGGCGTCGGGTTTCCATCGCACCACCGAGGCGTCCGACGCCGATGGTCTCTGGCTTGAGCGTGCCGACCCCGACACCTGGCTCGATTTCATGCAGGATGGGCTGCCCGATCTCGCGGCGCAGGGTTGGCGGATCGAGGTCGAGGATGGCTTTCATTTTCGGATCGCCGAGATCGGCGATTGGGAGATGGACATCGCAGAGGGCGAGGGCGGGAACTGGCTCGACGTGGGGTTGGGCGTGGAGGTCGACGGACAGCGGGTCGACCTGCTTCCGTTGCTGGTGGAGTTGATCGGGCGCTATCAGGTGGATCTTTCGACGCGGACGCTCGCGGCGATGGATGCCGAAACGCGCCTGCAGCTGCGGCTCCCCGACGGGCGGCTGATCCTGATGCCGGTGGAGCGTCTGCGGCCGATCCTCTCGACCTTGATCGAGCTGTACGACCCCGAGGGTCCGCTGGGATCACAGGGGAGCAAGGGCCGCTTGCGTCTGTCGCGTGTCCATGCAGCACAGCTCGCGGAGCTGGAGGCGGCGGCCCCGGCGCTGCGCTGGCGGGGCGGGGAGTCGGTGCGTGAATGGGGCCGGAGGCTGCGTGACTTCCAGGGGTTGGAGGGGGTCGCGCCGCCGGTCGGGCTGAGCGTCGAGCTTCGGTCTTATCAGCGTCAAGGGCTCGATTGGCTGCAGTTTCTCCGCGAATACGAGCTCGGCGGTGTTCTGGCCGACGACATGGGTCTCGGCAAGACGGTGCAGACCCTGGCCCATCTCTTGGTGGAGAAGGAGAGCGGGCGGGCCGATCGCCCGAGCCTGGTGGTCGCGCCAACGAGTCTGCTCTTCAACTGGCGCCGCGAGGCCGAGCGGTTCACACCGGCGTTGCGGGTGCTGTCGCTGCATGGCTCGACGCGCCACATGCGGTTCGCGTCGATCCCGGATCATGACCTGGTGCTCACGAGCTACCCGCTGCTGCCGCGCGATCTGGACGCGCTCGCGGAGCAGGAGCTCCACCTGCTGATCCTGGACGAGGCCCAGAACATCAAGAATCCGCGCAGCAAGGCCGCACAAGCGGCCCGCGGCTTGAACGCCCGCCATCGGCTCTGCCTGACCGGCACGCCGATGGAGAATCATCTCGGGGAGCTGTGGTCGCTGCTCGATTTCCTGATGCCCGAGCTGCTCGGCGACGAGCGCCGTTTCCGGCGGCTTTTCAGAGTTCCGATCGAGCGCCATGGCGACGACGTGCGTCAGGACGAGCTGCGTCGGCGGGTCGCCCCGTTCCTGTTGCGTCGCACCAAGGAAACCGTCGCCGCCGAGCTGCCGCCCAAGAGCGAGATCATCCGCGAGGTCCCCCTTGCCGACGATCAGCGCGATCTCTACGAGACCCTGCGCTTGGCATTGCATGAGAAGGTGCGCGAGGAGGTGGCCCGCAAGGGTCTTGCACGCAGCGGCATTGTCATCCTGGACGCCCTGCTCAAGCTGCGGCAGGTGTGCTGCGATCCGCGACTGGTGTCGCTCGAGAGTGCGCGCCGGGTCAAGGGCTCCGCCAAGCTGGACCTGCTGATGACCCTGCTGCCCGAGCTGCTCGAAGAGGGGAGGCGTGTACTGCTCTTCTCGCAGTTCACGAGCATGCTCGCCTTGATCGAGGAGGAGCTGATGAACCGCGGACTGCGCGAGGATCAGGACTTCGTGAAGCTGACCGGACGCACCCGCAATCGCGACCGACCGGTCGATCGCTTCCAGGCCGAGGAGGTGCCCCTGTTCCTGATCAGCCTCAAGGCCGGCGGCACAGGGCTGAACCTCACCGCGGCGGATACGGTGATCCACTATGACCCTTGGTGGAACCCCGCGGCGGAGCGTCAGGCGACCGACCGGGCACACCGCATCGGGCAGGATAAGCCGGTGTTCGTCTACAAGCTCCTGACCGAGGGCACTGTCGAGCAACGCGTCGCCGATCTGCAGGCCCGAAAACAGGCCCTCGCCGACGCGATGCTCGCAGGCGGCGGTGCCGCATCGGGCACCTTGAGTCCGGATGACCTGAATCTCTTGTTCGCCCCATTGGCTGACGACTGAACCCGGACCGGGCCGACTGCGTCAGAACCGACGATCACCGCCGCCGGCTCGGGCGATTTCCAAAGGCGTCGAGACCCATGGTTGTGCTGACGATAGGAAGCACAACATCCGCCGACGGTGCGTTGTGCCTCGCACGGCTCGGCACAACCTAGGCGCCGAGCCGGGACACGGCTGCATGCATTCGGACCGACGACAACCGCCTCGGCGGCCTCACCAGGCGGCATGCCACCCGGCCGTCCTGATCAGGATCACGGCAATCAGGAGCGCGAGGAGAATCGCCCAGAGCGAGAGATAGATCGCGTTGGATTGTTTGGCCCGGTTGCGATCGGTCCAGGAGCGCGGTCGTACCCCTTTTAGCAAGAAGACGACCTTTGCCGACAGCAGCACGCAGACGATATTCACGATCAGCAGCAGAAAGGCGCCGAGCGCCTCTTCCCAGCGCCCCGCGCCCAGCATCATCCCCATGGTGGCGGTCGGCGGGAGCAGGGCGACGGCGACCATCACCCCGACCAGGGTCGAGGATAAGCCGGTCGTCAGCGAGAGAACGGCCGCGGCACCCGAGGCCAGTCCCAAGACGACGCCGCCGAGATCGACATCCGTGCGGGACAGGATCTCGGGGCTGTCGAGTCCGATCGGCAGGACCAGCACGATCACGACGGCGATCAGGAGAGAGAGACCGATCCCGGCACAGTCGGTTTTGAAGGCACGCCAGGTCAGCTCCTTGTCGCCGAGCGAGGTGGCGAAGGCCAGCGCGATGTTGGGTCCGAGCAGGGGTGCGATCACCATTGCGCCGATGACGACCGCGACATTGTTCTCGATCAGACCGATCGCGGCCACCAGGGTCGAGAGGACCGTCAACACCAAAAAATTGCTGTCGAGCTGGGCGCCCTTGGCGATCTGGCTGTAGAGCTCCTCGCGTGTGGCTGCAACGGCCTTGGCCTGATCCTTCTCGAGGTCCTTGTCGTCCTGGCCTTCGTGGGTCAAGACGGCGTCGATGGATTGGACGACGATGCGTGCGCGGTCGTTGGCCGTCAATAGATCCTGAAGTGAGTCGATCAGTGCTTGCCGAGAATCGTCGGGGACCAGCATGCGGATGCTGCAGCGCCCGTCGCCTCCGTCGCCGCCCCACCAGAAATCTTCTGCGCCGTAGAACTTCGCCATCCCGGCAAGGGTTTTGGCGTGTTTTTGATCTGCGATGACCTCGACGATGCGCATGGGTTCGCGCTCAGAAGACCGGGATCTGGGCGAACAGGGCGAGCAGAATGAGCGCCAAAATCCCGACGGTCATCCAGATGCGGTTCGCCAAGCGTCGACGCCCCCGCCGTTGCTCGCGCGCAGCGGAGAAACCCGAGTCTGATTCGATCTCGGGGGCCAGATAGACGCGCCGATGTGTCAAATCGATCGCATCGACGGCAGCGACCGCGGTCACCGGATCGGTTCGGTAGATGCCGGCTTCCGCATCCACCATGCTATGCCGAAGCGCTGTTTGAGCGTGCATCCGGGCGACGTGGAGTGCGGGGAAAAAGGCGGCGTATCTCAGACGGGGCCCTGACGAGTCCGTTGCCGCGACGCCCGAGGACGTTGGGTTCTGTGGTGAACTGAAGACGCGCACGAAACCGGGCCGGTCTTCACGTGTCTCGACGATAAGGTAGCCTTCGAGATCACTCATCGCGACATCCTTCGCTCGGCAAGCGCATCCTTGCGCCGAGAGTCGGGTCGGATTGGGGGGTATGCCCGATCGCTTCGAATCAGGCCGCGCGTGTGGTCGTGCGCTCGATCTCCCAGTTGCACCGGTCGATGAGAACCTTCAGTGATCTCGTGACCGCGATGTCGCTGCGCAGCTCGAACCGCTTGCCGCGTTCCCAGCAGTCGTTGGCCGCATCCGCGAGCAGCGGAAGACCCTGACGGCACAGTTCCCAAAAGGCGAGTGATCGTTGTGTGCTCATGACGCATATCCCCTGACGATGGGTCTGAAGTTCGAAGATGACGACTTGCCTGGATTGCTTTAACTGAAGCACATCTCTTGCCATCTCGCCGAGACCCCTGGCTATTCATGATCTGTAGCCGTTTCGCAACAAACAAAAACATGGGTTTTGTCGTTGACCCCACGTCTAGTCTAGCGCATGAAGGCATTTTTGTCGGCATCGCAACACTCATGATCCTTTTCCGCAACGCATTGGCGCGCGCTGTTGTTTGGCGAAAGTGCGTGCAGCGTCGGGTTTTGCAAGACAAAAGGTGCCGAACGGTAACGAATTCGGTTCGAACCTCGGTGAGCGGTGGGTGCCTGTCGAGCGGCAAAAAACGGATGATTTCCTGATCGGGATCAACCTAGACGTCTCACCGTGTTCGGGAGATGCTGTCGGATGACGTCGGCGAACGCCTGCAGCGCCGCACGCCTCGGGAAGCTGCGCCGGTAGACCAAGGAGATGCGGCGGAACGCATCCGGGAGGCTGCCCAGCGGGCGAGCGATGATGCCGCTGTCGGTCATCCAGGCCCCGCGGATCGCGAGTGCTGGCACGAGGGTGCAGCCGAAGCCGGCGCCGACGAGCTGCAGAAGGGTCTCGAGGCTTGCGGCGCGCAGGTCCGCCATCTCGCCCTTCGTCGGCCGCTCCGCGAGGCGGCAGACCTCCATGACCTGATGGGTGAGGCAGTGGCCGTCGGCCAGCAACAGCAAATCTACCTCCTCGAGGTCTTTCGCCGTAATCTCGTCCTTCTCATACAATGGGTCGTTGCGCGGATGCGCAAGCCAGAAGGGCTCGTCGAACAGCGGCATCGTGTCCAGATCCGTGTCGTTGACCGGCGTGGCGAGCAGTGCGGCGTCGATCTCATGTCGGGTGAGTCGACCGAGGAGCAAATCCGTGATCTCCTCCGACAGGATCAGCTTCAGATTCGGGTAGGTGCGTTTCAGGGGCACCAGGATCTGCGGAATCAGGTAAGGGCTCAGTGTCGGGATGGCCCCGATGCGCAACGGGCCGGCGAGCGGATCCTGATGGGCGCGCGCGACCTGCTCAATGGCCTGTGCCTGCTCCAGGGCGAGCCGCGCGTGCCCGAGGATCGCCTCGCCGACCGGGGTGATCTCCACCGATCGGTTGGTCCGCTCGAAGATAACCACGTCGAGCTCCTCCTCAAGCTTCTTGATCTGTCCGCTCAGAGTCGGCTGACTTACGAAGCAGCGCTCCGCGGCACGACCGAAGTGGCGTGTCTCGGCGACGGCGAGGATGTATTTGAGGTCACGGAGGTTCACCCAGCGATGATACAGCGGCGCGGCAGTAGTCTCCAGCCGACAGGGGCCAGCTTCCATCCGCCCGCTTCCTGCCTCCAGCTATCAGCTATCAGCTATCAGCCCTTGGATTCAAGACCTCGGCTTGCTGCTTTCGGTTCTCAGTTTCGATTTGGTCGCGGTTTCCGGCTTGATTAGACTCAGGGAATGCCGGCATCCTCTAACTGACGGCTGACGGCTGACGGCTGACGGATGGAGGCTGGCGGCTGCCCCCGCTTGATTGCCCCCACCCGATTCCCCACCTCCGTAATGACCTTATAAAAACTCAGGAGTCATTCACCGTGAGAATGGACAAGCTGACCGCGAAGTTTCAGATGGCCCTGGCAGACGCACAGAGTCTGGCCGTTGGCCGGGATCACCAATTCATCGAGCCGGTCCATCTGATGGTGGCCCTGCTGGATCAGGAGGGTGGCTCAGTGCGTCATCTGTTGACGCGCGCCGACGTCAACGTGAACCGGTTGCGCTCGGCCTTGGGCGATCTCCTCGACCGGCTGCCGACCGTGGAGGGGGCGGGTGGGGATGTCCATGTCGGCAACGAGCTGAACCGCCTCCTGAATCAGACCGACAAGCTCGCGCAGCAGCGCAGTGATCAGTACATCTCCTCCGAGCTCTTCGTGCTTGCGGCGCTCGAGGACCGCGGGGCCATGGGCAACGCGCTGCGGGAGGCTGGCGCGAGCAAGGGTGCGATCGAGAAGGCGATCGAAGCGGTGCGCGGCGGTCAGAGTGTGAACGACCCCAATGCCGAAGAGCAGCGCCAGGCGCTCGAAAAATTCACCATCGACATGACCGAGCGCGCCGAGCAGGGCAAGCTGGATCCGGTCATCGGGCGCGACGACGAGATCCGGCGCACCATTCAGGTCCTGCAACGCCGGACCAAGAACAACCCGGTGCTGATCGGCGAGCCGGGCGTAGGCAAGACCGCGATCGTCGAGGGGTTGGCACAGCGCATCGTCAACGGCGAAGTGCCGGAAAGTCTCAAAGGTCGCCGCCTTCTCTCGCTCGACATGGCAGCCTTGATCGCCGGGGCCAAGTTCCGCGGCGAGTTCGAGGAGCGGCTCAAGGCGGTCCTGAACGACGTCGCCCGTCAGGAAGGCAACATCATCCTCTTCATCGACGAGCTGCATACCATGGTCGGCGCCGGCAAGGCCGAGGGCTCGATGGATGCAGGCAACATGCTCAAGCCGGCGCTGGCGCGCGGCGAGCTGCATTGTGTCGGCGCCACCACGCTGGACGAATATCGCAAGTATGTCGAGAAGGACGCGGCGCTGGAGCGGCGCTTTCAAAAGGTCTTGGTCGATGAGCCGAACGTCGAGGACACCATCGCCATCCTGCGCGGGCTCAAGGAGCGCTATGAGGTCCACCACGCGGTGGAGATCACCGACCCGGCCATCGTCGCGGCGGCCGTGCTCTCGCATCGCTATATCTCCGATCGCCAACTGCCCGACAAGGCGATCGATCTGATCGACGAGGCGGCCTCGCAGATCCGCATGGAGATCGACTCCATGCCCGAGGAGATGGACCGGCTCAATCGACGTCTGATTCAACTGAAGATCGAGCAGGTCGCGCTCAAGAAGGAGTCGGACGATGCATCCAAGAAACGCCTGACTGATCTGGAGAGTCAGATCGAGCGTGCCGAGCGCGAGTTTTCCGATCTCGACGAGATCTGGAAGTCCGAGAAGGCGGCGGTGCAGGGGACAGCCCACATCAAAGAGGCACTCGACCGCGCGCGCGTCGAGATGGAAACCGCGCGGCGTGCGGGAGACCTGGGTCGCATGTCCGAGCTGCAGTACGGGCGCATCCCCGAGCTGGAAAAACAGCTCGCCTCTGCCGCGGATACCGACCAGGGCGAGAACCGACTCCTGCGCAACAAGGTGACCGAAGAGGAGATCGCCGAGATCGTCTCCAAATGGACCGGCATCCCGGTCTCGCGCATGCTCGAAGGCGAGCGCGACAAGCTGCTGCGCATGGAGCAGGAGATCGAGAAGCGCGTGGTCGGCCAGGCCGAGGCGGTGCGCGCGGTAAGCGACGCCATCCGACGCTCGCGTGCGGGACTGTCGGATCCGGGCCGGCCGATCGGCTCATTCCTCTTTCTCGGGCCGACCGGTGTGGGCAAGACCGAGCTGTGCAAGGCGCTCGCGGCCTTCCTCTTCGACACCGACGAGGCGATGGTCCGCATCGACATGTCCGAGTTCATGGAAAAACACTCGGTCGCGCGTCTCATCGGGGCGCCGCCCGGCTATGTCGGCTACGAGGAGGGCGGCTATCTGACCGAGGCGATTCGGCGCCGGCCTTACAGTCTGATCCTGCTCGACGAGGTCGAGAAGGCGCACCCGGATGTCTTCAATGTCCTACTCCAGGTACTGGACGACGGGCGCCTGACCGACGGGCAGGGACGTACGGTCGACTTCCGAAACTCAGTGATCGTCATGACCTCGAACCTGGGCTCGGACGTGATCCAACAGGTCGCCGGCGAGGCCAACTATGCGGAGATGAAGGACGCCGTGATGGAGATCGTGCGCGTGGCATTCCGGCCCGAGTTCATCAACCGGCTCGACGAGATCGTGGTCTTCCATCCGCTGCAGCCGGCGCAGATTCGGGCGATCGCGCGGATCCAGATCGACTATCTGCGCAAGCGCCTCGCCGATCGCGACATGGCGCTGGAGGTCAGCGATGCCGCTTTGGATCATCTCGGCGAGGCCGGCTTCGATCCGGTCTACGGCGCGCGTCCGCTCAAGCGTGCGATCCGGGCGCAGCTCGAAAACCCGCTCGCCCAAGAGATCCTGTCCGGGAAGTTCGCTCCAGGCGATCTGATCGAGGTCGGTCTGGAGAACGGCCAGCTCAGCTTCGAGCGGGTGCTTCAGGGGGAGATCATATAGACCTCGGGCAGAGACCTAGCGACCCGGTCGTAGCGTTTCGAGGGCGCACGCCGTCGGCGCGAGGGTTCCGAAGGAGGGAGGCGTTAAGGCGGTCAACTCCTTCACGCCTTCCGGGTCGGTTGCCGAGGTCCGGAGGACCGGGCGCGTTCGGTGGCTGAGAGACGGTCCTACCGGATCGTCGAGACGTTGATAGGCCCAGCGATCTGCACGGTGCCGACGGGTGCGATCCGTGCGGAGACGACCGCGCTAGGGTCAGGGATCGCAGGGGCGTGCGGATTCGCGACGACCAAGAAGGATGTGGTCAGGATGACCGCACCGCCGACCGTCCGCGTGACGACCTTTCCGACATCCATCGACGCGAGTCGGTCACGGACACGCGTGGTTGTATCGACCAGCTTTGACCAATCGGCTGCAGTAGGCATTCGCATCTCGAGTCCCCTCCCGGGTTTTTGTTGTGATCCCAATATCGTTGATGTCGAGGCGAATCCAAACGGATAACCCTTCCAATTCGGTCAGGATTTCGTTCGTATTTCTCGACCTTCCCGACCGATATATCACGGGCAATCGGCCCATCCGGTCGATTCCGGATAGAATCCGGCCTTAACTTGTATCGGGAGATCTTTGGGATGAGCCAAGCGCTCAGAACGGTCGTCGCACGCCAACGCATGCTCTTGCAGGGCCGTCTTGCTACCTCGCTGGTCCGGCTTGTCGAGCCCTGTCGCCTGGCTTGGCCTGATCGCACTGCGTTGGAGCGGATCCTGCTCGCGGCACTGCCGACACTGGCATCCTGCAAGTATCTCTACGTCCTCGACCGCGAGGCATGCCAACTGACGGCGAACGTCTGCCCGCAGGGCCTGCTGCCGGAGCATTGGGGTCGGGATCGGCGCGAACGTCCTTACATGGCCGAGGCCCTTGCCGGCGAGCGCTTCTCGCTGTCGCCCGTGTATATCAGCCGGAACGCCCGCCGGCCGTCCCTGACCGCCATCCAGCGAATCGATGACGGGGCAGGCTCGCTGCTCGGCTATCTGGGTGCCGACTTCGATCTTCGCGAGCTTCCGCTCACCCGCGAGCTCTACGAGCAGCCGGAGCAATGGCTCCAGCTTAAGGGCGATCCGGCGATCCGCGGCGGTCTCTTCGATCAACAGCGCGTCGAGAGCCTGATGGACGGACACATCGACGAGATCCTCGATCTCATCGTCGAGTTGATCGCCGCGCACGGCGTCTTCCATGGCAAGCTGCATTTCTCCAGCTCGCGGGCCACTCTCTGGCTTGTCGACGATCCCTTTCGGTTCCGAATCCTTGATTTCGAGGACCTCGCCGATCCGGGCACCTGTCTCGCTTATCCCCAGCGCACCTATCCGATCGATGCCGCCATTCCGTTGGACCGGGTCGCCGAGGTCTTCCGCACCTTCCGGGCGTTGCGCTTCATGGACGAGAACATCTACCTGCGCTCGGGATCGCTCAACATCTACAACGGCATCGTCGGGCTGAATTTCTCGTGCGACGGCTCGCACTACATGCCTTGGGACGACTTCCTGCACAAGAGCATCGAGTTCTGGATCGGCACGGGCGAGTCCTGTGCACTGGAGGGCGGCGGTAGCTAAGGTGCGGAGCGGCGAGCCGTTGTCGTTGTCGCAATCGAGAGCGACAACGATTTGATGCAGTGCGCGACTTTTTCTGACTCAGACGGGAGATCAGCGACGTGAACCTGTTCCGGTCCATCTTCCGCGGCGGCGAGTCACGCGGACGCTATCCCGAATCGCTGATCGAGGCGGCCATCGAGCGCGCCGTGGAGGGGACCGACACACGGCTGCGCCTGCTGCCGGGATACCGCAAGCGTCTGCGGGTGCCGGTCATTCAGGCGATCGATCAAGTCGTCGCCCTGGTGGACGCCATCTCTGCACCGCTGGCGGCCGGGCGTCGCGAGCACGGCGAGGATCCTCGCCTGGCCGCGGTCTTCTCATCCTCCGCGGACATGCTCCGGATCTTCGGACGGGATCCCGCACTGACGGCCTTTTTGGCGACGCCGGAGGGTGCTGCCGCCGAACGCGTCAACTGCTTGCTCCTCGCCGAGCGTGTGGAGCGAAACATCCTCGGCATGGATCTGGTCGGCGACCAGGTGCGGCGCGATGTGCCTCAGGTCGCGGTCAGCTTCACCGGTCATCGACTGCTGGATCCGCGGGCCGGCGAGGTCGAGATGCGCCGTGCCTTGGAACGACGAGCCTTCGACCATCTGCTCGCCTTGGCCTTGAACCGGATCGCCGAGGTCCGGGTGGAGCGTGAGGACCTGATCCGCCAGCGCGACCTGCTGCGCCGCAAGCACGCGGCGTTGGAGCGTGGGGGCTGGACCTTCGCGGCTGCACAGGGCGCGCCTCCCGAACCCGCCGCCCTCATAGCCGAGCTCGATGCGATCACGGCTAACCTTGCGGTCTTGGGCACGGACGATGGTGTCCTGCGGGCGCATCTAGGCATCGTCGCCGACTCGCTCGCCGAGGCCGTACGCCAGTTGTGGGCGGAAGAGCTCGACCTCTCGCTCGATGCAATGAATATCCGGCGCGATGCAGGGGAGCCGTCGGCTCGGCACATCGTCATGAAGGAGTTGCACAACGCGCGCGGGTGGCGGCTCGTAATGCTGCCGTTGCTGATCACGCCCGGCGAGATCCCCCCGCGCGAGGACTTTGTGGCGGCGGCGGAGCGCTATCTTTGAGATCGAACTCGGAATCGCCGAGCCGCGTGGTCGGCACGCCGTACAATCCGGCCGCCTGAAACGGCGGCCATCGCAAAGGGGGCAGCACGCATGAGCGACAAGAGACGCAGCACCAAGACCGAAGACCAAACGGCTTCCGAAGCGCCCAAGAAGCTTAAGAACACGCAGTACCTCAAGGAGCTGGCAAAGCTGCATGTCGAGCTGGTCAAGCTGCAGAAGTGGGTCCGCCACCACGGACTGAAGGTCTGCATCGTCTTCGAGGGTCGCGACGGTGCGGGCAAGGGCGGCACCATTAAGGCGATCACAGAGCGGGTCAGCCCGCGGGTCTTCCGGGTCGTGGCCCTTCCTGCGCCGACCGAGCGCGAGAAGAGTCAGATGTATGTCCAGCGCTACATGCGGCATTTCCCCGCGGCGGGAGAGGTGGTCATCTTCGATCGCAGTTGGTACAACCGTGCCGGCGTCGAGCGGGTGATGGGCTTCTGTACCGAGGAGCAAACAAACCATTTTCTGCAGATGACCCCGCTGGTCGAGCGTGCGATGGTGGATTCCGGGATCATTCTCGTCAAATACTGGCTTGAGGTTAGTCCCGAGGAGCAGACGCGCCGATTGGAAGGTCGCATCGAGGACGGTCGCAAGGTCTGGAAGCTCACGCCGATGGATCTCAAGTCCTACAGCCGCTGGTACGACTACTCGCGGGCGCGCGATGCCATGTTTGCGGCGACCGACACCGCTTGGGCACCCTGGTACGTCGCCCCCTCGGACGACAAGAAACGGGCGCGGCTGAACATCATCAGCCACCTCTTGGGCCGGGTTCCGTTCGAGGAGCTGCCGCGCGAAAAGGTGACGCTGCCCAAGCGTCAGAAGGCCGAAGGCTATCGCGAGCCCGACTACCCGTTCAGGATCATCCCCGCGGCCTATTGAGATGGTGCAGGACGGGATCGGCCCTCATCCGCGCCGAGACCGGAATTGAACGATGGGCCGACATGCCTCGTGTACAGGCCCAACATCCCGCTCGCCCTCATCGAGGCGAAGGACGACAACCACGCCGTCGGCGACGGCATGCAGCAAGCGCTGGATTGCGAGATCGATCCGGATGCAGACAGCAAGGTGTCTATAGGGTTAGCATCGGTGCTGACGCCGGGGCGGCGTACGACGAAACAATCCTTCGATACCCGCAGTGGAGCCGCGCCTTGAGTTACCGAGAACGCATCACGCTCGAGCCCGACAAGCGTTCGGGACAGCCCTGTATCCGGGGGCTGCGCATCACCGTATACGACATCCTCGGTTACCTCGCCGCCGGGATGACCGAGGCCGAGATTCTGGAGGACTTCCCTGATCTCGAAGCGGCGGACATCCTCGCCGCGCTGGCGTTTGCCGCGGATTTTGATCGCCGGCTGCTGATCGTGCCAAATCTGTGAAACTCCTGCTGGACCAGAACCTCTCTCCGCGACTGACCGATTTGCTCGCGGACATCTATCCGGAATGCATCCATGTCCGTGAGCTCGGAATGGCAAGGGCGTCGGACACCCAGATTTGGCTGTACGCCGCCGAGCAGGGTTTCACCATTGTCTCGAAGGACGCGGATTTCCGGCAGCGAAGTCTCGTTCTGGGGGCACCCCCCAAAGTCATATGGTTGAGGATCGGCAATTGCAGCGTCGCGGAGAGCGCCGCGCTGCTGCGCAACCGCTTCGTCATGATTCGTCGCTTCATCGAGGAATCCCCCGCGGATTTTCTAGCGATCTCCTGAACCCCTGAACCCTGCTAAACCGCGCCCAGCGCGGTATGCGATGTTTTGGATGGAATCGGCCCTGGCAGACTTGACGAGCGTTAGAGTCGTTGCGGTCTAAAACATTAAAAAATATAACCTTTTAAGCCGCGTTCCTGCTAAGGGCCGTGGATGCACCAAACGTCGAACTCACTCGAAAGTGAGCATCCCGCTCTGATTCGACCTGGTGCATCCTCTCGGCAGGCTAACGAGCGGTATCCATCGGCCTTTCAGGGAAGTCATGGAGCCAGGCCAAGAACAGCTTGTAGCCCAGCACCAGGACGACCGCACCGACGAAGAGCCCGATGATCCCCGAGGTGATGAAGCCGCCGATCGCACCGACGAAGATCACCGCCATCGGAACCTGCACGCCGCGCCCGAGCAGGATGGGCTTCAAGACATTGTCGATGCTGCCGACGAACAGGCTCCAGATCAGGAAAAGTATCGCCGGGACGGTATCCGCCGTCGCCAGGACATAGATCAGGATCGGGACGGTGATCGGAAAGATGCCGATCTGGACCGTGCTGAGCAGCAGACACAGCAGAGCCCAGAGCCCTGCGCCGGGTAGACCGATGGCCATGAAGCCGATGCCGGCGAGAATGGATTGGATCAGCGCGACCCCGAGGATCCCGCGGGTGACGCTGCGGACCGTCGCCTCGGCCAGTTCCGCGAAGTCCGCGCCCCGCCCGCCGGCCAAGCGAACGGCGAGCGCGCGGGCGAATGCGCCGCAGGCCGTCGCGTTGGCCAGAAACACCCCGGCGATGATGATGGCGACGATGAACTGCAGGATGCCGAAGCCAGCGCCGGCCGCGGTGGACAACAGCCAGCCACCGAGCGCCTTCAATTGGGGCGCGAGCTTTTGGACCGTCGCCGCGAGGTTCGTCGATGCCTGGGACCAGAAGGTGCTCAGACCTTCGCCGACCAATGGCCAATTCCGCACCGAATCCGGTGGCGGCGGCACGGCCAAGGTGCCGTCCTGAAAGCCCTTGGCGAGTCCCTGGGCCGTGTCCACCAAGGTTCCGCTCAGCATCACCGCGGGCACCATGAGCAGGACGATCCCGAGGATGACGAGCGTGGTGGCCGCGAGTCCGCTTCTCCCGCCGAACATTCGCCGCAGCTTCAGATAACCCGGGTGAGCCGACACCGCGATGATCACCCCCCAGGCGATCGGGATGAAGAACGGCTGGATGATGCTGAAGCACCAGGCCACGAGCAGGATCAGGATGCCGATCCTGACGGTTGCCTCCAGTGCAGTGGCCACAATCTCACTTTGCTGGATCACGAGGATCTCCTGCTCAGTCCTCGGGCAATCTGACCGGTACCGCCTCGACACCCCAGATGTCGTCACAATACTCGCGAATGGAGCGGTCCGACGAGAACTTTCCGCCGCGGGCGGTGTTCAGGATCGACATGCGTGTCCAACGCTCGGTGTCTGTCCATGCCTCGCTGACTTGCTCCTGGCAGGCGATGTAGGCGGTGTAGTCGGCCAGCACCAGGAAGGGATCGGACTGGGTCAGGTTCTCGACCAAGGGTCGCGGTACGTCGGTGTCGCCGCGCGTGAACCGGCCGCTGCCAATCAGCTCCAGCACGGCGCGCAGCTCGTCGTCGGCGGCCACCCGGTCGGCCGGCCGATAGCCCTCGCGCTTGATTCGCTCCACCTCGTCGGCGGTGAGCCCGAACAGGAAGAAGTTCTCGGCGCCGGCCTCTTCGCGCATCTCCACGTTGGCGCCGTCCAAGGTGCCGATGGTCAGCGCGCCGTTGAGCATGAACTTCATGTTGCCGGTGCCCGATGCCTCCTTGCCGGCGGTGGATATCTGCTCGGAGAGATCGGCGGCGGGATAGATCAGGTGCGCATTCTGGACGTTGAAGTTCGGGACGAATGCGACACGCAGACGGTCATTGATCTCCGGGTCGGCATTGATGGTCTCCGCCACGGCATTGATCAGCTTGATGATGCGCTTGGCCATGAAATAGCCGGGCGCGGCCTTGCCGCCGAAGATGAAGGCGCGCGGCGGTATGTCGAGCACCGGGTCCTCCTTGAGGCGGCGGTAGAGCGTGACGATGTGCAGCAGGTTCAGATGCTGGCGCTTGTACTCGTGGATGCGCTTGACCTGGATGTCGAACAGCCAGGTCGGATCGAGCGCGATGCCGGTGTACTGCTGGATGTAATCGGCCAGACGCCGCTTGTTGGCCTCTTTCACGGTGCGCCACTCCTTGCGGAAGGCGGCGTCATCGGCATGCGGCTCGAGTCCCTTCAAGCGACCGAGATCGGTCAGCCAGCCATCGCCGACCCTTTGGTCGAGCAACACGCGCAGCCCCGGGTTGGACAGGGCCAGGAACCGGCGTGGCGTCACACCGTTGGTCTTGTTGCTGAAGCGCTCGGGCCAGAGCTCGAAAAAGTCCTTCAACACGCTGGCCTTCAGCAGCTCGGTGTGCAGTGCGGCGACGCCGTTGACGGCATGACTGCCGACGGTCGCGAGATGGGCCATACGCACGCGTTTATCGCCCTCCTCGCCGATCAGCGACAGGCGTGCGACACGCGCCTCGTCCTCGGGATAGCGTGCCCGGACCTCGTCCAGGAAGCGACCGTTGATATCGTAGATGATCTCCAGATGGCGCGGCAGCAGCTCGGCGAACAACGGCAGCGGCCAGGTCTCGAGCGCCTCCGGCAGCAGCGTATGGTTGGTGTAGCCGAAGGTCGCCACCGTGACGGCCCAGGCCGTATCCCAGTCGAGCAGCCGCTCGTCGATCAGCAGCCGCATCAGCTCGGCGACACCGATCGAGGGATGGGTATCGTTGAGCTGCACCGCGAAGCGCTTCGGCAGGTCTTCGATCGGCGCGCCGGCGAGATCGAGGATGTGCAGCATGTCCTGCAGGGAGCAGGAGACGAAGAAGTACTGCTGTGCCAGGCGCAGCCGCTTGCCGATGGCCGGCTCGTCGTTGGGGTAGAGGACCTTGGTGACGGTCTCCGAGATCAGCTTCTCGTTCACGGCCTGGTAGTAGTCACCGGTATTGAAGGCCTGGAAGTCGAAGGACTCGACCGCCTCGGCGCTCCACAGCCGCAGGGTATTGCAGGTGTCGACACCATAGCCCTGGATCGGCGTGTCGTAGGCGGTGCCCTTCACGACCCGAAATGGCACCCAGCGCACGCGCGTCGCGCCCGACTCGTCCCGGTAGGGCTCGGTGTGCCCGCCCCAGTTGACGCTGTAGGCCACCTCCGGTTTGGCGATCTCCCAGGGGTTGCCGTAACGCAGCCACTTGTCGGTGATCTCGGTCTGCCAGCCGTCGCGGATCTCCTGGTCGAAGATGCCGAACTCGTAGCGGATGCCGTAGCCGATCGCGGGGCGCTCCAGGGTTGCCAGTGACTCGAGATAGCAGGCGGCGAGCCGTCCGAGCCCGCCGTTGCCGAGTCCGGGCTCCTCCTCGCAGGCCAGGATCTCGTCGAGCTCGAAGCCGAGCTCGGCCATGGCCGCGCGCGCCGCCTCCTCGATGCCGAGATTGAGCAGGTTGTTGCCCAGATGCGGTCCCATCAGGAACTCGGCTGACAGGTAGGCCGCGACCTTGTGCTCGGCGGCGAAGTAGGTCTCGTTGGTCGCGATCCAGCGCCGCTGCATCCGGTCGCGCACCGCCAGTGCCAGCGCCCGGTAGTAGTCCCGCGGCCCGGCGACCCGGGCCAAGCGCCCGAGGGAATACCGTAGATGATCGACGACGCCCTGTCGAAGGGCCTCGGCGCTCGGGCCGGTGCGGGGGTCGGTTCCACGGGCCTTTTTCTCGGATGCAACGGTCTTGCCGGCCATGCTCGAAAACCTCTGTTTGCGATAGTGAAGAGGCGCCCCTGTCGGTCGGGGCGCCGTCGGGGACGGTTGTCGGTCGGGTCGAGGTTCAGGGGATCACGCTTGCGCAAATGTCGGGTTGGGCTTCAGGATTCTCGGCGCCGCTGGATTGAACGGGGCGCCTTCGTCAGATCCACCTGGGCCGCCTAAACCGCGCCAGTCCTTCAGGTGCGCCGCCCGCGCGGCCAGCCCCGGCACCCAGTCGATGACATCGATGACCAGCGTGAAGCGGTCGGTCTGGTTCAGGATGGCCAGCTCGAGCGGGGTGTTGATGTTTCCCCGTTCCTTGTAGCCACGCACATGCATGTTCTCGTGGTTCTTGAACCGGTAGGCGAGCTTGTGGATCAACCAAGGATAGCCGTGGAAGTTGAAGATCACCGGCTTGTCGGTCGTGAACAGGGCGTCGAACTCTCGGTCGGTGGAGCCGTGCGGGTGCTCGCTCGCCGGCTGCAGTTTGTAAAGATCCACGACGTTGACGAAGCGGACCTTCAGATCGGGCAAGTGCTCGCGCAGCAACGCGGTCGCGGCGAGCGCCTCCTGGGTGGCGACGTCGCCGCAGCAGGCCATTACCACGTCCGGCTCGACGCCCTCGTCATTGCTGGCACGGCCCCAGATGCCGATGCCTTTGGCGCAGTGCACGACGGCCTCGTCGATGGTGCTGAACTGCAGGTGCTTCTGCTTGTCGCAGACGATGACGTTGATGCAGTCGGTCGAGCGCAAACACCGGTCCGCCACCGCAAGCAGGGTGTTGGCGTCGGGCGGCAGATAGACGCGGCAGACGCTCGGGCTCTTGTTGGTGACGAGATCGATGAAGCCCGGGTCCTGGTGCGAGAAGCCGTTGTGATCCTGCCGCCAGACGGTGGATGAGAGGAGGATGTTCTGGGACGCCACCGACGCACGCCAGGGCACGTGGTTCTTGGAGATGTCCAGCCACTTGGCGTGCTGGTTGAACATCGAGTCGATGACGTGGGCGAACGCCTCGTAGGTGTGGAAGAAGCCGTGGCGCCCGGACAGCAGATAGCCCTCCAGCCAGCCGATCAGGGTGTGCTCGGAGAGCATCTCCATCACGCGCCCGTCGCGGGAGAGCTCGCCGCCGTCGGCGTCCTCGGGCAGCAGGTCCGCCATCCAGACCTTCTTGCTCACCTCATAGACCGCTTGCAGACGGTTGGATGCGGTCTCGTCCGGACCGAAGAGGCGGAAGTTGGTCATGTTGTTGCGCATGACATCGCGAAGGAATTCACCCAGCGGCCGGGTGTTCTCGTACAGGACCTTACCCTTCTGGTCGTCCGGCACCTGCACCGCGTAGTCACGGAAATCCGGCAGCTTGAGATCCCGGCGCAGCAGGCCGCCGTTGGTATGGGGATTGGCGCTCATGCGCCGGCCGCCGCTGGGAGCCAGCTCGCGCAGCTCCGGCACCAGCCGGCCGTCGGCGTCGAACAGCTCGTCGGGCCGGTAGCCGTGCATCCAGTCTTCCAGCAGCTTCAGGTGTTTCGGGTTGGTCCGCACGTCCGAGAAGGGCACCTGGTGCGAGCGCCAGGAGCCCTCGGCTTTGTGGCCGTTGATCTCCTTGGGTCCGGTCCAGCCCTTGGGCGTGCGCAGCACGATCATCGGCCAGCTCGGCAGCTCCGCCTTGCCGCTTCGGCGCGCCTCGGACTGGATGCGGCGGATCTCGGCGATGGCCGTGTCCAGGGTCGCGGCCATCCGCTGGTGCATGGTCTCGGGGTCGTCGCCCTCGACGAATTAGGGCGTGTAGCCGTAGCCGTGGAAGAGTGCTTCGAGCGTGGATCGACCCGGGGGTCTCGGGGGTGACGTGGGAGCCGATGTGTCCGGGAAAGGAGAACTGTTTGAAAAATTTCTGCAGGCCATCGGCGTCCTCGCTCTTGTCCGGATAGACCTCGGAGTAGGTGCCTTCCAGTTAGGTCGGGCCGAGCATGCCCGGCGCGCCGTGGCCGGGACTGGCCATGAAGATCACATCGAGGTCGTCGCGCTTGATGCAGCGATTCAGATGCGCCCAGGCGAAGGAGAGCGCGGGGCTCGCGCCCCAATGACCGAGCAGACGGTGTTTGACGTGCTCGATCGCCAGAGGCTCCTTCAGAAGCGGGTTGTCGCGCAGGTAGATCATGCCGACCGAGAGGTAGTTGCAGGCACGCCACCAGGCGTCGATGCGCTTGAGCTCATCGGCGTCGAGGGGCTGAGCACTGGGGGCGTTAGTCATCGCTTTCTCCTGGTGGTTGGCGGTCATGCTCCCGACCGATCGTTGGGGTCGGAAACTTTGATTCGGTTCGGGTCGAAACGTCTCCCATTGCGGTCGGAGCGGATACGCGCCCCGAGTCATCCCTGTCCTCGCAGCAAGAGCAGTCGTCGGGTGGATCAAGGAGCGTAGCGACGGATCCACCGACGGCGGCGCGGTGGCACCGCTTCGCTTGTTCCACCCTACCTGCGTCGTGTTTCATTTGTTCGTGAAGGATTCGTTACCTATCATTCGACCTGGCCAAGCAGCAGCACCAAGGAGCGGGGTCGCAGCTCGTAGCTGTCGGCGGCGATGGGCCGCGCCTCCTCGGGCGGGACGATGTCCTCGGGCGCGTCAAGCGCGGTGTCGATCAGGCGATGCCATGGTGCCATCGGTCCTCCGGGAGGCGGCGGCAGCTCGAAGCGCAGCGGCTCCCAGTAGGCGCTCACCATCAGATGGATCGTCAATCGCTCGCTCAGGCTCCAAAGGGTGCAGGCGAGGCTGTGGGATTCGTCGCCCCAGTCCGGCTGGCCCAAGCGCACGCCGTGCCACGCGATGCGGGCTCGGGCGAGGATCTGGTTGAGGGTCAGGCCATGGTCACCCGCCGACAGCTCGCGCCGTTGCCGCAGGGCGATGAGTTGCTTCACAAACCGCTGCAGGTCCCGGTGTCGCTCCACAAGCGTCCAATCAAGCCAGCCGATCTCGTTGTCCTGACAGTAGGCGTTGTTGTTGCCGAGCTGGGTGCGGCGCGCCTCGTCACCCATCAGGATCATGGGTGTGCCCAACGCGAGTAGGTTGAGCGCCAGGAGGTTCCTGATCTGCCGGGCGCGCATTGCCTCGATCTGCGGATCGTCGCTCGGACCCTCGACGCCGCAGTTCCAGCTTCGGTTGTCGTTGGCTCCGTCGCGGTTGTCCTCGCCGTTGGCCTCGTTGTGCTTGCGGTCGTAGGAGACCACGTCGTTCAGGGTGAAGCCGTCGTGGCAGGTGACGAAATTGACGCTCTGCTCCGGCTCGCGCTCCTCGTGACCGAAGATGTCCGGGCTTCCCAGCAGCCGGGAGGCGAGCCGCGGGACCGTGCCCCGGTCGCCCTTGACGAAGGCGCGCACGTCGTCGCGGAAGTGCCCGTTCCATTCCTGCCAGATGTCGCCGACGAAGCCGCCGACCTGATAGAGCCCAGCCGCGTCCCAGGCCTCGGCGATCAGCTTGGTGCTGGCCAGGACCGGGTCGGTCTCGATGTCGAACAGCACGGGCGGATTGGCCAAGGGCCGACCGAGTTCGTCGCGGCTCAGGATCGAGGCGAGGTCGAAACGGAAGCCGTCCACATGCATGACCTCGACCCAGTACCTCAGGCTGTCGACGATCATTCGGCGCACGACCGGATGGTTGCCGTTCAGCGTATTGCCGGTGCCGGTGTAGTTGGCGTAGCGGGTGCGGTCGGGCTCCAGAATGTAGTAGGCGTCGTTCTTGAGGCTCTTGAAGCAGAGGGTCGGTCCCCGGTCGTCACCCTCGGCGGTGTGGTTGTAAACCACGTCGAGGATGACCTCGATACCGGCCCGGTGCAGGGTCTTGACCAGGTCGCGAAACTCGTCGATGGCACCGAGCGGGTCCGTGCGCGAGCTGTAGCCCTGGTGGGGTGCGAAGAAGGAGACTGGCGCGTAGCCCCAGTAGTTGACCCGACCGGGCGGCGCATCGAAGGGATCGAACTAAAAGACCGGCAGCAGCTCAACGGCGGTGATGCCGAGTTCGACAAGGTAGGGGATCTTCTCGATCAGGCCCGCGTAGGTGCCACGCTTAGGGGCGGCGATACCGGAGCTCGGATGCCGGGTGAAGCCGCCGACATGCATCTCGTAGATGACGGTCTGCGAGAACGGGCGGTGCAGGGGGCGCGTCGCCTTCCCAATCGTAGCCCGAGATGTCCACGACCACGGTCTTCATGGCGACTGCGGTGTTGTCGCCCGGAGCGGAGGCGGCCCTGCGGTCGTAGCCGGAAGGCAGGGCCACGCAACGACCGTAGGGGTCGATCAGCGGCTTGTTCGGGTCGAAGCGCAGTCCGCGCTCCGGCGCCCGGGGTCCGATGGCGCGATAGGCATAGAGCTGGCCGGGGCCAAGTCCGGGCACGAAGCAGTGCCAGTAGTGGTTGGTCCGGTGTCGGGCAGGGTCGAGCGCGATCACCAAGGCGGGGCGCGGATCGTCGACGGCGTCGAAGAACAGCAGCTCGATGCCCGTGGCGTCTGCCGAGTACATCGAGAAGCTAACGCCGTCCGGACGCGGATCGGCACCGAGCGGGTAGAGTTGGCCGCGTTCTACGGTATCGCTCATCTTATCACTCCACAGGAAAATGTCGCGGATCCCAAGGGAAGGGAGTCGCCAGTCTCACCCGCTCGGGAAGGCCGAAAAATCCACCGTGATCGTTTGCATCGATCACCCTTCGCTGGGGTGTCAGTCTGTCCGGATATACGCCCGAACCCATTTCCGGTGATTGCCGACAGTGCCGTGATCGGCAAGAATCAGAGAACTCGACGATTCGCCCGCGCCAAGCCCACCGGCTTGCCGATGAGGTAGGCGGTTTCTCGGAGGTCACACCTTGGAAGCGAAAAAGCTCTGTAAGATCGACGACTTGCTGCGGTCCCCGGAAGAGCGCGTCGAGCTGATCAACGGCGAGATCGTCAAGCGGCCGATGGCCCGCTCCGATCATGCGCTGGTTCAATCCGGCGTCTCCGACGAGGTCGCTGTTCTGAAGAGAAAGAATGGTCCCGGCGGCTGGTGGATCATGCCCGAGATCAGCGTCAACTACAGTGAGACCCAGTGCCCGAGCCATGACTTGGCGGGATGGCGACGGGAGCGCTTGCCGCGCAGGCCCACGGGCGTCATGGAGATCCTGCCGGATTGGGTCTGTGAGATTACCTCGCCGGGGCATGAGCGGAAGGACCTCTTTCACCACTTCATGCTCTTGCAGCGCCACGGAGTCCCCGACTACTGGATCATTTCCCCGGAAGACAAGACGCTGATCGCCTATCGACTCGTGGACGGAAAGTATCATGTTGTTTTCTCGGTGGAATATGGCGTCGAGGCGGCGGCTGATCGGGTAAGAATCCCTCCGTTCGAAGAGATCGAGATGGACCTACGCTATATCTTCGGGGGCGAAGATTGATCCCGACTGACGGAGATTGCCTCAGATCTCGCCCGGCTCGTCGGGGATATCTTCCGGTAAAGGGAATGGCGTTGCGAACAGCAGCGGGGTCATGAACAGGGCCCTCCGCCGGGACGATGGATGTCGGCCTGCTCGTAGATGCTATCGAAGAGTGCTTCCGCGTCGTCCCCATCGGCGACGACCCGTACCATCCGCACCAGGGACGCCTCGGGCAGTTTGCCCCTTCGCGCGACGGCCTCCCGCAGCACGGAATGTCCGCGACAGTAGATGCTCTCGGCCCGGGTAATGCCCTGCTCGCGCAGCCAGGCGAGCAGCCGCCGCTCGGTGCCGTCGTCCGGCAGGATGCAGGAGATGAGTTTGGCCGGCTGGCCCGGAACCTGCCGGGCTGCTTGGACCGGGCTCATGGCATGTCCCTTTGGCCCGCAAGCGTTGTCAGAACCTCGCGCGGAATATAGGTGGCCATCCGCTCGACCGGCGTGATGTAGGCCATACCCGCGCCGGGAACATGGAGATCCGCGGCGCGGTAGACCGCCTCGAAGACAACGTCCTGAGAATCGGTGGCAACCAGGATGCTGACCACATCCTTCTCCGCCTCGATCGCGATACCGAGTAGCCCGAGCCGTTCCCGCGGGCCGATGCCCCGGGCATGGTAGACCAGCGCACCAGCCGCTCCCATGGCCCGGGCGGCCTCGATGACCGCATCGCCGCGCCCGGTGGAGACGATGCAGGTGATCAGCGCCACGTCCGTCAAATAGGTGATCTTGTCGTCTTTCATACCAGTGCCTGGACCTCTTGCTCATGATGGATTGCTGCTTGGCCGCTGGCGGTCCGTTCCTGCCGGCCGGTTTGCATGCGCGCCCACAGCCCCGTCAGCAGGACGCGGATGATCGGAAACAGCGAGGCCAGTGTCACGATACCGAAGCCGGAGAGACCCGAATCGGCCTTGCCGGCGGCGGCCGCGATGCCGATGCCGTGCGCCAGCACCAGCGGCACGGTGACCGGGCCTGTGGTCACGGCGCCGGCATCCCAGGCCAGCCCGAGCACCGTGGCCAGCTCGGGATCGGCCGAGGCATACAGCGTCAGGCCGATCACCGGCACCAGCGAGGCGTAGATCAGCGGCTTTAGGCTCCATCCGTGCAGGAAGCGCAGGGTGCCCGCCACCGCGGCGAGTCCGACGCTCGCGCCGATCACGAACACCAAGGCCATCGTCCATTCGTTGAGCAGCGCCCAGAGATAGGGCGCCTGCTCGGGCGAGATTGCGGAGCAGATCTCAGATCTTCAGGTACTGCTGGCGTAGCTCCGGATGATGGCTGTGCTCGAGAGCACGCGTTGAGAGAGGCCGGCAGGCCTCATGCGACCCCTGGATCATCGCCGTGGTGCATCCCGCGCCAGTCGCGCGGCGGCAGCGGCCATGCGCCCGAACAGGGATCGATAGAGCTCGCAGTGCGGGTCTTTCTCGAATAGGGTGCCTTGGACCGAGAAGGTCCGCACCGGGCAGCCGCCATGACAGAGGGCCAGATAGTCGCAGTCGATGCAGTCGCGCGTGACCAAGGCCATCGGACGCCGGTGGAAACGCTCGCGCACCGGATTCTCGGCGAGCAGGCTGTCGAGACTGTCGGCCTCGAAGAGGTTGCCGAACCAATAGTCCGGATAGCTCGCCACCCAGCAGTCGCACTGGGCGACGTTGCCGCGGGCGTCGATGCAGAGGATGTGGTTGGCGCAGTCGTCGGTCCAGATGCAGGGGAGGACCGACGGGGCATCGAGAAAGACGCTCAGCAGTTCGTCGAACGGACCGACGCGCACGCCGTCTCGATCGCCGCGCGCCAGCCAGACCTCGGCCAGATCGACGAAGAATCCGGTCAGCGCCGCACTGTCGAGCGACAGATCGCGCTTGGCGGCGTTGGGACTGCCGCCGGGGAAGGGGGTATTGACCTGGAAGCTACGGATACCGAGGGTGTCGACGAAATAGCCGTAGAAGCGCTCCGCACCGATCGCAAGCGTCTGTGCGTTCGGTACCGCAATGGCCCGCACCTCGATCCCGGCCGCGCGTGCCTGCCGGATGTTCCGGGTCAGAATCCTGTCGTAGTCGGCGGCGTCTTTGCCGTGCCGGTGTCGATAGAGGTTCGGATAGTCCACGGATGTGCCGACCTGATTGTCGAACATCTCGCGGATCAACTCGTTCCAGCGCGGGCCGTAGCCGATCATATTGGTCTGGAGACCATGTGTGACGACCACCCCGCGCTCGGCGGCGACGGTGCCGATCAGACGATGGGCCGCGTCGAACCAGGCCGGCGACAGGGTCATGACCTCGCCGCCCTGCCAGTGAATCGTCAGTGCCCCGACGGCCTTGGCGACGAGATAATCCAGCACCTTGTCGATCAGGATCTCAAGACGCGCCAACGACAGGCGGTCATCGGTTTTGTCCTCGAAGCAGTAGTCGCAATCGGCATTGCACTGAAGCGTCGGCAGGAGGATCAGGGAGAACGTCCGAGCGCGCATAACGGATCAGTCCTCCGGGGTCGTGTGGGCGGCGAGGTCTGCCCGTAATGCGTCGGCGGCGGTCTCGACTTCGGCGAAGAGGCGTTTTACCCCGATGCAGGAATAGTCGCTGCGCGGCCATTTGAAATAACCGTCACAGCGTGACAGGTAGGGGCAGCCGCAGCACTCGCCACCGGCCGCAAGCAGCGCGTCCCGGAAGGCGGCCACGGAATCCGGACCTTGGCCCGGCGCCTGCTCACCCCGTTCGTCGAGCACGCGCACCTCTGCCGGGTCCCGCTCCAGCAGTGACCAGAGCGCGACCGGTGTGTCCTGAAGGAACGCGATCAGCAGGGTATGAAAGGGCTCGACCGGCTGGGACACGGTGGGGTTGTGCAGGTATTCGGCGAGGGCCTGCCGGGCCTCCGCGACCGCTTCGGGGCTCGGTTGATGGCCGTGCAGACGCACGCTGAAGCCGAGCGACAGCGCCAGTTTGACGGCCCGGGCGAGACCGGGGCGATAGGGGACGGTCACCCGGACCGGATGGCGTACCGACAGTCCCGTGCAGCGATAGAGCAACGGCAGCTCCACCACCGGATCGCCCATGAGCAGATCCAGCGGAACCCCGTCCCCCCAGTCGGCGAGCGGCGTTAGGTCGCCCGCCAGACCGGTGAGCTGGATGAAGGCTAAATTTTCGGGCGTCTCCGAACCGAACAGGGCTCGCGGCTCAGCCGGGTCGCAGGTGCGCAGGATCGCCGGACGGTCGGGGAAGGTTGCGAACAGCGCGCCCGGGAGAATGAAGACGGGCGTCACGGGCTGTTCTTGGGTGGTGGATGACGCATCCGGCACGCTTGCCTGCCTCCTCGCGCCGCACGGGCGGTTCATCGGCGAATGACCGGTCCAAGCCGCCAGGGCCGCTCGGACCAGCCGATTGCGATGGATCGATCAGCCATTGATCCAGCCGCCGACACCGCGGCGATTGACCCAGCTCCCGCCGCCACCGGTGCCGTTGACCCAAGCGCCGCCGCCACGGACAACGCCACCGCGGCGGTTGACCCAGGCCCCGGCCCGGGCATCGTTCCCCGGCACGGCGAGTCCGCCCAAGACCGCGGCGCCGATCACCACCTTCGACCAGCGGCCCAGTCCGAGCAGGAAGTCGCGCCGACTGCGTTGCTCCGCGTCGAGTGCAGGCGGCTCCTGTTCGGAACGGGTTTCGAGTTTATCGTTCATGTCGTCCTCCGAATGTGTCTCAGGGTGCTGTTGGATTGGAGAAGTGCATGGTCCGAAGCTTCCAGGCGCCGTCCAGATTCTGCATCACCACCGTGATGTTCAGGGCGAAGCTGCGGGACTCACCCTTGAGCGAATCCGTGTATTCGCAGTTGGCGGTGATCCAGCCGACATCACCGTTGACTTCGATCTGCATCCAGGGACAATCGCGTTCCAGGGTTCCGGCGTCGAAGTCCGCGAAGAAATGCCGATAGGCGTCTGCGATCTGTGCCTTGCCAACCCAGCGCTCGGGCGGCGTGGTGCCCATCACCACGGTCTCCTCGCCGGGGGCGTAAAGGCCCATCAGGGCATCGATGTCGTGGTTGCCGAGCGCCTGTTCATGCGCCGACAGCACCTCGCGCATCTCGGCTTCCGGCTCGGATGCCGCGACGGCGGATGCGCAGACCAGGGTCAGCGCCGTTGCGATGAAGAAAGGTTTCGAAATCATGCCTTGTACCTCCGGGTCGATGAAGCGCCTGTCGTGCAACAGGCGCCGGATGGCTATCGAACTTGCATAATAACCTTAGCACTTCCGTGGATCCGATGGCGTTAAACCGCGTCCCCGCGAAGTGCGGGCATGTTCAAGATCCAACCGGCTCGACAGGGAACCTCCAGGTGATGGGCCCCGTGCGGATGAGCTGCCGCCCGGGCTCCCCCGGCTTCTTTCCGTAACGGATCAACTGAATCAAGTCCGAGCTGACCTGCGGGTTGCTGGTGAAGTAGGAGTGACCGAAGGCATCGGTACGTTTGCCCTCGTAGGTGATCAGATCCAACCGTCCTATCTCCGACATGTAACGCTGGGCCTCCTCGGGGATGTCCTCGGGCCGCATCTGACCGACCCGGGTCCGGCTGCGGAACAGGATCTGCGAGACTCGGAGCGCTCGGTCCTCGGGCGACGCATAGATGGTCAACCGGCCCTTCAGCACCCGCGGCAGCCTTGCCTCGGGCCAGACCGTGACCAGGTCGGGGTCGGAGACAAAGCCGGTGATCTGCTGGGCGGCGATGTCGATGTCGATGTCGGGCGAGAGCAGCACCAGGTTGTCGATCTTGTAGAGGTCGGCGGCTTCTTTGCCGGCGGAGATGGCCTTGAGCCCTAGCTCCCGCACGGCCTTGAGCGTCACCGCCGTGCCGCGGCTGTGCGCGAGGATCTGCACGCCTTCCACACCGGGCGTGGTGGCGAGCATGCGGATGCTCTTCTTCAGGTGCTCCACCGCGAAGTCCCCGGACTCGGTGGTGGTGGTGTAGGAGGTCAGGAAGTTGCCGGTGGTGGAGGCGGGCCAGGTGAAGAAGGCGCACACCTGCTCCCGGCCGAGCCGAAGGCGATGCGCTTGGCCCGTTCCTGGCCGTTTTCATGAGGTCTCGAATGGGATGCCGTCGCGATGACTCGGCAACCTGCTGCAGAAAATCGAGGTCTCGCACGGTCAATGTCCGCTGAAGACCAGGACCTGGAACGGGATCACCAGCGCCTGGAGACGCAGGATGATGGCATGCACCAGTCCGACGGTGTCGATCGCGTGGAGTCCCAAGCTGTGCCAAAAGCCGATGTCCGGGTCTTGTAGAGCCTCGTGGTTGTTGGTGTAGAGGTTGGCAATACAGTTGCCGCCCTGGGGCAGGCTGTCGAGCTGGCCGGCGTAGAGCGGTTCCATGATGACGGTAATGCTGCCGGGGCGCCCCATCTGCTGCACATCGACCAGGGTATCGGTCGGCTTCACCTGGCCCGAGGCGATGACGGGCTGAACCTCGGTGACCACCGTCGGGACGATCTGCCAGGGCATGGCCATGCAGGTGACCTCGCCGATCATGCCCTCCTTGATGACCTGCGATTCGATCTGACCGAAGCCGGCCATGAGAAATACGGCCGAGCGATCCGGCACCAGGATGCCGGCCGGGCGAAGCATCGGATTGACGATGTCGCCGGGGCGCAGCGCGAACTGCTGCAACATCCCGTGCGTCCCGGCCACCACCAGCGTCTTGCTCAGAGCGACCTCGGCCTCGCGCAGCGCCGCCTCGGCGCTCGCCTTTTCGGCCGGGAGCTGAAACTCCATCTGCGCGACGACGGTGTCGCGGCTCGCCAGGGCCGCGTCGAGGGCGCCCTGCGCCGTCTGGACCTGCACCCTTATCCGCTCGACCTCGGCCTCGGCGATCGAGCCGGGGCTGCGCTCTTGCACCTCCGTTCTGCGGGCGAGCTCGTCGTTGGCCTGATCGAGCGCCCCGCGCGCCTGGACGATGCGCCCCTCCGCTTCCGCGAGCTGGGATTGCGCCGTCACCATGGCGGCGTCGATCTCCGCGATCTTACGCTTGGTCGTCTCCAGGGCCGCTTCCTGCGCCGTGCTGTCGAGCCGGAACAGGGGTTGCCCTTCCTCCACCCGTTGGTTGATCTCGACAAAGGTTTCGGCGACCCGCCCGTTCGTCTCCGGCAGGATGGTTACGGTTCGGAACACCGAGGAGGCGGATTTGGTCGAGGGGTGAAAGTAGAACACGGCCGTGATCAGACTCACGGTCAGGATCAGGCACAGCGTGATCCCCCAGCGCAGCTCGTACCAGACCGAGAATAAGGTGATCTCGCGCCCGAGCCGCTTACCCTGAACGAAGTGGCGGTAAAGGAAGTCGGGCAGGATCGTGAATGTCGAGCAGAGCAGGAGCTCAAGCATGGCTGACGCCCCCGGTTTGCGCCGTCGAGGCGCCGCCGGTCGCAGCCGATGCAGCCGGTTCAGGTGCCGATGACGGCGGTCGGTCCGCCCGGGGCGAAACTGTCGGGGATGCCGCCGCGCTCGCGGGCGACGGCGCTGGATCGGGCCTCCCGGCGATGCGCTCCAGCGAGGTGGCGATCGATGACAGCGGCGTGGTGAAATCCGGCAGCGGCACGAGAGCGAGCAGCAGCCCGGCGATCCAGAACGCGTGGTTGTGGGTGAAGAGCGCGAGTAGGGCGAGCACCGCGACGATCTCGAACTGGATCTTCTGGCCGCGATGGGCCATCTGCTCCGGCAGGGCGTGGAGCTTGAAGTAAAAGATGCCGATGCCGACGACGGCGATCAACAAAAAGATCGCCATGGCCACGAGCAGGACGTCGGTCTGTCCCGGCGCGGTGACGAAGGGCGGTAAGTGGTGGATCGCGGCCGGGTGGATCGGCTCCGCCATGGTGGATTCTCCTGCAGACGTTTAGAGCGAGTCTTTATCGTCACCGAGGATTAAACGGCGCCCGGTGCGGTATGCGCTGTTCTTGGATGGATCGGCCCCGGCAGTTTTGACGACCGCTGGAGTCGGCGCGGTTTAAGATATTAAAAAATATATTATTATTTTAAATCGCGCCTCCACTGAGGGCCGTGAGTGCATCAAACATCGAGCCCACTCGAAAGCGAGCATATCGCTCTGTGCGCGGTTTGGCCTGGCCGGCCCGTCGCCCCGGCATCAAGCCGGTGGCGCCCCGGCGGGTTTCGGGGCCGTGGCGGCGAGCCAGGCCTTGTGCGTCGCGCGCAGGGTCGGGAAATGCCGCTCTGCGAGGGGGCGCTCGTCGAGGCCCTTGGACTCGCGCAGTTGCGCGATCTCGGTCATGCGCCCGGCCAGGACGAGCTCGGCGCCTTGTCGGCACAGGGCCTCGGCGAGCTCCCGAAGCTCGGTATAGCCGGTGTAGTCGACACCGGTGATCGGCACCGCGTCGAGCACGAACCACTTCAGACCCGGTCCCGACGCGTGCACGGCCGCCAGGGCCTGTTGCTTGAAATAGGGCGCGTTGAAGAACACCAACGGCGCGTTGAAGCGGAACAGGACCAGCCCCGGCTCGGTGCGGGCATCGGCGTGGCGGGCGATCGCGTGGAAGCCGGACAGACCCGGCACCTTGCCGAGCACCTCCGCCCGTGGCCGCGCCGACAGTTGCACGAACCGCAGCAGAGCCAGCGCGACCACGATCAGGATCGCCTTCAGCGCACCGACCCAGATGACGCCCAAGGTGGCCAGCACGGCCAGTGCGAGCTCGACCCGGTCCACGCGCTGCAACACCGCCAGCGTCTTGAGGTTGATCAGGGACACCGAGGCGCTGATCAGCACCGCGCCCAGCGCCGCGATCGGGACGTATTGCAATGGCCCGGTTAGGAACAACAGGACTAGGGCGATGGCGCCGGCGGCGACCAACCCGGCGACCTGGGTCCGCCCGCCGGCGGTGTCGTTCATCGCCGTGCGGGAATCGGCCCCGGCGATGGCGAAGGACTGCGACAGTCCGGCGGCGATGTTGGAGACTCCCAGGGCGGCCATCTCCTTGTCCACCTGGATATCGTAATGGTTGCGGGCGGCGAAGCTGCGGGCCGTCAGCATGGTGCTGGTGAAGCTGATCAGTGCGAGGCCCGCTGCCGCGCCGGCGAGATCGTCGAGCAGGTGCAGCGGTATCTGCGGGATCGCGAGCGTTGGCAACCCGGCCGGCACGGCGCCGACCACCGCCACACCGAGCGCGTCGAGCCGGAACACCGCCACCGCCAGGGTCGCCGCGATCAGCGCCACCAGGGCCGCCGGCAGTCGCGGCAGCAGGCGCTTGGACAGCAGCAGCACCAGGTAGGTCCCGACCCCGACCGCCAGCGTCGGCCAATGGGTCTGAGCGATGTGGACCGCGACCTCGATGAGCTTCGGCACGATACCCTGGGCATCCACCGGGAAACCGAACAGCTTGCCCAACTGCCCGGCCATGATGTAGAGCGCGATGCCGTTCAGATAACCGACCAGGATCGGCCGGGACAGAAAGTCCGCGAGGGCACCGAGACGCAGGAAACTGGCGCCGATCAGGTAGAGCCCGGTCAGCAGCGTCAGCACGACCGACAGCGACAGATAGAGCGCGGGGTCGCCGTTGGCAAGCGGCGCGATGGCGGCCGCCAAAAGCGCCGCGGTCGCAGCATCGGGACCGACGATCAGTTGCCGTGAGGTGCCGAACAGGGCATAGACCAGCAGCGGCAGGATGCTGGCATAGAGCCCGACCACCGGGTTGAAGCCGGCGAGCTGGGCGTAGGCCACGCCCACCGGCAGCGCAACCGCCGCCACCGACAGGCCGGCGATCAGGTCATGGGACAGATCGGCGCGCCGGTATCCGAGCAACGCCGGTAAGCCCGGCATGATGCGGGCAAGACGGCCGGTCGGCGGTGCCGTGGTCACGTCGGATTCGATACTCACCGGTTCTCCGTTAGGAATCGTTCGTTTGCGCCGACTGCCCGCCGGGGGCAGGGCCTCGGATCCGTGTCGGGCTACAAGAACCCTTGCCCCCGCCGCGCCGCCTCGAAGACCTCGATGCCGGTGCGCTGCCCCACGCAGTCGAAGTGGACCGTCGGCGGCTCCGCCGACATCTCGATCGCTGCAACCAGGGTCTTGAAGGCGCTCGATGTCAGATGCCGGTCCAGCGCGGCCTGGGTCACCCACTCTTCCACCAAGGTGAAGGCGTCGGGATCTTCAACGTCAAGGTAGAGCCGGCAGTTCACACAACCCGGCACGACGCGGGTCGGCTCGAGCAGCGCCCCGACGCTTTTCAAGAAATCGGCGCGTCGCAATGGCGGGACACAGACGCTGACAGAGAACACGATCATCGGCGATAGCCCTGCGCGATCGGAGTGCACCGAAGGCGACAGCAAATAACCTGCCAACCATGACAACCCGATCGATCGCTCGGGACTGCAATCAAGTCAATCGCTTCGCGACCTTCGGCGCCCGAGACGCTCCGCGACTCCGAGACCGCAACGCGTGATTTCAGAGTTTCCACGATTTCTCGGAGCGACGCTGTCGTGGGCTCTGCTTAAACCGCGCCCGCTCCAGCGGTCGTCGAGTCTGCCGGCATCGATCCCATCCAAAAACATCGCAGACTGCACCGGGCGCGGTTTAACCGGACGTCGGGCGTTTCAGACCGAGCCGCTTCATACGAGACTCCAAGGTCGTGGGCTTGATGCCCAGGCGCTCCGCGGCCCCGCCGGGGCCACGAATACGCCAACCCGTCTGCTGAAGCGACTGGAGGATCTGCTCGCGTTCCCGGTCCTTCAGCGAACCCGCGGACGTATTCTCGGCAACCTCGTCGCCCCTGGTGCGCATTGCCGGCGGAAGCTTAGCGCCGAGCGCGATATGCAGCGTCGAGCTGCGGGCCAGGATCATTGCCCGCTCGATCAGGTTGCGCAGCTCGCGCACATTGCCTGGCCAGGCATAGGCTATCAGCGCCTCCATGGAATCCGGGGCGATATGCTCGATCGACTTGCCCATGGACTCGCCGAGCTCCCGGACGAACTCCCACGCGAGCAGAGGGATGTCCTCGGGGCGCTCGCGCAACGGCGGCACCGCGACCGGGAAGACATTCAGTCGATAATAGAGGTCATCACGAAAGCGACCCTCGGCGACGGCGCGGGCAAGGTCACGGTTGGTGGCCGCGATGACGCGGATCTTGACCTTGATGGTGCGGGTTCCGCCCAAGCGCTCGAAGCTGCCGTCCTGGAGCACGCGCAAAAGCTTCGTTTGAAGCTCGAGGGGCAGCTCGCCCACCTCGTCGAGGAAGATGGTCGAGCCGTCCGCGAGCTCGAAGCGACCCATTTGTCGCGCCAGCGCACCCGTGTAGGCACCCTTCTCGCGACCGAACAGCTCGGCCTCGATCAACGACGCCGGCAGTGCGGCGCAGTTGACCTTGATCATCGGGCGTTCGCCGCGTTGGTTGAGGTGGTGGATGGCGTCGGCCAAGACCTCCTTACCGGTGCCTGTTTCACCGAGCAGCAGGACCGTGGCGTTGGTCGGTGCAACCTGGGCGATCTCCTCCAGCACCCGGTTGAAGCGCGGGGAACGGCTGCTCGGCAGTCGCCCGCAGCCGGATCGGCTGGACTGGCGCAGGCACTGATTCTCGGCCTCCAGGCGTTCCTTCAGGTGCGTGATCTCCGCCAGCGCGGTCGCCAGCGCGGCCTCCCGACGGCTGCGCGCCACGGCTTGGGCGAGCACCTCGCCGACGAGCTTGAGCCGCAGGATCAGATCCTCCGGCCAGGCGCGCGTCCGATGAAAGGCGCTGAAGGCGATGGCGCCGACCACTCGCCCGCCGACCCGCAGCGGAATCGCCAGATTGGACTTGAGTCCGGCATGCTTGCAGTAGTGGATTTCGACCACGGCCTCGGGCGGGAGGTCGGCCGGGATGTCGGCAAGCGCGACGACCCGCCCGGCGCGCAGCTCACCGAAATACCAGGTCAACGACGGGGCCGGACCCGGTGCCATCGCTTCGATGCTCTCCTTGCTCACCGAGCAGAGGATCTGGAACGGCCCTTCGGCGTCGCTGACCCCCGCGAAGCTGCAGCGGTCGAACCCGAGGAAGTCCGTCAGGCGCGTCAAGGCAAGCCTGAGCTGGTCGATCACTTCGTCCGCCGGGAGATCCGCGAAACGCGCCGACAGATCGCCCAGCAGTCGCTCGAACGCCAGGCGCCGGGCGAGCGGGAACGCCGTTGCATCGACGTCTGCACCCGGCTCGGCGTCAGGTTGGTCAACGCACGACCCGCCGGCGTCCTGGTCGGAGCCGGCTTCGGATGTCCCGGGCATCCGCCCGTTTCTCGGTGGCGTTTGAGGACTCATGTCCGACACGTCGACCTCTGCACGGTTGCGGGTTGCCCGGCAAGAATTCCTGCCGATGGCTCAATGGGTAAGTGTAAACCTAATTTAAACCGCGCCCGGTGCGGTATGCGTCGTTTGTCGGAGTGGCTTGGCCGTGCCGGCTCCGATGACTGTCGGAGCCGGCACGGTTAAAAGTGTTGAAAAATTAAAAACTCTAAACCGCGTCTCACTGGAATCAAGGATATCTCCGAAGCATCGCGGGATCCCGCCAACAGGTGCGCGGGGATGCTGTTCACCGGATCGCTGGGATATTCGATGGCGCGAATCCTTGCCCGACGCAGGCCCTTGGGATAGCCTGAGCGGTCGCATGATTTCCCGCGCAATCAATGCCCGGGTCCAAGTCTGGCGGCGCCAGTTCCTCAACCTTCGGGAGTACCTAGCATGACCGAAAAAACCCATGAAGACGGCATCGTGGTCGCCATCCTGGATCGCATGGAAAAATTCAGGATCCCTCGGGCGCTGGACATCAAGGCGAAGGTCGATCGCGGCGAGCCCCTGAGCGATTCGGATATCGACCATCTCAACCTGGTGTTGCAGGATGCGGAGCAGGTCAAGCACTACGTCGACGCCCGGCCCGACCTGCAAGGTCTCTACACGCGTGCCCTCGCCCTGTACGGAGAGATTACGGCGAAGGCCTTGCAGAACGAGCAGAACGCCACCTGACGCGCCCGTTCCATGCGCGATCAGGACGCGATCAAGTTGCGGCAGTCGGACATCGCGCTTACCCGGCGCGCCGGGCGAAGCCTCCCGACGGGCTGGCGGGGGCTGATGCGCACCCTCCCGCTCGTGCTCCTTTGCCTGGTGGGTATCCCGGCGACGGGCACTGCCTCGGCAGCCGGCCCCGAGTCCGTTCCGGAGACCTCATCGGCGTCCGACCCCCAGGCCGATCGGATCGCGGTCGGCCAAGGCGAGCCGGCAAGCCTGACCTTTTGGAATCGAGAGATCGCGATCCTGCGCGCCGATATCGGCGGGATCTCGCCGGCCGATCGGGTGCGGCGTATCCAGGGCAAGATCGCCGATGTGCTGGAGAGCAACCCGGGGGTGAAGGCGGAGGCGATCCGCTCGACCTTCGCGAATCTCTCCGGCTTCTGGGTGCAGATCGACGGTCATCCGGTCTTCGGGCTGGTTCCCGAGGATGCGGACGGGATGACCGGAGAAACCGTCGAGGAGCAGGTCGGGAGGGCGGTCGATCTGCTCCAAGAGGCGCTGGATGCGCGGCGCGAGCAGCGCAGCCTGCCGCTGATCCTTGAGGGGCTCGGGCTGGCGACTGCGGCCACGCTGCTCCTCGTCGTGCTTCTGTGGGGTGTGGTCAAGCTCGAAGGCCATGCCATGAGGCGTCTGCTCCAAACCGGGTCAGGCTCGGCCGAGCCGGTCTCGAGCCATCGGGCGCCGATCAAAGTGGCCGGACTCGATCTGGAACCCATCCTGACCGGTATCGAGCGAACCGCGATCAAGGCGACGGGCTGCGGTTTGGCGGCGATTTCCGGACCGTCGAGCGCGGCGCCATGTCGGTCTCCTGGCTGGAAGCGGACACCGCCAAGGCGACTCGGCGTCTCACCGTGACGTTGATCTGGGTCTTCGCGGTGACCGTCGCCTACCCCTACATCACATCCCGGGCTCGGATTCGCGTTCTGATCGCGTTTCTGCTGATCGGCCAGTTGTCGTCGGTGCAGGCCTAGGAGATCGAGCCGCGGGCCTTCTCGAACGCGCCGATCGGCGTGAATTTCCTGATTGCGGGGTATGGCTACACCTGCGGCGGACTGGCGTTCGACAGCTCGGTGCCTGTCACCGACCCGCAGCTCGAGACGTCCAGCGCCGTCCTTGGCTACGCGCGCGTGCTCGATCTTTGGGGCCAATCCGGAAAGGTCGATGTCATGGTGCCCTATAGCTGGCTGTCCGGGACGGCCGAGTCCGCAGGGCAGCCGATCGAGCGCATCGTCGACGGATTCGCCGATCCGCGGTTCCGTCTGTCGGTCAACCTCCTGGGCGCGCCCGCCCTGACACTCGAGGAGTTTCGGGCCTACAAACAGGACATCATCGTCGGAGCCAGTCTTCAGGTCTCGGCGCCCTGGGGGCAATACGACAACAGCCGCGTGGTCAACCTCGGCACCAATTGATGTTTCAAACGTGCCTCGTATTCTTCTAAGACTTTCATCAGCAACGCCCCATCCCAATTGACATCTCTATAGGCTGGATCTGGCGTAATCTCAAACACGGCGTAGATCTCACGACGTCTGAGCGCGTTCCAGGTGGATGGCTACTGTGGCCATAAGGTCCCGAAATTCCACAAGCACCATCTTGATAAAGCGATTCTCGGGAGTATCCAGAAAGTCGCCTCGTGCCTTGACTCTGATCCGAGCAGGTAGCGATGTCAAACGAGGTCGCGCGAGCCTGAGAGGATGATCTGGCGGCAATGAGACCCGATCGCTGGCGCGGCCGATAAGGCGCGCCAAATCATTACCCGCTCTCAAAGGTCGGCTGATCGACTGTTCGACTGTTCTCGACGCTGGTCCTCCAAGCGCCGGTGCGGATTACGTAACACGTCGTCAACAGCGCCGCGGAAACGCGCGGAGCTTAGCGTGTGTCGCAGGAACTCGAGTTGTTGCTCAAGAACCGCACGGTCGGTTCGCCAGGCCGAGGAGAGACGTAGTCGGGTCGCCGCCCGGCTGTCAAGCAGCAGACCGGCGCAGCGCTCGGCGAGATGATCCAGCATGCCGCGATAATGCTCGCGATAACCCATTTTGATGGAGCGGATCTCTACCGCGGTCTCGGCCACCGGCACCGTCGCGCCCCGGCGCGTGACCAGCAATAGCAACAGGCCGCATTGGTCACCGGGCTCGATGAAACCAGCATCGGCGCCCGCGTCCGACGCCGGGTTCCGTCGAATGACCCGTGTCTCCGACAAGTGGAGGTCTGTCGAGCCGTCCAGGGGCTCAAGCCGATAGACGTAGCAACGGCGTTTTGGATGATATCGGCACGTAAGAAGCTGGATATTGCGTTGATTATGATTCTTGGCGGATTCAATCAGTGATTGAGCGTTATTGTCAGACGATCATGATGGGATGGCCATGTCACGCATCTCATGGCTGGGTTGCAAAAGGCTGACCTTGGTCGGATCCTCCCCGGAGCTTTCGGATCGACCGGCTGGATCTGACGGGGCTCGGCCGTCGGAACCCGGGTCCGAGTCTGGACTTTGAGGGTGAGATCGGCCTGTCGGGCATCGCCGTGGCGATCTCTGTCTCTGCCGGGCCAGCGGGCGAGTCAGGGTCAGCCTACTGGCCCTTCGCCTTCCGAATGCAGGTTGCCGATGCGAGCATAGAAGCCTCGCGTACCTCGGCAATGGCTCGCCAATAGCGGGTAACGCCCACTCGACGCCTGCGCAGCTCCCGGCACCCGAGCTGCTGCGGATGCTCGACGGGACGCTGCACCTGAAAGTGGGCCACCTCAAGGCGCGGGACCTCGGCCTCGATCTGCTCGACCTGGACGCCGCCTTGGATTCCGGTCACCTCCAAGCCACGGTCGCCACCGGTGCAGACCGTCTCGGTGCCGAGATCGACCTGCGCCCGGATCGGGCCGGATGGCGATTCGACATCCGAGCCAAGGGGAATCTCGACTTGGCGCGCCTGCTCGATGCGCAAGAATGAATTTCGCATAATGTATATTATGTCAATTGGCGTTGTCGGTGAGGAGTGAGTCAGCATAGCCGATCGTCGCGAGCAGCAAGGCCCAAGGGCTTCTCAGAACCCAGTTAAGCGGATCGAGCAGCGCCTCGTCCGACCAACGCCCGTGCAGAACGAAGGCTTCATCCGACCCGCCGAAGCCCGGTTGGGCAATCAGCCGTCCGGGGCACCAGTTTGCGTCGACGCCCGAGCCGGTTGGGTCGACGGGCGACGGCGCTTCGCTTGCTGAGTCCGAGCTCCGCTCACGAGCGCCCGCGTCGCAGCATAGGACGCCTCGCAAAAGGCCAAAAAGGGCCTTTGCAGCTCAGGACTTGGCCAGACGCCCTCTTGTGGAACCAACCGGCCCACCGTCAGCTGGTACTCCGCCAGGATATCGATATAGCGCTTGCGGTCCTTCACATCGATCACCAGGGGGAGGTGGCCGGAGCGCAGCAACGGCAGGTTGGAGAGCAAACGCGCTAGCCGCCCGTTGCCGTCCCAGAACGGGTGTATGTGCACGAAACCCAGATGCAGGTGCACATAGGCCGTGATGGCATCGACCTCGCTCAGGCCATCCCGAGACAAACGGTTCAACTCCGCGCACCATTGCGACATCAGCTCGGGAACGTCCCGCGGATCCGCATACTCGATGAAGTTCTGCCGCCCGTCCGCGGTTATGGCGTAGGTTCCGTTGGGCTCCCGCTTCCAGGCGCCGCACGGCTTGTCGATGTCGCGTACCACCTCGGTCTGAATGGCTCGATGCAGATCGAACAACTTGTCGTCCGTGAATCCCTCGTCCAACCAGTGATAGAGCAGCTCGATCGCCCGCGCATGCCCGACGACCTCTTGATGGTCCTTCAGAGGCTTGCCCGAGACCGTCAGACCCTCTTCGATGACGAATTTGGTTTCGCCCAGCGTCAGGGTATTGCCCTCGATGGCCGTCGAGCCATGGGTCCAAAGATCTCGGACTTGGGCCAGCAGGGCCGCGCGGATGTCGGCGTCGAGACCGCCGAAGGCACTAAGGTCGTTGATCGTCATACGCTGTCATCAGGGTTGGGACAGACATGGGGGTAGGCGAAGCCGGTGCTGTGCGCGGCGTTCGTGGGGACCAATACGCAGAAGCAGCTCTGATCATCGTCACGCGGCGCAACCACTGCGCATGTTACGACCGGCCAAGGCCCGATTCCGAAAGCCGTTTTGCAATCTCGCTGATCGGGATGAAAAGACGGTTGGATTGGCTCGTAAGCCGATGAAACCCAAGGCGAGCATAGAACGCGGCAGCGTGATCGGCCTTTGCGTCCACGACAAGCGCATAGATCGCCGGTTCTGCCCGGACGGCGCGGGCAACGGCATCGACGACAAGGAGTGCACCCAGACCCTGTCGTTGATAACGGCGCTCGACGGCCAAGCGCCCGATCAGCCCGGCAGGAATTGATGGGTAACGCGGCAAACGCTTGGTCAGGCTCTCGGGCAAGTCGGCCAGCGGGATGCCCGCCGCTGCAAAGGTGTAGTAACCGGCAACCTGGTTTTCGGCGTCCAGCAACACAAAGCAGTTGCTCACGCGACGCCGGACGTCCTGCTTTACGCGTTCTCTGAAATACCGATCAAGTGCGCCGACGCCGCTGCAAAAAGCCTCGCGATCCTGCGCTCCGAGTAGCTCGATATGAAATCCGTCTCCGGGCACGAGCGTTACGCGTTCAGGCTAAGGTAGCGTGCGACGGCGCCCTCCATCGACGGCGTGAGCGGTTCCGGGTTCAGCAGCGCCTCCGCGAACCGGTGCTGATCCTCGACGGACAGTCGGATGATGCAGGCATCCTCGATCGCGCGATGGGCCGCGTCCCGAGCTGCGGCGACGACAAAATCACTAACACTGCGTCCCTGGAGCTCGGCGGCGCGCCTGACGACGGCCAGTACCTCGGGCGATACCCGAGCCTCGAAGCGGGCGGTGCGGATCGTTTCTCTCGGCATCATGGTGTCCTTGGTTCCTGCCATCATTGTACGTAACTTATCCGTACACTGCAAACCGCGGATGTCGACCGGTTGCTGACGACCATCGGCACCGAGCCGCGCATCTACACCTTGAGACCGGGCGTCGAGCTGTCGGTGGCGATGGGGTCTTTCTGACCGCTCGGGCACCCTCCAGGCATTCAAGAAATGCGAGCTTGTGCCTATATAAGGTATACATCACACGTCTGTCGCCCCTCGACACGGGAGTCTCGTCCATGGAGTTTTTTGCCACTGCGCGCCTCGTCGCGTCCGCTGATCAGCTGCGCGATCGGATCACCGGGCCGCGCCTAGTCGAGCACTGCGCGGCAATCGACCGTGTCTTGATCTGGCGCGAGGAGATCGATGCCGGCGAGATCTACTGCCTCTGGGGCCAGTTCCATGTGCGGCGCGAGCCGATCCGCGACGGCGTGCGCTTCACCCTCCCCGGCTGCCCGAACGCGCTGGCTTGGACGGTGACGGCGGAACCCGAGGGCGTGCTCGTGCATTGCACGATCAACCGCACCGAGCACGATCCGGACTTCATCGAGTCGCTCGAGACGTTCGTGGAAGACTGGCGGGTCGGTCTGGAGTGTCCGGGCTTATCCGGGCGAGGCGCGCCTTGATGTCCGAGGGCGGATCGACCGCAATCTCAAGGGAGTTGCGGTCGATCCCGCGATTCGCCAGCCACTCACTGCTCGCCTTCGGGCGGCATGACGCTGTACTTCAGCGAGGGCGGACCCGGCGGCAGCTCCACGAAGCTGTCGCCCTGTGCGGCGATCGTGAATTGGCGCTCGGCGTCGGCGCCGGAGGCCTGCGGGTCGGGATCCAGGTAGGCGGTGCCGATCCAGCCCGGCTCCAGGAAGTCCGGGATCTTGGGGCCGACGAAGCCGCTCTCGAGGAGCGCCTGGCTTACGCCGTACGAGCGCACCCGGATGGTCTCACCCGGCTCTACCCGTGTGGTCCCACGCAGCATGGAGATGACCTCCATGCGATAGATGACGTCGAAGCGCTCCGCCGGATCCGCAGCGGTCTGCACCTCCAACACCTTTACTTCGAGGACCGCTTGGGCATCGGCCTTGAGCCCCTCCACCGCATCCGGCGGCAGAACGGCGCTGACCTTCCCGGCCAGGATGGCGAGCAGTCCGACGACGGCGATGGCGGTGGATCGCATCAAACGGGTTGCGTGCATGAGGATTCCTCCGAGACAGGACAACCGGTCCACCAAGACACAAAAAAACCGTACAGCCGGGGGCCGCATGGTCTCTTTGGCGAAAGGCTGATGCGATCAGTTGAGGATCGCAACACGCCCCTGGAACACGGCCTCGTAGTAGGCACTGGTCGCGAGCAGCTCGGTCACGTTCGGTTCAGACAGGGAGCTGGCGGCGTCTTCCAACTCGCTGCTGGACAATCCACCTTGGTGCAGAGTCGCGAGCAGGTGCTCGGTCTCGAGCTCTGCCGCGATCCGGCGCTGTTGCGCAAACCAATCTTGGCCGGCCTCTGTTGTGACGGACCGGTCGTGCGCGGTGATGCGATCAAGATCGCATTCCGGCATCTTGGTATCGGACAACACGGCGGGAGAGGCGATCAGGGTCGCGATCAGGATCAAGAGTGTGGATTTCATGAGTCTTTGCTCAGCCATAAAATAAGTTAATACTAATATACCGATGCAAAGAGCCTGAGTCAAGTCGTCGGAAAAAGAGCCGTAACGCCGCTGCGCGGCCACCGGTCACTGGTTGGAGTCCGCCCCTATGCGTCTTTGGCGCGCCGCCTGGAACGCGCGACCAACGGATGTCGAGCGCACCGAGCCCGGGGAGCTTCAGCATTTCGCCGGCCCGGTAGACGTTCATCACGATACGCTGGTCGATCTGATACCGAAAGGAATGGCATTCTCGTGGATCGCGCGCGCCGAAAGGCCATCGGCGATCACGAAGACCACATCCAGCCCTGCCCCGAGCGCCATCGCTCGCTCCGCCAATAAGGCTTGCGAGCTGTCGTTGAGCCGTCGTCCGAGGTCCGGGCGCTTCAGATAGACAAGGCGATCCGGGGCCGCACTGTGAAGACGTAGGCTTTCCAGCCCACGCGCGTCGAGCTGCGCGGAGATCGCATCGCCATCCAACGGCAGGTGAACGGCATCGCGAGCCTGCGCATGCGCCAGCTGGAAGGCGAGGTGCGCCACTGTGGGCAGGCTGCTCCCGGCGCGGCCAAGCGCGATCCGCGCATCGGTGAACCGACGCAGCGACGACCAGGGATTCGCAACGACGGGGTGGGCGCGATCGGTCATGGAGCCGCCTGTTGCAACCGAGCCAAGGCCCGGCGGAAGGGCTCCGGCAGCCTGTCGGAGACGATCAACCGATTCGCGGCGTCGAAGATCCCCATCTCGCCGAGCCAGGACTCGAACTCGGGCGCTGGACGCAACCCAAGCAGCTCGCGGACATAGAGGGCATCGTGAAACGACGTGGTCTGGTAGTTGAGCATGATGTCGTCCGAGCCGGGGATGCCCATGATGTAGTTGCAGCCAGCCACACCGAGCAAGGTCAGCAGGACGTCCATGTCGTCTTGGTCGGCCTCGGCATGGTTGGTGTAGCAGACGTCGCAGCCCATCGGCACGCCCAGCAGCATCCCCGTTTCCGTAAAGGCGGACAAGGCTGCCGTGTCGGCCTGCTCGGACAGGAGTCAATTGCGAAAATCGCCGACGGTCAAATGCTCGACCCGGGCGAAGGCGGCGGTATCATGATCGTCGATGATGAGCCGCGTGACCTCGTCGTCATCGTAAGGGACCACGGCCTCGGGTAAGTCGTACCGCCGATGCTGTGACGACACCTCGACATCGGATGTTGCCGATGTGCAAAAATGCCTTCCGTTTTTTCTTGGGGATGTAGATCCGTCTAAGCGGTGTTGGCCGGTAGTCCTCCGGCATCCTTTACCCGCTCGCTCGCTCGCTCGCGGGTCGACCCTTGCGGGCCGCTGTCCACCGTCCTTGTGGGGGCGATCGGGCTTACTACGTTTCGCATGTGTACCATTCCCGAAGGGGCTAGGCTCCGCCTCTCCGCCGGCAGTGCACCATCTGCGCGGGGCCAACATTGGAAGCCCCGACCTGACTGCTTACCTTTTTGGTCCATGAAGAGATTGTTGAGCCTAGGCATCGCGCCTGGCTTTCCAGGCTCGCGGCGGTGGCTTCTCGTCTTTTCGCGCATCTGCGACCCGCGCAGCTCATTGTTTATAAAATGCGCGCGCCTTAACTTAGCGCCATTCGTGGCCGTACCCGTATTCGAACACCTGTCCAAATTTCGGGGTTCGCATGTACGGTTGCATTTGGCTTAAATACCTGTTTTTAAATAACCTATACGCTCTCCTGAAATCCGGGAGAGCCCCGATCTCAAGCAGTTGGGTAATAAAAGATGGCACTTGCCTGAACCCCGTCAGCGCTTGGAAGCCGTCCGATAGTTTAGTCGTAAAGCGGCGACTAACCTCTTTTGCGATCAACTTGACGACCAGCTTCTCAAGATCATCGCTCAAGCGATGATAATGAATCAGATCATTCCTTCCCTGCTGCGCCCGTTCCAGCACTTCACTGGGCACAATGCGAACAGACATTTCCATTATCTTTTCTTCTTCATCACTGACCGTCAGCTGTATATTCACACTCAGACAGTTCATCTGCCGGATCAGCTTCTCCCGCTCTTCCGGAGAACTGTTTGCTGTCAGTTGCTCGCCGTGCCGCTCCATATCCAAGATCGTCTTCACTAGACTGGAATCGATCTTCGGAAAAAAAATATTCAAAAAGCGATAAAAAGGGAGCAGCTTTTCTGTGGAAACAGTGTTTGCGCTAAGATAAATCGGCGAGAAGAGAATCGGATCGGCATGCAACAAAGACGCTTTGTGGGTCATATCATCGGCCCTCAAGTATTACATAAGTGAAGTGGGCTCCAAGTCCGGACAATTTCTGCCTGAAGTTAAGCCAGCCTGCTCGTCTCGATTGCTGAAGTAGACCCTACTCAGTCTAGGGCAATCGCATCATGTTTTCGTAATATTGGTGTGCTCTGATGTGATACGAATGGCCTGGCCCATGCGATGCAAAATAAACGAACGGGCTGCCGATTTACAGTAAAGAAATGGGCCTTGATCATCGTTTGGTCCAGCTACTGGCGATCCTTGCGTCGTCAGGGCTTCCAGCCCTGATTCCGTCAGGCCAGGATGGCCTGACGACGCATTCGGTGGCCGCTGTGGGCGAAGGGATGATCGAGGCCGCGAAGCCGTATCCGCCGCCAGCGGTCGGAATCATCGACGACAGCTCGGCGAGCGAGAAGATCATGGCGGTATACATGGTCACCATCAGAATGGCTGCAATCAGCAAGCCACCCCAGCCGCCCTGCCCGAGTCCGAAGTTCCAACCGGCGAAATCACCCGAGATGACATAGGCCACGCCGAGCCCCGCGAGCAGAACCCACCCCGCCGCGCCCTGTTTCAACTGCCGATGCTCGAAATAGGACGAATCGACCTTCTCGTAGTCGGCCCCATGGACATGAATAGCGGCTTCTTCAGACACGAGCGATACCCCGCAGAGCGACGACAGCGTAGAGGACATGATCGGTACGGTCTCGGGGTTGAACAGAGACGGGCCGAGGCGCGTTGTCCCGACATGCGCGTTCCCCAAAGTATCGACAGCTGCAACCTGACAATGCAGCGGACGATTGATCTAGGGCAATCCGCTCCAAATCGGTGCCGATATCCTGGGTCGGCACAAGCGCTTCCGGCCCGTCCGCGGTCATCTCCGCTCGGTTTGCCGAGTCCGCAGGATTCGCCGAGCAGGATCGAGGCCAAGAAGATGAGTTATGCCTTTGGCGTAGAGATCGACCACCCTTTCGACGCGTCCGTAGAGCGCGTCGTGGCCGCCTTGGCGGCGGAGCGTCTCGGAATCGTCAGCGACGTCGATGTCGCCGCGATCCTGAGACACAAGCTGAACGAAGAGATCGGCGGCTATCGCACCCTGGGAGCCTGTGCGCCAGGGCTGGCCAGCCGCGTGATCGGCTCTCGGCCCACTGCGGGGGCGCTGCTGCCCTGCAACGTCGTGGTTCGGGAGGTTTCGCCGTCACGCACGGCCGTGGATTTCATGGATCCGATTCCCGTGCTCGCCTTGGTTGAGGATGAAGTGGCCGATCAGGTCGCCGCCGAGGCGCATGCCATTCTGGAACGGGTGGCAACGGCACTGAAGGCGTAACGCGGACGTCCGGGCAGGTGCGCGCGGCCGGCATGGCGCTCTGCGGCGAAGGGGCAACCGATCAACATGCATCCTTTGAACAGGAAACGCCATGCTCGGTGACGTGATCCGGACCGAGCGTCTAGTCCTGCGGCCGATCGGTGTCGAGGACCTGAGCGTGGTTCAGACCGCGGCCGGGCGGCGCGAGGTGGCCGACACCATGATCTCCATTGCGCATCCCTTCTCGGCGCAAGACGCCGAGCGCTATGTTGGATCCCGTGTCGAGGCGATGCAGCTGGGGTACGGCGTGGCCTTCACATTCCGGACGCATGTCCCCGCGGTATTCGTCGGCTTCGCCGAGCTCCGGGACATCGAGCCCGAGCACGCCCTGGCCGAGTTAAGCTTCTGGCTGGCGGTCGAAACCAGGGGGCGCGGGTACATGGCGGAGGCACTCGCTGCGGTCCTGCGCTACGCGTTTCGGGATCTGGACCTCAACCGGGTCTATGCCTACCACATGGTCCGCAATCCGACGTCGGGGCGGGTCCTGTCGCGCTTGGGTTTCCAAGTGGAAGGGCTGTTGCGGCAACGGGTTCGCAAGTGGGGCCTGTACGAGGATGTCGTCTTGCAGGCGCTGTTGCGTTCGGAGTGGTCCGACACGGTCGGTCCGCCTGGTTGACCGCCGGGGTCTCGGGTGCGCTATGCTCCCCCGGTATATGAACCCTGCGACCTATACACCTGACCAGCTTCTGGGCCCGCTCAATGCGGTCGAGCGCGAGCATGCGCCCGAGCATCTGTATGTCGCGGGCGATCTCGGGATCCTGCAGAAGGGTTGCGCGCGTGGCCATCGTCGGCGCGCGGCAAGCCTCGCCGGCCGGTTTGGCGCGGGCGCGCAAGCTCGCTGCTCGGCTGGCGCACGAGGGTACCGTGGTGGTCAGTGGGCTGGCGATGGGGATCAACACCGCTGCGCACACTGCGGCGATGGCGGCGGGCGGGCGGACCATCGCGGTCACCGGTACCCCGCTTGAGCGTGCCTACCCACGTCAGAACGATCTGCTCCAAGCGCGCATCGCGACGGATCACTTGCTGGTGTCCCAGTTCCCGCCGGGGACCAAAACCCAGCGGTTCCACTTTCCGCAACGCAACCGTACGATGGCGCTGGAAATCGTCGCTGTTCTAGCGCGATCAAGGACGCGGGGGGCATTGACCCAAGCTGGGCAAGAAACTGATCGGCTGGTGCCGGGTCGTGCGAGGACGGATCGAGACCAATTTGGAGGGAGAATGGGCGGAACATGCGGCCGAGCATGGAACGGGCAAATGCCTCGCGACGGGCGGCGGAGAGGGAGTCTGCCCAAGCCAGGTAGCGGATGGCGGTGCCTTCGCGCAGGCGCCTGAGGAGCTGGAAATCGTGGCGCAGCTCCTCTTCGAGCTGCTGGACGCACCACTGATAGTAGCGGTTCCCGAAGGCAAGACGGGCCGAGGCGAGTGAGTCGGACATGAACAGCGTCCCTCCCTACCAACCTTCCGGCGGGCGGGTGGACGACCCAATCCGCCAGGCTCAGGCCGCGCGGACGGCCCTTCTGCGCCTTATAACACGCCCCGGGGATACCGCGACGTTACTGATTGCCGCCAGGCTCGAGGTCGACGGTTCCGGCAAGACAGCGCCTGTGCCGTAGAGTACCTCGACATCCTCGATCGTGGGTTTGGGCCAAGGTCCCCATGAACCACTGCCACCCAACTACATCGCGTTGAGCCACAGCAATTGGGACGAACTTGCCGCCGCCGGGAAACGCGATCGAACGTCCGCTTCCTGCAGCGCCGCCTTGCTCCCGGCGAAGGTCGTCAGTGTCGGCTTCCGGCGTCCACCTGCCGTGAGCAGCGCACTGGGCGATGTCCGCAGTTGGCCGGTTGCTGCCTTAACCAGGGTGGCTTCGTGGCGATCGAGCATGCAGCTCGGCGCGCCGAGGAGAACCTCGACGCCGGCGCTTGCCTCTCCACCCTTCTGGGGCCGGAGGTGATTCTGGTTCCGATGCCCCGGTGCTGGCTGATCAAAGAAGGCTCGTTGTGGCTTGCACGGGCGATCCGCGGGCCTTTTCCGCCCGATCGTCATGATGCCCGTTCGGTGGGGTCTCAGCGTCACGGTACAGCGCTTGCGGGCGCGATCGCCTCGGCGAGCCGCGTGCGCCGGACGCCGGGCGGAGCCTGCTCGCCTCGGGGGTGCGTGCCGGCGACCTCCACGAGCAGGCAGGACGACTCGGTCAAGGCGGCGAACGGCGGCGGTTCCGGATCGGGCCGGGTATCCAGCGCTACGTGAAGAATGCGGTATGGAGCGCATGAGTTGGCTGACGTCAATCCGATAGGTTTTCTTCTCGGTCGTGAAGCTGTATTGGTCCCGCCCATCGACAAGACCGGGGACCGAGAACATGACATTACTGCCCTCGACAGAGACGTCCGCACGTTGGCCCGCGCCGGTTCTGAGCTCATAGCAAACAACGTCATCCGGCGGAGCGATCCCGCGAACGGTGCCCGAGTCATGCCCTCGCTTGAACTGGATGGGCTCGCACGATTGGGCTTGGGCGGTGCCGGCGGCAACGAGCAGATGGATCGCCGCAAGGCAGGCGAGCCCGGACAGCTGTGGTGTCTTCATGATCCCTTCTGGCGAAACGTCGCGGTTGGAGTCACGGAACAGACAACATACCGTATGCATGCGAAGATTTTCCAGCGACGTCGACCTGGATCGACGTCGGGTCGAGATCATGAGCGCGTTGGGCCGGATCGCCCTCGCCCCCCGGAGCGCATTGACCTGAATGCACTCGCCTCTGCGCCGGGTCTCGACGGGACAGTTCGTCGCCAGTCGCGCGGGGTCAGCGGCAGACGCGCCGCCGGCGGCGATGCCTATGACGGGGCGGTGCTTTAGGGGTCACCCCTCGAAGTGATCCGGCCACTGCCGGGCACCGTGATAGACACGCAGGATTTGCAGCTGATCGCCGCTGACCTGGTAGGGAGCGATGTAGGCGGTTCCGGGGATGGCCAGCTCGCGCGTGCCGGGAACGCGGCCGGGCCTGCCGATGTGCGGGGTGTCCTCGAGGTCCGTGATGCGGCGGCGAAGACGTTTCAGCAGAGCACGCGCCGCGTCCGGGTTGTCGCTGGCAATGTCGAGAAAGATCTCCCGAAGATCGTCGCGCGCCTGTGGCGAGAAGACGATCGTCATGCGTCACGCGTGCGCGCTGTCTGCTCGATCAGCGCGTCTATTTCCTCCATTACCGCCTCGAACGGGATGCCTTCCCCGCGATCGAGCGAGGCTTGCGCCTGTTTGATTCCTTCAAGCTGCCAGGACTGGGCCTGGATGTACTGCTTGAGCGCCTCCTCGATCACCCAGTTTCGGGACCGATCCATGGCCTCCGCGAGGAAGGCGATTTGCGCGGCAACTTCCGGGTCGGTGCGCACGGTGATGGTGCTTCCGGCCATGTGGGAGCCTCATGTGTTTGCATTGCAATATTTCGCAATCATGACATGAAAGACCAAGGAGAAACAAGCAAATGCGATGAATCAGGCGTCTTGCCCCACCTCGCCCCAGCCTTTCCGGGTGCCCCGATCCATTGCTTCGCGCTGGTGCGCACCATCAGCCAGGGCGAGATCGCGTCGATCTTGGACCCCGTCGCGGGTCGGATCACCTCTCGTCGAGGCCATCTCCATCGCGACCCCTAAAGCCCGGCCGGCTCGGCTTGGTCCGATTACCCTTGCATGCGCTATCATGACTGGACATTTATACAGCTTCGGTCATCCGTCATGTCTCGATCCGTCGTCGCCGCCTGCGCCCTGATTGCGCCGCAGCTTCATCCGCTGTGTTCGGCAAGCCGATGATCATGCACGCCTGCACGCTCGCTCCGCTCCCCTGCCCGCTCCCGCTCTTCGGCGCGCGTATCCCGGCCGGCTTCCCCTCGCCGGCCGACGACGATCTCGAAGGCACCATTGATCTGAACGAGCAGTTGATCCGGCATCCGGCCGCGACCTTCTTCTTGCGGGTGCAGGGGGATTCCATGACGGGTGCCGGGATCCGTGACGGCGATCTACTGGTGGTGGACCGCTCGCGCGAGGCCAAGTCCGGATCGATCGTGGTGGCCGCTGTCGATGGCGAGCTGACCCTGAAGCGCCTGAAGATCGAGGGTGCGCGGGTCTGGCTGGTGCCCGAGCATCCGGACTATGCGCCGCTGGAGATTCAGGGCGAGATGGGGTTGGTGGTCTGGGGCGTGGTTGCCCATGTCGTGCATTCGTTCTGAGCCGTGCGGGTGCGACAGTCACTGTCGCGGGGCAGTGCTAGTCTGGTGCCTTTGCCGAGGAATCACCCATGACACGCTTCGCGACCCGTTTCGAGGCCGCTCTCTGTCTGGCCGCGCAGGCCCACCATGGGCAGGTGCGCAAGGGCACGGCCAATGTCCTGGGGCTGGCGCTGCCCTACATCACCCATCCGGTCGCGGTCGCAACGCTGGTGCAGCGCTACGGCGGGGACGCCGACCAGATCATCGCCGCGCTGTTGCATGATGTGCTCGAGGATGGGGGAGAACACTGGGCGGAGCGCATCGCGACCGAGTGTGGCGCCGAGGTGCTGGCGCTGGTGCGCTTCTGCACCGATGACGTGCCGAATGCGGCGGGTCATAAGGCCCCCTGGCGGGAGCGCAAGGAGGCTTATCTGGCGCATCTGGCCCAGGCCACGGGGCCGGGGCTGCTGGTCTCGGCCTGCGACAAGCTCGCCAATCTGCAGGCCATCCACCTGGATCGGCTGGAGTGCGGCCCGAGCGTCTGGGCGCGCTTCAGTGCCGAGCGCACGGCGGTGTTCTGGTACTACGGGGCCTTGATCGCGGCCTTCGGGGAGCGGGTGCCGAGCGCGCTCGTCCAGGCGCTGCACCGCGAGTGGGCGGCAGTGCAGACGCTTGCCGCGGGTGATCCCGCATGAGCCGCCCGCCATGTTCGCCCTGGTCGACTGCAACAACTTCTACGCCTCCTGCGAGCGACTCTTCCGGCCGAGCCTGGAGGGGCGCCCGGTGGTGGTGCTCTCCAACAACGACGGCTGCGTGGTGGCCCGCAGCAACGAGGCCAAAGCGCTCGGCATCCCGATGGGGGCGCCCTACTTCAAGTACGCCGCGGTTCTGCGCCGGGCCGATGCTGCGGTCTTCTCCTCGAACTATGCCCTCTACGGGGATCTGTCGCGGCGGGTGATGCAGGTGCTGGCGGGGTTCGCCCCGCGCATCGAGGTCTATTCGATCGACGAGTGCTTTCTGGACTTGGCCGGGGTCCGGGATCCCACCGCCCTGGGTCTGGAGATCGCCCGGACCGTGCGGCGCTGGACCGGCATTCCGGTGGCGGTCGGGATCGCCCCGACCAAGACGCTCGCCAAGCTCGCCAATCGGCTTGCGAAGAAGGGCCAGGGCCCGGCCGGTCCGGTGCTCGATTGGTCGTTGTTGCCGGACCCCGACGCCGTGCTGGCCGCGGTGCCGGTGGAGGACATCTGGGGCATCGCCGGGCGCTTGGGGGCACATCTGCGCGCGATCGGCATCGCCGATGCGCGGGCATTGTGCGAGGCGCACCCGCAGCGGTTGCGCGCGTCCTTCGGGGTGGTGGTCGAGCGCATCGCCCGGGAGCTGCGTGGGCAAGCCTGTCTGGCGCTGGAGGAGGTGGCGCCGCCGCGCCGCCAGGTTATGGTCTCGCGCAGCTTCGGTGCCGCGGTGACCGCGCCGGCCGAGCTGCGGGCGGCGGTGACGGCGTTTGCGAGCCGTGCCGGGGAGAAGCTGCGGTCGCAGGGGCTCGCCGCCC